>NZ_CP115174.1:2512000-2820500 GCF_027625475.1 Sphingomonas abietis
GGCGACCGGCCGGCGTGGTGCGGATGCCCTTCTCGCCGAAATAGACGTCGCCATTGGTTTCGCGGACGATCATCAGATCGATGGCCTTCGCTACCTCGGGCCGCAGCGCGGAAGCGTCCGCCAGTTCGGGGAAAAGCTTGGCGGGGCGCAGATTGGCGAACAGCGCCAGTTCCTTGCGCAGGCCGAGGATCGCCTGTTCGGGGCGCAGATGGCGCTCCAGCCCGTCGCACGACGGATCGCCGACCGCGCCGAACAGCACCGCATCCGCCCGCTTGGCCAGAGCGAGCGTCGCCGGCGGCAGCGGGTGCCCCTCCGCACGATAACCGGCCGCGCCGACCGGCGCCTCCTCATAGGCGAGCGCATCGCCGCACACCGCATCGAGCACGCGCCGGGCCTCGACGATCACTTCGGGTCCGATCCCGTCTCCGGGCAACAGCGCGATCAGCATGGGCAACATCCTCCAGTGCGGGAATTGCTGCAGCCCATGCCAGCAGGGTCAGCCCTCGGCAAGCCGCCTGACCCGGCCCAGCAGCCGCTCGCGCGCATCGAGCACCGATCGGCGAGGGCCGGACAACAGATCGCGTTCGAGGAAAAAGCCGGTCAGGCGCAGCGCCTGTCGCACATCGTCCCACCCCGCCTCGCCGCCCGCCAGCAGGAACCGCGGCAGCGGCAGCAGACGATCGGCATAGGGTGCCCCGGCTTCACGCGACACTGCCTGGCCGCTCTTG
Organism: Sphingomonas abietis; assembly: GCF_027625475.1. Taxonomy (NCBI): domain Bacteria; kingdom Pseudomonadati; phylum Pseudomonadota; class Alphaproteobacteria; order Sphingomonadales; family Sphingomonadaceae; genus Sphingomonas; species Sphingomonas abietis. The sequence continues at coordinate 2,512,729 of NZ_CP115174.1, forward strand.
GGGCTGACCCACGCCAGATCCTCGACCGCGCCGCTCGCCGCACAGGATGCGAGATCGAGGCCGAAACCCAGCTCCGAAAGCAGCAACAGTTCGTAGCGCACCAGCGCGCCAGCCCAGCCGCGCGCCGAGGGCGCCGCCTCGATCGCCGAAAGCACGGCATCGAGCGCCGCGTGGAGGCGGGGATAGGACAAGCCTTCGGGCAGCGTCACCGCAGTCAGCGCCGTCACCCATTCGATCGCGGCCGCGGGCAGAGGTTCGGCGAACAGCCCTGCCCTGCTGTGGAGCAGTTCCACGGTCAGGGCGGCCAGCTGCTCCTCCGATCGCGCGCGATATTCCGCCGCGACGAGGTTGCCGGCCTGCAGCACCGGCCGCATCCGCCGCGCGTGGCCACCACGCACATAGCCCGGCAGGAGCCCGTCCTCCGGCGTCAGCAGGCGCGCGACGGCACCATGCTCGCCATGGGCACGAACGGCGCAGACGATGGCGGTGGCACGGATCAGCATCGCCCCCCGATGTGGGGAGCCCGGGGGGCGCTGTCGAGCCTAGAGGCGCCGCTCATAGCGGAGGTTCGACCAGCCCTGCACCGCCACCCGGCCCAGCTTGGTGGCATAGGATATCGGGCAGGGCGTTGCCGGGACATCGAGCCGCACGTCGATCAATTCTGCCGCGAAGCGGGTCGGGAAGCGATCGCGCATCGTGGCGAGCCAGCCACAGAGACCGTCGAAGCGATGGCGAACAATGTCATTGGCCCGCTCGCCATCCCGCGTCGCCAGCTCGAAACTGTGCCCGACCAGCGTTGCCAGCGGCGATCCCTCCGCCTCGGCGTGGATCAGCGCCGCGCGCATTTCGGCCAACGAGACCGCGCCGATCTGGAGATGCCGCAGCCTGCCCCCGCCCTCGTCGAGCAGGCCGACCGGCACCTCCACGATCGGCCCGGCGCTCAACGGGGCGACCGCGCTCGCCGGAAAGCCGGTTTCGCAGGGCCAGGGCATCAGGCTGCCATTATGGCTGCTGTCGATCCGCAGCCCCGCCCGCCGAACCGCCCGAAGAGTATCGGCATTCGCGGCGAAACTGCCCGCGCGAAAGGCGCTGGGATCGGGTGCGCCAGCCTGCCGGAGCAATTCGGCGGCACGCAGGATCAGCCCGCGCTGCTCATCTTCCGGAAACTGGGTCATCTCGAAGCGTATCGGCTGCTGCGGGGCAACGCCTTGCTCGGCGCGCTGGTCCGCCCGCTGGTCGGCCCGCTGCTCCGCCCGTCGCCCACCCCGTCGATCCGCCTGCAACCACATCGGATGGGCATGGAGCTGCACCTCCTGCCCGGCCTCCTGTATGCTCCCGACGATCCGACGGATCGGCTCGATCCCGAACAGCAGCGCGGGCAGCGGATCAACGAAGAAACAGGCCTTGAGCCCATGCTTCGCCAAGGTCGCCAGCTGATAGGCGATACCGACCCCGCCCGGCTCGATCGACCGGGCATAATTGTCCAGCCAGCTCGCCCCGTCCCGATGCGCGCGCCAGGTGAATTCGGTATCGATCGTCAGGAAAACGCCGGTCGCCATTCCGCCGGCCTACGGAAAAGCTCCCACTTTTCCGTAAAGATCGGCGGAGCCGCCTGGTGGTATCGGCGGCGATCAGCCGCGCGGATGGAAATGGTCGTGGATCGCCTGCGCCATCGCGCTCGAAATGCCCGGCGCCCGCTCCAGATCCTGCAACGCCGCGCCCCGCACCGCCTTGGCCGAGCCGAAATGCATCAGCAGCGCCTTCTTGCGCGCCGGGCCGATGCCGGGAACATCGTCGAGCGGGTTGGAGACGAAGCTCTTGGCCCGCTTGGTGCGATGCGCCCCGATCGCGAAGCGATGCGCCTCGTCGCGCAGCCGCTGGAGATAGAAGAGCAAGGGCGAGTTCAGCGGCAGCATCGATTCGCGACCATCCGGCAAATGGAAATGCTCGCGCCCGGCGTTGCGATCCGGCCCCTTGGAGATGCCGACGATCGGCACGTCCTCGACGCCCATCTCCTGCAGCGTCTCGCACACCGCCGAGACCTGGCCCTTGCCGCCGTCGATCAGCAGCAGATCGGGCCATTCGCCGGACTTGCGATCGGGATCCTCCTTCTCCAGTCGCGCGAAACGCCGCTCCAGCACCTCGCGCATCATCGCGAAATCGTCGCCGGGCGCGGTCTCCGGCCGCTTGATGTTGAACTTGCGATAGGCGCCCTTGCGCATCCCCTCCGGGCCCGCGACCACCATGCCACCGACCATGTCGGTGCCCATGATGTGGCTGTTGTCGTAGATCTCGATGCGGTTCGGCGGCCCGTCCAGCTCGAACAGCTCCGCCATCTCGCGCAGCAGCTTGCCCTGTGTGGTCGATTCGGCGAGGTGCCGGTCGAGCGCCTCCTCCGCGTTGCGGCTGGCCTGTTCGAGCAGGCGCCGCTGCTCGCCGCGCTGCGGGCGGCGGAGATCGATCTTGCGCCCGGCCCGCTCACCCAGCGCATCGGCGAGCAGCGCCTGCTCCTCCAGGTCGCGATCGATCAGCACCACCCGCGCCGGCGGCACCTCCTCGTAGAATTGGGCGAGGAAGCTCTGCAGCACCTCCGCCTCGGGCACGTCGGTGGTGTGCGCCGGGAAGAAGCTGCGATGCCCCCAATTCTGGCCGCCGCGGATGAAGAAGGCCTGGATGCACGCGGTCGCGCCCTTGGCATGGATCGCCCAGACGTCGGCATCCGACACGCCCTCGGCGTTGATCGCCTGGCTGCCCTGGATGAAAGTCAGCGCGCGCAGCCGATCGCGCAGCACCGCCGCCAGCTCGAAATCCATCGCTTCGGCCGCGATCGACATCTGATCGGCGAGCTTCTTCTGCACCTGGGTCGATTTGCCGGCGAGGAACGCCTTCGCATCGTCGACCAGCTCGGCATAATCCTCCTTGCCGATGCGATCCACGCACGGCGCCGAGCAGCGCTTGATCTGGTAGAGCAGGCAGGGCCGCGAGCGGTTCTGGAAGAAGCTGTCGGTGCAGGAGCGCAGCAGGAACAGTTTCTGGAGCGCGTTGAGCGTCCGCGTCACCGAGCCGGCGCTGGCGAAAGGGCCATAATATTGGCCCTTGGCGCGCCGTGCGCCGCGATGCTTCTGCACGCGCGGGAAGGCATGATCCTCGCGCAGCAGGATGAACGGGAAGCTTTTGTCGTCGCGCAGCAGGACGTTGTAAGGCGGCCGGAAGCGCTTGATCAGTTGCGCCTCGAGCAGCAGCGCCTCGGCCTCGGTATTGGTGGTGACGATCGTCATCGATCGCGTCTGCGAGACCATCCGTAGCAGCCGCTTGGGCAGGCGCGTGACCTGGGTGTAATTGGTCACGCGGTTGCGCAGTGCCCGCGCCTTGCCGACATAGAGCACGTCGCCCTTGGCATCCTGCATCCGATAGACGCCGGGGCGAACCGGCAGCGTCTTCAGCACGTTGCGGATCGCGGCGACGCCCGCTTCGAGATCGGGCTGATCCGATCCGCGGACGGTGAAGGCGGATTTCTCTTCGTTGAAGCGGTCGGTCGTCTCGGTCACGGCAGCGATGTAGGCGCGGGAGCGCCCGGGCGAAAGCCTCTCGCATCGCGCGCGCCGATCCTTTCGCCCGATCGCCCCGCGCGGTGCGGCCGCGGCCGATCGGAAGGCGCAAACGAAAAGGGCGCCGCCTCCCCTCGGAAGCGGCGCCCTTTTCGGATTCGGGATGAATCAGCCGATCAGTGGATACCGGCGATGGTCTGCGCGACCAGCAGCTTGTCGGTGCCGGCATCGTGCTTCTGCGCGATCAGGCTTGCGGCGGCAGTCGTGGCGGCGGCGGCCGTCCTGGCGCGCACGTCGGCGATCGCGGCACGCTCGGCAGCGGCGATCTTGTCCTCTGCCATCTTGGCACGGCGCACGATCAGTTCATCGGCGTCGAGCCGCGCCTGGGCGACCAACTGGTCGGCCTCGATCTTGGCATGGGCCAGGATCGTCTCGGCATCCTTGTGCGCCGCGGCGGCCTGGGCTTGGGCCTCGGCGCGCAGTGCCTCCGCCTCGGCCCGTAAGGCCGCGGCCTCGTCGAGCTGGCGGCGGATCGTCGCGATCCGGTTGTCGAGCCCCCGGCCCAGCGACTGGAAGCCGCCGGCCTTCCACACGATAACCAGCACCACCACCATGGACAGCGCCACGAAGAACGGCGCCGTCAGGCCGTGGAAGTTCATCTCATGCTCAAGGTCGACCTGCGCGACATGGGCCATCATGTTCGTGGACGAAACGCTCATAGCATGATCCTCAAGCGGCCAGGCTGGCGCGGACGGCGGAGAGCGCCTCGCCCTCCTCCACGCTGATGCCGGACAGGCGCACGACGATATCGCGCACCGCGTCCGCGGCGACATTCTCGATCTCACCGAGCGCGCGGCCGCGCGCCTCGGCGATGGCGAGTTCGGCATGGGCGACGCGGGCCGCCACCTCGTCGTGCGCCGCCTTCAGCTTCACCTCGGCGTCGCGGATCGCGACATCCTTGGCGGCCTGCACCGAATCATGGGCACCACGGTGTGCGGCGTCCATTTCGGCGACATAGCGATCCTGCGTCGCCGCGGCCTCATCGCGTGCCTTTTCGGCAGCGGTGAGATCGCCGGTGATCTTGTCGTTGCGGGCGTGGATGGTGCCTTCAATCTTGGGGAGCATGCCCCGGCCGATCACGAAATAGATGATGGCGAACACCACCAGCAGCCAGAGCAGCTGGGAAGCGTAGATCGAAGCGATCTGATCGATTTGAGGCATGTGTCTCCTCCGCCCGTCAGGGGGAAGCCGGACATCCGGTTCCCCCGACCAGGCGTCAGCCCTTGACGACGAACAGGATGAGGATCGCGACGACGAACGCGATCAGGCCGAGCAGTTCGGCGGCGGCGAAGCCGATGAACAGGCGGCCCTGCTGGCTGTCGGCAGCCGACGGGTTACGCAGTGCGCTCTCGAGGAACGAACCGAACACATTGCCGACGCCGAGTGCGGCCAGGCCCACGCCGATCGCCGCGAGGCCGGCACCGATCATCTTTGCAGCTGCGATATCCATTTTTATATTCCTTCAATTAAACCAGATGTTTGCGAAACAAATCTCAGTGCAGGTTGATCGCATCGTTGAGATAGAGCGAGGTCAACAGCGCGAAGACATAGGCCTGGATGGCCGCCACCAGCACCTCCAGGGCGGAGATGCCGACGATCATCACGAAGCTCAGGATCGAGACGACCGGCCCGATCGCCGTGCCCGAATTCAGCCCCTGGATCACGAAGCTGGCGAACACGTCGAGCAGGATATGACCGGCGGTCATCGCCACGAACAGTCGCAGCCCGAGCGAGAAGGGGCGGACCAGGAAGGAGACCAGCTCGATCAGGAAGATCAGCGGCACCAGCAGCGCCGGCGTCCCCTGCGGGATGAACAGCGAGAAGAAGCGCAGGCCATGCTTGGCGAAGCCGACGACCAGCACGATCGAGAAGCTCATGATCGCCAGCACCCCGGTGACGGTGATGTGGCTGGTCACGGTGAAGGCATGGGCGCCGGGGATCACCGCCAGCGGGAACAGCCCGATCAGGTTGGCGATCAGGATGAACATGAAGAGCGAGAAGACGTAGGGCGTGAAGTTCCTGCCCTTGGGTCCGATATTGCTCTCGATCATGTTGCCGACGAAGCTCGTCATCGTCTCGACCGCGGCCTGCCAGCGACCGGGCACCATCTGACGCTTCATGCCGCCGAGCATGAACACCCACAGCAGACCCAGAATGATCACCATGAAGGCGGCGCTGTTGGTGAAGGCGATGTTATGCCCACCCAGCATCCAATGTTCGCCAATCACCGGGTTCACCCGGAACTGGGACATCGGATCAATCGCGCCTGCGCTTTCAGCAGCCAACTTAAGACCCTCTTATGCTCGAAGCGCCCGAATCACTCCGGGCGCTCGTTAGAAATCCGATAGATGTTCCTGAAGGCGACGATGACCGCGAGGCCAATCATTGCCAATAGGAGCCAGGGTGAGGTTCCCAGCCAATGGTCCAAGACCCAGCCGATGATGCCCCCACCTGCAAGCGTCCCGATCAACTCGGTGAGCACCCGGCTCCCCTGCTTGTAGCCCGAACTGGGCTTGCGGGGAGCCTCGCTCGTCCGTGCGATCTCGGCGTTCCGGGCTGCTTTCAGCCGCTCTTCGAGCGACATCCCAATTCCCCCAATCCCGCCGTCCGGGACTTGCCGGGGATCGTCCTGTGTCATGCGGCCTCCTCATCCCGGAAGCCCATGCCACAGGTGAGCCCCCTAGGCGCGCTCCCCTTAGGTGGGGGGGCATCCCGAGTCAACTTTGGGGGGCCTCGTCCCCCCAGTCAGTTACCGCACTGGCTGGGCAAAGCGATCGGCGCGGCGCCCTTGGCCGCCCACACACCCTTGGCGATGCTGTAGACGCGGCCGGGCTTGAGATTGCCCAGCGTGTTGCATCCGATCGACACGGCGAACGCCTCGATCGGCACATTCTTGGTCTGCGCGACCTTGGTGTAGGCCTCGCGACGCTTGATGTTGATCGCATCGACCTTGGCCTTCAGCGTGCCGTCCGGCGCCTTGGCGAAGCCCAGATAGCCGTCGGCCTGCTCACCGACGCTGCCGGACGCCATCGCGCTCTCGACCTCGGAATCCATCTGCGCCAGCGCCGCCGTCGCACCGCCCAGCACCAGCGACAGGCCGGACAGGAGGATGGCGATCGTGCCGAGGGGCTTGGGGAAGCTGCGCGTCATTTCGGGAACAACTCCGGGTTGTTGGTGATGAGATCGGCGGCATCCTGCTTCAGGCTGACGACGACCTCCTGCTTGACGCTGATGTTGAGGTTGATCTCGATCGGCTTGTCCGGCGCCTTCACCGAAATGCACCCTGCCAGCATCGTGCCGCCAGCCAGCAGGGGAAGAACGGATCGCAGCATATCGAGAGGGCTGACACCCCAGCGCTTCATCGTCAATCTGATTGCGTTCATCGCACAGGCTCGCTTTCGGCAGGCTGAATGGTGGCGGGATGCGAAACCGACGCGGCCGCGTCGGCAGGCGGCGCGACCGGCACGCCATTCTGGAGCAGCACGGACGGATCGACGAAGGCCCGCGCCGATCCCATCAGCCCGCGGAACGGCGCCCTGATCCGGATGTTGAAGCGGAACGGCAGGTTGGCGATCATCCGCGCCGCGATCGATGTCTCGCCGGTCGCCTGCCGCACCCCGTCGAACGTCACGCCGCTGACGATCTCGCCATCGAGCCGGCCATCGAGGGTGATCGCCAGGCTCTGGTAGCGGATCTTCTTGAGCGCATCGAAGGCGAGCTTGCCCATCGTGCCGATCTGCGCACTCGACAATTCGCCGACATAGGCCAGTTGGCCGCCGCCCCGCCGCGCCTGGAGCACGCCGCCCGCGATCCGGCCGCCATTCTGGTCGAAGATCATCGGCAGCACGCCGTCGAAGGTGCCGGTGGCCGAGATGTTGGGAAAGGCGAGCTGCTGGACGAAGGCGGCTGCGTCGAGACTCTTCACCCGGAAGGTCAGATGCCGCTGCGCCGCCTGTTCGAAGCTGAGCAGGGTCGGCTCGAGATCGAGGGTGCCACCCGCGAACGGCCAATGGGCATCCTCCACCCTCACCCGCTGCTGAGGCAGCAGCTGGTAATGGACGACGCCGTTCGACACCGCGACGCCGGGATTGACCTCGGCGATGGTCACTGTCTGCCGCGGCGGCGTGGCCATGCCGAGCAGATCGGAGAAATGGATCGTGCCGGCGATCTTGCTGACCGGGCCGAAGGCGGCGGCGAGATCGGTGCCGTCGGTATGGAAATCGCCGGTGCTGGTGACGCCCTTCGCGGTCCAGTCGATCCGGCCGAGCCCCGCGACGGTGCCGTTCACGCTGGCGATCACGCCGAGCGTCAGCGGCGTCAGGGCTTCGGGTTGCAGCTTCTTGGGAATGAAGGTGATGCCCGGGACGTCGAGCGTCGCATGGCCGCTACCGTCTGCCAGATCGTGATGCACATCGACATGGGCGATCACCGCACTACTTTTCGGCTCGCGCAGCTCGGCGGTCGCATCGATATGGCCTTCACCGAAGCGCAGGGTGGCGTCATGCGCGATCAGCGGCACGAAGCGCGGCGCGGGCACGGCGTCGGAGATGGTGATCCCGCCGCTCAGCACCAGCGCACCGGCGGCGAACTCCCAGTCGCCCGCCATCTTGTCGAGCAGCAGCGGGACATGGCCGATCTGCGCCGAGGCGCCCTCGAACGGGCCGCTCAGCACGCCGCCCTTGTAACGGCCGTCCAGCGTATCGAGGTCGAGGCGGGTCAGCCCTTCCCCCTCGCCCAGCCGCACCGCCAGCTTGCGCACCGAAAGGCCCGCGGCGGATATCTCGGCCCGATCCGACGCGACCGACAGCGGCGCGGCCCCCGAATGGCCGGTAAGATGAAGGCCGGCGCCGATCGCCCCGTAGCGGAGCGGGCCGCCCGAGGGCTTCGAGACCAGCGGTGCGCCATCGATGCCGCACAGCCGCGCCCGGGCCGGATCGAGGCTCATGCCGCCGGCCCGGGCAGCCCTGAACGCCACCGGCACGCACCCCGCGCCGATTACGACGCCGCCGCGCGGATCGATCGTGCCCGAGACCGGCAGGACCAGTCCGCTGACCTGCCCGGACGGCAGCGGGCCATCGAAAGTGAGCACAGTATCGAAGCGCGTGCCCTTGCCGGAGACCGCGAAGCGCACCGGCGTCAGCGCCAGCCGCGCCGACCCGGCGGCATAAGGCTCCAGCCTCGCGACGCCGCTGACCGGCGCGCCGGCGACCGCCTGGTCGAGCCGGATGTCGAGCGCCGGGAGGCCGCCGCCGCCGGTCGTGACATGGCCGTCGACCCGCCACGCCCGGTCGCGCGCCTGCCAGCCGAAGCCGTCGCCATCCGCCATCCGCACGAAGCTGCCGCCCCGCCCGCCGAGCGCCAGCGTCCGGACGCTGATCGCCGTCCCCTCCGGCCCGCCGACGGTCAGCGCGACATGGCCGGCGGCATTGGCATCGGCGAGCAGGCGGTCGGCCGCGGCGCCGAACTTGCGCGCGAGCGGCTCCAACGGCGATCCGTCCATCGCGCCGAGACTGTCGTGCATGATCTTGCGGCGCGCGGCCGCGATCGCGGCGTCGGTCAACGAGGCGGTGCCCGAGAAGACCAGCCCGGCCGCGCCCGGCAGGAAGCGAAAACGGCCGTCCAGTGCCGTCTTGGCGGCGTGGCCGGCGGGCACCGCCAGGCCGGCGAGCGATACAACCGTGGCGCCGTCCCACCGCGTCCTGTCGCCCGAAGCCGTGATCAGGCCCGAAATCGCATCGAACCGCGCCGGCCCGATCGTGCCTCCGAAGCCGGCGAGCGACACCCCGCCCTCGCCCCGATCCAGCGACGTCGCCAGCCGCGCGTCGATCACCGCCCGGCCGGCGCCCAGCCGCAGCGCGGCGTCCGGGCAGGCCAGCGCCGCCAGATCGATCGGCCCGCCGAGCGTCGGCCGCTTGTCCCGGATGTGGACGGCGACATCCGCCGCCAGCCCGCGAATCGCGCAATGCCCGGCGGCGAGCAGCGGCGCGCGCGCCGTCATCCGGCCATGGAAGCCATCCTGGAGATTGCCGCTGCCCGCGATCACCGCGCCCACCGCGCCGGCCGGCGTATCCAGCGCGACCTGCGCGTCGGTAAGCGCCACCGCCATGTCCGGCAGGGCCAGCGGCGCGCTGCCGGATGTCTTCGGCAGCAGCCGGTCAATCGCGCCGAGCGAGACCTTGCCGTCCACCACGCGCGCCTTCAGCCGCACCCCGTCGGCGGTGACCGCATGGAGATAGGGGCCTCCCAGGCCATAGCCCAGTTCCAGTATGACACTCTTCGCCACCAGATCGGGCGCGCCGGGATCGCCGATCCGCACATTGTCGAGCCGTTGCACGAACGGCCCGATCGCGGTGAGCGTGTAGGAGGCGGGGACATGCGCCTCGGCCAGGCGGCGATCGACGAAGTGGGCGACGATCGGCTTGCGCTCGATCCAGCCGGCCAGCAGCCCGATGGCGGCCACTCCGCCCGCCAGCAGCGCAGCCATGGCGATCCGACGCCGCACCGGCACGGACTGTACGACCTCGTCCTCCTCCACGCCTGCTCCCACCCGGACCCTGATCCTGCATAGGGAAATGGCGGGCCGCTTGCCCAGCCCCGAACATCATCCGAAAACAGATAATTGCGCGGATCGCTCCGCCTGCTAGCAATTCCCGCGATGAGCGAGTCCCCGCCCGACGCCGCCGGACACCGCGCCCGCCTGCGCAGGCGGCTGCTCGACGCGCCGGATTCGCTGCAGGATTACGAGATCGTCGAATATCTGCTCGCGCTCGCCATTCCGCGCCGCGACACCAAGCCGCTCGCCAAGGCCTTGCTGCGCGAGTTCGGTGGTCTCGGCCCGCTGCTGTCGGCCGCGCCCGAACAGTTGATGCGGGTGAAGGGCATGGGCGACGGCGCGATCGCGGCGATCCGGATCGCCGGCGCGTCGGCGGTGCGCCTGCTCAAGACCAGGACCATAACCCAGCCGATCCTGTCCGGCTGGCAGGCGCTGCTCGATTATCTCCAGGCCGATATGGCGCATATCGGCATCGAGCGGGTCCGCGTGCTGCATCTGAACACCCGGAACATGCTGATCCGCGACGAGACGATCTCGGAGGGCACGATCGACCAGTCCGCCGTGCATATTCGGGCGGTGATCACGCGGGCTATGGAGCTGGGATCGGCGGCGATCATCCTCGTGCACAACCACCCCACTATCCCCTCGCAGATCACGTTCGATCACGCTCAGGCACATTGAAACACAAGCACCTTTTAGCTTGTCGAGGCGCCGGACACTGAGGCATATTGAGGGCGGTTATTGGGGGATCGGCGTATTCACCGACCTCAGTTGCCGACCGACTACCGCCCCCAGCTTTCGGGAGATGTGGCATGGGCAGCCTGACTGACGGCGCAATCCGGCGCAGCATCAAAGAGGTGGAGATGAGCGGCAGGCAGAAGTCGCTTGCCGACGGCGAGGGACGCGGTGTCGGTCGTTTGATCCTCGCCCTGCGACTGATGCCGAAGCGGGTCATCGCCGAGTGGATGGCCCAGCAGTGGCGCGACGGCAAACGGATCAAGGCGAAGCTCGGTGACTACCCCTCTATGTCGCTGTCCGGTGCGCGCGAGGTGTTCAAGCGCGACTATGCCGACGCAATCCAGAAGGGTCGCAGCATCAAGATCGCGACAGACACCCGGCCAGGAACGGTGGCCGACCTCTTCGAGGGGTACGTCACGGCCCTGAAGGAAGCCGGGAAGCCGTCCTGGAAGGAGACGGAGAAGGGACTTGAGAAGGTCGCCGACACGCTCGGCCGCAACCGCCTCGCACGCGAGATTGAGCCGGAGGAGATAACGGAGGTCCTGCGGCCCATCTTTGATCGGGGCTCGCGCGCGATGGCCGACCATGTCCGCTGCTACATCCGCGCCGCCTATAGCTGGGGCATGAAATCCGAGCTCGACTACCGCAACACGTCACCGCGACGCTTTCGGCTGCTCTTCAACCCCGCCGCGGGGATCCCGACTGAACCGAAGGTACAGGGCACACGCTGGCTGGACGAGGACGAGTATCTGCGCCTGTTCCGCTGGCTTGATTGTCCAGACGTGCCGGTACACCCCTCGTATCCGCGCGCCGTCCAGCTCATCATGCTGACTGGCCAGCGCGTCGAGGAGCTTGCGCGTTTGCATGTCGATCAATGGGATGCTTCCGAGCGGATCATCGACTGGTCGAAGACCAAAAACCTCCAGCCTCATGCGGTCCCGATGCCTTCGATCGCGGCGGAACTGATCGAATCCATCACGCCGAACGAGCACGGCTGGTTCTTCCCATCGGCGAAGGACCCATCCAAGCCGGTCAGCCACGGTACTCTATACAGCTTCGTCTGGCGCCAGCGTGACCGAGGCGTGATCCCCTCTGTGACAAACCGCGACCTACGGCGGACCTGGAAGACGCTCGCCGGCAAAGCCGGCGTGCCGAAGGAGATCCGCGACCGCATCCAGAACCACGCGCTTCAAGACGTCAGTTCGAAAAGTTACGACCGCTGGAACTACATGCCCGAGAAGCGCGCCGGCATGGCCCGGTGGGACAAGTTCGTGCGCGCGATGCTCGCCAAGAAGTCTGGCCGAAAGTCGCTGAAAGAAGCAGCATGATCGGGCGAGGCGCGATCGGCTGTGCGCTCCTTGCGGGCATCGGCGCAGCATCCCCTGCGCTTGCCGACCCGTGCACCTCTCCGCTGCCGTCGAGCGCGGGCCAGCGCTTCTCGGGATCGGTGCGCTACGTCGGGGACGGCGACAGCATGTGTATCGGCACGTCGGACGATCCACAAACCTGGATCGAGGTGCGCCTCGCCGACTTCGACGCACCGGAACTTCATGCTCCCTCAGGCATGGAGGCAAAAGCCGCGCTGACGACGATCGCTCTCGGCCATCCGGCGTCATGCACATCCATGCGAGGCCGCAGCGGGCGGGTCCGGGTCTATGACAGGGTCATCGCTGTTTGCACGATCCGTGGGCGATCGATCGGAACATTGCTCAGGCAGGCTGGTGTGCCCGAAGGCGGTCGGTAGATGCCAGATCGTGAAGCTTTTCAGGATCCATCCTGCTAGGGTTCAGGAATGACCACGCCTGTCCCCTTCCCGGACGGCGACGGCTACGCCTCTCTACTGGCCGAGCTTAAGGAGCGGATCCGAGCGGCCCGCCTGAAGGCCGCTGTCGCCGTCAATCAAGAACTGATCATGCTCTATTGGAGCATCGGTCGTGACATTCTCGGCCGGCAGTCGGCCGAGGGCTGGGGCGCCCGCGTCATCCAGCGCCTGGCCGACGACCTCCGGCGGGACTTCCCGGAAATGACGGGGCTATCGGCTCGAAACTTGAACTACATGCGGGCGCTATCCGCTGTGGACGATCAACTCCGCCATGAGGCGGATGCGCCGAGTATCGGGATCATCCTGTGCAAAGGGAAGAACGAGGTGGTTGTCGAATATGCGCTCCGAGACTCGGTCAAGCCGATGGGCGTCGCCGAGTATCGCGTATCGGCAGCCCTGCCCGAAACCCTCCAGGCCGAACTGCCGACCGTCGCCGAGTTTGCGCGCGACTTCCCGCTGATCTCGCTGGTGCAGCTGCGGATCGAAATCGAGCGCGAGCTTCGATCCATGGTGGACGGCGTTGACACATCCGAACGCCCTCTCACCATTGCAGCAAGCCTGCAGCAGTTGGACCGGCAGGGTCTCGCCCCGCCGAGCACCCGACGCTTTCACACTTCACTCCAAGCCCTCAATCGCGCAGCCCACGGCCTCGACATCGCCGAGGAAGCGGCAGTGGAGGCAGAAGCGATCGCATCGACCTTCCTCGCCGAGCTTCGCGCTATCCAGGCGGGAGACAGGCGATGACGATGGACGCAGGCGACAGCCTCGACACGACACCCGATGCCGACGCACGGCGCCTTGCCATCGAGGCGATCGCCAGCCTTGTCTACATCAAGAAGACCGCAGCCGAGCAGGTTCTCCGGCGCGCCGAGGTGCCCGAAGACCTCATCCGGCGGTTCCTGACCGAGCGCGATCCGGCGACCGGCGACAAGCGTTCGAAGCGCGATGCGGGAGCGGTCGTTCTCGATGCGCTGGCTCAGACCGGCCAGGACCATGCCGTCGTTCGCAACATCGTATCTCTCGCTGCCGATTGGACGGCGTTCCACCTTGCTCAGAACGAATATCAGGCACGCGCCGTGGTTCAGAAGGCTCGCGAGCTGCGTGGGGTATTGGCTGCGGCAGACGAGCGCGAGCGAAGCGAGGCCGAGGCGCGTCGGACAGCGGCGGCCCAGCAACGGAGCCGCGAGCAGGCGGACATGATGCGTCGCCAAAGCGCGTTGCTCCTCGCGCAGTTCGATCAGGCGGCGTCATCGGATGACCACCAGAAGCGAGGCTACCTTCTCGAAGATCTGCTGAACCGGACCTTCGATCTCCACGGAATCGCAGTCGTCCGTCCCTTTCGCCGGAACGGCGGTGCAGAGCAGATCGACGCCGCGTTCGAGCTGGACGGTTGGCATTACCTCGTCGAGTGCCGATGGCGCACGCGGCTGCCCGACATACGCCAATTGGACGGTTTGGCGGGCCAAGTCGCGCGGTCGGGGAGGCAGACCATGGGTCTCTTCCTTTCTGTGGAGGGCTGGTCCGAGCACGTCGTCCCCCTCCTGAAGCAGAGTCCCGACAAGGCTATCTTCCTGATGGAGGGGTTCGACCTTCGCTCGGTGCTGGATCAGCTAGTCGATCTGCGCCGGCTGCTTAAGGCGAAGATCTCGGCGTTGAACCTCGAGGCGGAGCCATACATGTCCGTTGCCCGTCTTCTCGCCTGATGCTCGATGAGCGACGATCCCTCAGTTCCGTCGGATGCCGCGCACGCTCCCGAGCCTGACCTCGCCACGCGCCTCGCCCGGCTCGACCGCTTCGAAGCCGAACTTATCAGGAAGGCCGCACCGCTGCTCGGCGCGACGACCGCGCTCTCGCATGCCGACTTCTTCGTGGTCGGAGCGACACGACGCACTCTCGCTCAAGCGCGAGGCTTCAAGCAGTTGATCGAAACACGCAACTTCCCCTGCGCCGCTGCCGTCCTGCGCATGCAAATCGACACTGCGATGCGGGTCAACGGCTTGTTCCTGGTCGACGACATGGTCGCGGCGTGCCGCTCGGTGCTCGACGGCGCTCGCTTCAACACCCTACGCGACCAAGCGGGAAACAAGCTGAGCGATGCCCACCTTCGTGCGGAACTCGCCAAGTCGAATCCGTGGATCAGCCCGGTCTACGAGAGAGCATCGGACTTCGTGCACCTGTCTGGCCGCCACTTCTACACGTCAATCGCGCACACCGATGATGCAACCCGCGTGGCAACATTTTCCATTAGCGGCGAAGACCCTCCCCGCCCGGAGGAAACTTATTATGAAGTCGTGGACAGCTTCTTCGAAGCGACGCGCTTGGTGGGGACGATGATTTTAGCGTATCTGAGCCTTCGCGCCGGTGTCGTGCAAACTGCCGCAGGCCACGCTCCAGCTGACACATCTCCCGCCCGGCCACCCAGCTAGCGCCTCAAGCGACGCCGGCCGCACGGCCGAGCGATGACAGGTTGGCCAGAAGCTGCCGCTCGGTATCCGCCCGAGACAAGCCCCAGATCGTGCCGAGGTCGGCAATGGCCTCCCCGACTTCCCAAGGCCATGCGGAGCGCCCAGCGACCTGGGCGAACGGACCATCTGACTCCGTCAGGAGACGGTCGCGCGGCATTTTGGCGGTCAGTTCACGTCCCTTTTCGCCCCGGAGCATGGCAGGGCCGACGCTGAACCAGCAGCCCAGATCGATCGCTCGTGCCAATTCGCGGTTCGAGCCGGAAAACCAATGCAGGATCGGTGTTCCAGCCCCGGAATGGTTTTCGAGCGCGTCCAGCACCGCCTTCGCCGCACGCCGGCTATGAAGCGACATGACCCTGCCTCCCGCCGCGCGGCATATGTTCAGGATGCGGGTGAAGACGGCGACCTGATCCTCCCAGTAGTGTTTGAACTCGGGTCCGCCGTCGAGTCCGACCTCCCCGACGTAGCGCGTCTCGCTGATCAAGCGCTCGAACTGCGGCAGTTCCCCCTTCCGATCGTGAACGAGCTGCGGGTGGAGGCCGAGGGCAGTGCGGATGCGGGTCTTACCTGCCGCCAAATGTTGCGCACGAGCTTCGCAAGCTGCTTCGGCAATCAATCGCGAGCCAAAAAGCAAAACCGCTTTCGTCAGCCGCGTCTGACACATCCGCGATGCCGATCTCCTCAACTCGGACTTTTCCATCATATTGCGATCGGCGGATTTAGGCGCGCAAAGCCTTCCTGACGCCGATAGGGAAAGTGCGGATATGGCGTGGTGACGGTGCTCGCCTCATCGAGCTTGGCGATCTGCTCGGGCGAAAGCGTCCAGCCGATCGCGCCGAGGTTTTGGCGGAGCTGTTCTTCGTTGCGCGCGCCGATGATGACTGATGACACGGTGGGCCGCTGAGTTAGCCAGTTGAGCGCCACCTGTGGCACGGTCTTCCCGGTTTCCGCCGCCACCAACTCCAGCGCATCGACGACACGGAACATGTGCTCGTCTTCCACGGGCGGTCCGAAGCTCGCCGTTGCGTGAAGACGGCTCCCCTCAGGCAGCGGCGCTCCACGTCTAATTTTTCCTGTCAGCCGGCCCCATCCAAGGGGCGACCAGACCATCGCGCCGAGGCCCTGATCGGCGCCGAGCGGCATCAGGTCCCACTCATAATCACGACCGATCAGCGAGTAATAGACCTGATTGGCGACATAACGGGGCCAGCCATGACGGTCGGCGACCGCCAGCGCTTTCATGATCTGCCAGCCGGAGAAGTTGGACACGCCGACGTAGCGCACCTTGCCGTCCCGCACGAGCACATCGAGCGTCGACAGAACCTCCTCCATCGGCGTGTTGGCGTCGAAGGCGTGTAATTGGAGGAGGTCGATATGGTCGGTCCCCAAGCGCCTCAACGCATCGTTGACGGAGCGGATCAATCGGAACCTTGAGGATCCAGCCTCATTCGGACCCTCCCCCATCGGCAGGCTGGTTTTGGTCGAGATCAGCACGCTGTCGCGCCGGCCCTTGAGGGCCGCGCCCAGAACCTCCTCGGATGCGCCATTGGAATAGACATCCGCAGTATCGAACAAGTTGACACCTGCTTCCAGGCAGACGTCGATCAGGCGTCGCGCCTCTTCTACATCCGTGGTGCCCCATGCCCCGAACAGTGGTCCCGTTCCGCCGAATGTGCCCGCGCCGAAACTCAGCACCGGAACCTTGAGACCTGATCGGCCGAGAAAACGATAGTCCATGACATGATCCTTTATGGTGAAAATCAGGGATGGCTGCCGAGCAGAACGCCGAGGTCGATAGCGCCCGCCATCGCCTTGTTGCCCGCGTCACCGGGATGAAGGTGGTCGCCGGAATCAAAGATCGGGGCGAGCCGTGCGGGATGCGCGGGATCACGAAGGAGCCGGTCGAAATCGATGACGCCATCGAACGCGCCGCTTTCTCTGATCCAGCGGTTGATTTCCAGACGAAGCGCGTCCTTGTCCGTGTTGTAGTAGTCGTCGAGCGGGGTGCCGGAGAGCGCACCTTCAAACGGCGTGAGGGTTGCGCCGATCACCCGGACGTTGCGGGCATGGGCGAGTGCGATGAACTGCCGATAGCCCGCGATCATCGCCTCGGCCGCGGGGCGGACTTGTTGACGCGCGAACGCCGTGCCGGGCCAGGCAATGTCGTTGATGCCGATCAGCAGGATGACGGCTCTGACGTTCGGCTGGGTGAGCACATCGCAGTCGAGCCGCGCGAGCGCGTTCACCCCCATCTTGTCTTGGAGCAGTCTGCCGCCCGAGATGCCGGCATTGAGCACCGCGATATGGTTCGGGGCAAAACGCATGGCGAGGAAATCCGGCCATCGCGTGTTGGCGTCGATGGTCGCGCCGTTACCATCGGTAATGGAATCGCCGACAGCAACTACGGCTCCCTCGTTTGTGGTATCGACAAGAACCTCGCTCAGCAGGATGCGCGCATCGGTCTTATCCTTTGCCGGGAAGGTCGTGGCGCGAGTGAGGTCGCCCTGTCCAAACCACGCCGTCGCACGGCCGTCCCAATGAAAAGTCTTGAGCGACGTTTTGTCGGGTAGCCAGGTCGAGACGACAAGTTGCGTGCCGTCCGCCACGGTCATGTCGAGCGGATCACTGACAGCCTGCGCACCGGGTAGGATGACTGTGCTTTCCTTTCCTCCGAACGACAGGCTTTGAACTGCTTGGATGGCGGAGGTCGCGTTTGGGCCGGCGATGGCGACGCTCGCAGCGCCGATCTTCATCGGCGCGTCTCCGTAAATGTTGGAGAAGACGAATCGAAAGCGGGGACCGCCAAGGCTGATCCTGATTACTTGCCGGAAAGTCTGGTTCTGGACAGCAGCGGGGATCTTAGTGGGAAAAGCGAAGTCAGCGCCCCACGTCGGCTGTGGGCTCGCCATCCATGTGCCAATCCAGTTTGTGTCCTGTGCCAATGCTGGTGTTTCGACGAACAGAGACGCGGCCAAAGCAAAGATGGAGAGCTGTTTCGCGAAGGCCGTTTTCGGGCGTGAACGCGCTCTTCGAGTTTCAATGGACATGGGTCTTTGATCCGGTTGCTTGATCGGTGAAGGCAGAGCGCGAAGCGCGACCGACCATCATCGCCGAGACGGCGACACCGACCGCCGCCGCCGGGAACAGGGCAGCGACGAGCGGCACGAAGCCGAGGCCGGGACCGTGGTCGATCACGACGCCGCCTGCCCAGGCGCCGATCGCGTTACCGAGATTGAAGGCCGCGATATTGAAGGAAGACGCCAAGCTCTGGCCGGCACCTTCCGCCTTGGACAAAACCCACATCTGGAGAGGCGCGACGGTGGAGAAACCCGCCGCGCCGAGCAGTCCGGTGAAGGCGACTGCGGAAACGGCGGAGCCAAGCCCGGCTGTCATCGCGGCCAGCACGAGCGCAAGCACGATCAGCGTGCCGATCACGGTGGGGAGAAGACTACGATCGGCGAGCTTGCCGCCTATCAGGTTGCCGACGACGAGACCGCCGCCGAAAACCAGCAGGATGGGCGAGACCGCCGCTTCCTGAAACCCGCTGATGCGGGTCAGCATCGGCGCAATATAGGTGAAGACGGCGAAGACGCCGGCATAGCCGAGGACGGTCGTGACCAGACCGAGCAGAACCGGACCGCGAAGGATGGTGGCGAGGTCCACCCGCCAGTCGCTTGTCTCCGGCGCGCCGCTGTCCTTAGGGACGAGCGCCGCGATGACGGCGAAGGCGATGAGCCCCACCAGTGTCACGGCGCCGAAGGTGGCCCGCCAGCCGAGATGCTGGCCGATCCATGTTCCGAATGGCACGCCGAGGATGTTGGCCACCGTCAACCCCGTGAACATCACGGCGATGGCGGACGCCTTGCGATTTTCGGCGACAAGACCCGTCGCAACCACCGATCCGACCCCGAAGAAGGTGCCATGCGCCAACGCCGTCAGCACGCGCGCCGCCATGAGGAAGTCGTAACTCGGCGCCAGCGCACAGGTGGCGTTCCCGGCGATGAAGATCGCCATCAGCGCCAGCAGCACGGTCTTGCGTGGCCATCGCGAGGTCAGGACGGTCAGGACCGGCGCACCGATCACCACACCGAGCGCATAACCGGAAATCAGAAGGCCCGCTGCTGCGATCGACACACCGAAATCGTAGCTTACGTCAAGCAGCAATCCCATTATGACGAATTCCGTGACGCCGATGCCGAAGGCTCCGGCCGTCAGGGCATAGAGCGCCAACGGCATGATCTGTCTCGCAACGTTCAAGTTCGAGACGAGACATAGACCCGCATCTGGGCATGATATAGTATGCCGGATGTAATATCACTTATGAATTGAAGGACCAATGGCGCGTTCTGAAATCAACCGGTCCGGCGAAATGGAAGTGTTTGTCTGCGTCGTGGAGCGCGGGGGCTTCTCGGCCGCCGCGCGCGTTTGCCGCATGACGCCCTCCGCAGTCAGCAAACTCGTCACCCGGCTCGAAGCGCGGCTTGGCGCGCGGCTGGTCAATCGTTCGACGCGAGCATTCCAGCTCACACCAGAAGGATGTGCATTCTACGAACGCGCAACGCGGATACTGGCGGACATTGCTGACGCAGAACGCGGCGTGGGAGCCGGAGAGCAGCCGGTGGGACGCATCCGCCTCAACACAAGTGCGTCATACGCCACCCACATACTGTCTCCGATCCTGCCGGAATTTTTGGATCTTTATCCGGGCGTCACGCTTGATCTGGTGCAAACCGACATGGTGGTCGATCTGTTAGCCGAGCGGACCGACGTGGCGGTGCGCGCCGGTCCCCTCAAAAGTTCCAGTCTTGTCGCACGCAAGCTCGGCGACACGGCATTGGTTATCGCCGCTGCACCCTCATACCTTGCGCGGCTAGGCGAGCCGAAGACGCTTGAAGACCTGGAACAGCACAACCGTCTCGGCTTCGGCTATGTTCGCACCGTCGACGGCTGGCCGATGAGGAAGGGAGCCGAGACCGTCATCATTCCTGCTGTGGGACGGGTTCAAGCCAGTGACGGCGAAGCATTGCGCCGATTGGCTTTGAACGGCGTAGGTCTGGCGCGCCTCGCAGCATTTACGGTTCACGAGGATCTCGCCGCTGGGCGTCTCGTGCGGGTTTTAGAACATCTGAATCCCGGCGATCGCGAAGCCTTCCATGCGATCTATATCGGGCAAGGTGGACCGCTTCCGTCGAGGGTGCGGGCGCTGCTCGACTTCCTTGCGGAGAAGGGACCCGTGGCTTGACGCCCCAAGTGCCTCTGCGCCTCTATGTGTGGGTTGCGCAGCGGCGGGAAGCGAAGGGCATATGCCCGGCGGCCGCAGACTGTTGATATCAAACATTCCTACGCGCGAGACTGATTGCGTGATCGCACGCATGTCCCATTTCGATCGGCTCGAGAAGAGGCAATGATGCCAAGAAGCTGGCGCACCCATCATGATTCGAACCTGAGACCTTCGCCTTCGGAGGGTAGGTCAGCGACCCCAGTCCAAACTGCCGTCAGCCGCCATAAGGGGGATAACATAAGCCCGCCGATGTGGCGCCGGGACTTTGCTAGAACACTACGCCCTTAGCTTCAGGGTTGATGACAGCGCCTGATTACGATTGCCTCTTGGGTACTGATATTGCCGGGAGATGATCGTGGGTGCCCAAAGATACCTTACGCCAGCTGAGGTCGCCGATCGATACCGAGGCGAAATTAGCCTTGGCACATTGCGGAACTGGCGGTCGGCCCGTGTTGGCCCTGGCTTCGTGAAGATCGGCAAGGCGGTCCTCTACCCCGTTGACCAGCTCGACGCTTGGGACGAGAAGAACCTCGTGGCTTGCCGTGCCTCGCACAGATCGCTCCTGATCGAGCCGGATTGAGCGTGATGATCACGTTGATGCACACCGTTCCGATCTCAATCGTCGCTCCCACCGACTCTTAACTAGCGCTTTTTGTGCAAGCGATTGAACCACTTAACCAGCATCAATGTGATGATCCACAATCACCCCAGCGGCGATCCCGCGCCGAGCCGGCAGGACATCGCGCTGACCAAGCAGATCATCGAGGCCGGGCGGCCATTGGGCCTGTCCGTCCACGATCACGTCATCATCGGCAGCAAGGGCCACGCCAGCATGAGGGCGCTGGGACTGATCTAATGCACCACCAGCGCCTCGAGAGGCTTTGCAGGAGCGGGCTTCGCGACGCCCGCCCTGGCGCGGGACAATGCGGTGGGCGTCGGTGGCGTCATCAGGAAGCGGGTCATCTCGTCGGGGGTGACACCGCCATCATGGTTGGCATCGGCGCGCGCGAAGGCGGTGGACGACGCATTCATCGCCGAGACCGGCGCAATGCCCTTGGCAGACGCGCCCTTCGCCCGGCCTCGCTGCTCGACCGATCCGCCGTGCGACCGCATCACCCAGGTGCTGAACTCGAGCGGGGTGAGCCGGCCCTTGTCGCCCTGATCATATGTCGACCATTCCGAGCGGACGGCGGCAAGCACCTGATCGCGGGTCGGCCGGGGCGCAGCGACGGGCGGTGAAGCCGCCGACTGGGCGACCGCCGCCTCCGGTGCCGGAGGACTGCGCGGCGGGGCAGCGGCCGCGGCGCCGGCTACCAGCAGTGCCCCCAGCAATATCGACATGGTCTCGACTCCTCGGATCGCGTCGATAGGCCGAATTTCGTTGCGCCGCGATGAACCGGACGGCGAGCCGCCCCGTGGCCGCGCCGTTTTGTTGCCGCCCTTCATCTGCTCTGCTAGGCGCGCGAGGATTTTCCCGCATTTCGAGGACTTGCCATGATCCCCCGCTATTCGCGCCCCGACATGGTCGCGATCTGGACACCCGAGAGCCGTTTCGCGATCTGGTTCGAGATCGAGGCCCATGCCACCGAGAAGCTGGGCGAGCTCGGCGTCGTGCCGCCGTCCGCCGCCAAGGCGCTGTGGGACTGGTGGGCGACCAAGCCCGTGATCGACGTCGCCGCGATCGACGCGATCGAGGCCGTCACCAAGCATGACGTCATCGCCTTCCTGACCTGGGTGGCCGAGCAGGTCGGCGACGAGGCGCGCTTCATGCACCAGGGCATGACCTCGTCCGACGTGCTCGACACCTGCCTCGCGGTGCAGCTGAAGCGCGCCGCCGACCTGCTGATCGCTGACGTCGACCGGCTGCTCGAGGTGCTGGAGCGCCGCGCGATCGAGCATAAGCTGACCCCCACGATCGGCCGCAGCCACGGCATCCATGCCGAGCCGGTGACCTTCGGCCTCAAGCTCGCGCAGGCGCATGTCGAATTCCAGCGCTGCCGCAAGCGCCTGGTCGATGCGCGCGAGGAGATCGCGACCTGCGCCATTTCGGGTGCGGTCGGCACCTTCGCCAATATCGATCCGCAGGTCGAGGAGCATGTCGCCGCCAAGCTCGGCCTGACGCCGGAGCCGGTCTCGACCCAGGTGATCCCGCGCGATCGCCATGCCATGTTCTTCGCGGTGCTGGGCGTCGTCGCCTCGTCGATCGAGCGGCTGGCGATCGAGGTCCGCCACCTCCAGCGCACCGAGGTGCTGGAGGCGGAGGAATATTTCTCGCCCGGCCAGAAGGGTTCGTCGGCGATGCCGCACAAGCGCAACCCGGTGCTGACCGAGAATCTCACCGGCCTCGCCCGCCTCGTCCGTTCGGCGGTGAACCCGGCGATGGAGAATGTCGCGCTGTGGCACGAGCGCGACATCTCGCACTCGTCGGTGGAACGCGGCATCGCCCCCGACGCGACGATCACGCTCGATTTCGCCCTGGCGCGCCTCACCGGGGTGATCGACAAGCTGCTGGTCTATCCGGTGCGGATGCAGAAGAATCTCGATAAGATGGGCGGCCTCGTCCATTCGCAGCGGGTGCTGCTGGCGCTGACCCAGGCCGGCGTGTCCCGCGAGGATGCCTATCGCCTCGTCCAGCGCAACGCGATGAAGGTGTGGGAGTCCGACGGCGAACTGTCGCTGCTCGAACTGCTCAAGGCCGATCCCGAGGTCACCGCGGCATTGAGCGTCAACGAGATGGAGGACAAGTTCGATCTCGGCTATCACTTCAAGCATGTCGACACGATCTTCCAGCGGGTGTTCGGCCGCTATGTCTGATGCCCGTGCCGCCTTGCGCCACGGCACGGCGGCCGATCACGAACGGCTGGACGCCCTGTTCGGGGCTTTCCGGCTGGACGATGCCGAGGAGTATCGTGCTTTTCTGACCGCCCATGCGATGGCCCTGGCGGCGATCGAGACGGCGCTGGACGAGGCCGGCTTCGATACCGTGCTGCCGGACTGGCCGGAACGGCGGCGCGGCCATGCCATCGCCGCCGATCTGGCCATGCTCGGCGCCACGGCGCCGGCCCCGCTGCCCGTGCCGGCGCTGGCGCTGGCGCTGGCGACGCCGGCGGCCTCATGGGGCGCCGCCTATGTCGTGGAAGGTTCGCGGCTCGGCGGTGCGGTGCTCGCCCGAGCCGTGCCGGACACGCTGCCGAAATCCTATCTCGGCACACCCCAATCCGCCGGGGCGTGGCGGAACTTCCTGCAAAGCCTCGACAAAGCGCTTACCCTCCCGCAAGACATCGCCGCCGCAACCGAAAGCGCCCGCGCCGCGTTCGTTATCTTCGAGCAAGCGGGCCTGCGGGTCAGGGGAAAGACGGACTAAGTGGGCGATATCAGGGAACAGGTCGATCTGAGCAATTGCGATCGCGAACCGATTCATATTCCGGGCTTGATCCAGCCTTTCGGTTTCCTGATCGCTTTGTCTTCCGATTGGCTGATCTCCCGCACCTCCGCCAATACCGGCGAATTCATCGGAAAACGCCCGGAAGAGCTGCTCGGCCGCCCGGTCGTCGACATCCTCGGGGGCGAGGCCGTCCACGCCATCCGCAACCGCGTATCGCTGCTGCGCGGCCATGACGCCACCGAGCGGGTGTTCGGCCTGAAACTCGCCGAAATCGAGCAGAGCTTCGACGTCGCCCTGCATCTGTCCGACGGCGGCATCGTGATCGAGGCCGAACTGAGCCAGCCCGAACTGGGGGACGGCGCAGGCACCATCCGATCGATGATGAGCCGGCTCGACCAGGCGACGAAGATGGACGCCTTTCTGCGCGAAGGCGCACGGCAGGTGCGCGCGCTCACCGGTTTCGATCGGGTGATGGTCTATCGCTTCGATCCGCAGGGCAATGGCGAGGTCGTCGCCGAGGCGGCACGGTCGGGGATCGGCAGCTTCCTGCATCTCCATTATCCGCACACCGATATTCCGGCGCAGGCGCGCGCGCTCTACCAGCGCAACCTGTTCCGGATCATCGCCGATGTCGGTGCCGTGCCGGTGCCGGTGCTGCCGACGCTCAACGAGCGCGGGCGACCGCTCGACCTCTCGCTGTCCGTATTGCGTGCGGTATCGCCGATCCACATCGAATATCTCACCAATATGGGCGTCGGCGCCTCGCTGTCGATCTCGATCGTGATCGAGGGGCGGCTGTGGGGCCTGTTCGCCTGCCACCATTATTCCCCGCGCTGTCCCGGGCTGGAGCGCAGATCGCTGGCCGAGCTGTTCGGCCAGATGTTCGCGATGAAACTCGAGGCGCTGGAACGGCGGGAGGCGGCAGCCTATTCCGCGCGTGCCCATGCGGTGAGCGAGCGTTTGCTCGTCCAGTTGGCCGGCGACGCATCCTTGCGGGACGATCCGGCGTGGCTCGCCGAAACGCTGGACGAGGCGATCCCCGCCGACGGCATCGGCGTCGTGATCAACGGCATGGTCGCCATTGCCGGGCTTGCCCCCGACGAGGACAGCTTCACCCGCCTGGTCCGCGAGCTCAACCGGGCCGAAGCCGGCAAGGTCTATGCGACCGATCATATCGCCGGCTTCTTCCCGGAGGCCGAGCGCTGGTCGGATATCGCCGCCGGGATGCTGGCATTGCCGATCTCGCGCTCGCCACGCGATTATGTCGTGCTGTTCCGGCAGGAGATCATCCGGACGGTGCGCTGGGCGGGCGATCCCTTCCTGCCCAAGCAGTTCGGCCCCAATGGTGACAGGCTCAGCCCGCGCAAGAGCTTCGATGCGTGGAGCGAAACGGTGCGCGGCCGATCGCAGCCCTTTACCGCCATGGAGCGGCAGGTGGCCGAATCGCTGCGGGCGACGCTGATCGAGGTCGTGCTCCGCATGTCCGACGAGGCGCATGTCGAACGCCAGCAGGCGGCCGAGCGGCAGGAATTGCTGATCGCCGAACTCAATCACCGGGTTCGCAACATCCTGTCGCTGATCCGCGGCCTCGTCCGCCAGTCACGCGGTTCGGGCTCGATCGACGAGTATGTCACCGAGCTGGACGGCCGCATCCATGCGCTGGCGCGCGCGCACAACCAGATCACCAGCGACAATTGGGGCCCCGCCCCGCTGCGCGGCCTGATCGAGACCGAAGCAGCCGCCTATCTGGCCGGCAAGGCCGATCGCGTCCGCACCGATGGCCCCGAGATACTGCTGCAACCCAATGCCTTCTCGACGCTGGCGCTGGTGATCCATGAGTTGATGACCAACAGCGCCAAATATGGCGGCCTTTCCGACAATGGCCATGTCGAGGTGCGTTGGTCGATCGACCGGCAGGGCTGCCTCGCGCTCGACTGGCAGGAGATCGGTGGCCCGGTCGTCCAGCCGCCGACCCGCCAGGGCTTCGGCAGCACCATCATCCGCCGCTCGATCCCCTATGATCTCGGTGGCGAGGCGAAGGTCGATTTCGCCCCGCTCGGCCTTTCGGCGCATTTCGTCATTCCGGAACGCCATGTCAGCCAGCGCATCGCCGCACGGCCGGCGATGGCAGTCGAAGCCGAGACACCACCGCCCGTGTTGACCGGCGGCCCGCTGCTGTCCGGCCCTGTCCTGCTGGTCGAAGACAGTTTGATCATCGCGATGGACGCGGAAGATATCCTCATCCGGCTCGGCGCAGACAGCGTCGCGACGGCATCCAACATCCCGCAGGCGATCGCCGAACTCGGGCGCACTCGGCCGACGGTGGCGATCCTGGATATCAATCTCGGCACCGAGACCAGCCTGCCGATCGCCGATCGGTTGAAGGCGCTGGGCATCCCCTTCCTCTTCGCAACCGGCTATGGCGAACAGGCCAGGCTTCCCGCGGCGCATGCGGACACGCCGGTGCTCCAGAAACCCTACACCATCGAAGGCGTGGCGCGGGAATTGGGGGCGTTGCTGAGCGCCGGCTGATCTCGCCTGCCCCCGGGCTTGGCCGTCAGCGCCCCAGCATCGTCTCGGGGATCACCACCCGATCGAACGTCTCGCCGTCGACGAGGCCGAGCGCCAGCCCGGCTTCCTTCAAGGTCAGGCCCTCATGGTGCGCGTGCTTGGCGATCTTCGCGGCATTGTCGTAGCCGATCTCCGGCGCGAGCGCAGTCACCAGCATCAGCGAACGATCGAGCAACTCGGCGATCCGGCGACGATCCGGCTCCAACCCCTCGACGCAGCGTTCGGCAAAACTCTCCATCGCCACGCTGAGCAGATCGATCGAGCGCAGCACATTGGCGCCGATCAGCGGCTTGAACACGTTGAGCTCCATATGCCCCTGAAGCCCGCCGATGGTGATCGCGACATGATTGCCCATCACCTGCGCCGCCACCATCGTCACCATCTCGCACTGGGTCGGGTTGACCTTGCCCGGCATGATCGAACTGCCCGGCTCATTCTCCGGCAGATGCAGTTCGCCGAGGCCGCAGCGTGGGCCTGACCCCAACAGCCTGATATCGTTGGCGATCTTGGAGAGTGACACCGCCAGCGTGTTGAGCGTGCCCGACAGATGGACGATCGGATCGTTGGAGGCGAGCGCCTCGAACTTGTTGTCGGCGGTGCGGAAGGGCAGCCCGGTGATATCGGCGATGGCGCGCGCGACCGCTGCGGCGAAGCCCGCCGGCGCGTTGAGCCCGGTGCCGACCGCGGTGCCACCCTGCGCCAAAGCCATCATGCCGTGCGTCACCGCCGGCTCGATCCGCTGGCGATCGCGGTAGAGCATATGGGCATAGCCGGAAAATTCGTCGCCGAGCGTCAGCGGCGTCGCGTCCTGCAAATGGGTGCGGCCGATCTTGACGATATCGTCCCAGGCCTGCGCCTTCCGGTCGAGCGCGGCGTGCAGGCGTTCCAGCGCCGGAAACAGGCGCTGCGTCACCGCCAGCGCCGCCGCGACGTGCAGCGCGGTCGGGAAGCTGTCGTTGGACGACTGGCTCTTGTTGACATGGTCATTGGGATGGACCGGCGCCTTGCCGCCGCGCTGGCCGGTCAGCGCCTCATTGGCGATGCCGGCGACGACCTCGTTGACGTTCATGTTGGATTGGGTGCCCGAGCCAGTCTGCCAGATCACCAGCGGAAACTGATCGTCATGATCGCCCGCCGCGACGGATGCGGCCGCTGCCTCGATCGCATCGGCGACGTCGCCGGGGAGGCCATGTCCACGGTTCACCCGTGCCGCCGCCTGCTTGACGATCGCCAGCGCGCGGACGATGCCGATCGGCATCCGCTCCTGCGATCCGAACGGGAAATTATGGATCGAGCGCTCGGTCTGCGCGCCCCAATAGGCCGACGCGGGCACCTCGATCGGTCCGAAGCTGTCGGTCTCGGTGCGGGTCTCGGTCATGTCGGGGCTCCTGATGCTCGCCCCCAAGCTGGCATCGTCGCCCGACAATGCAACCCATCGGAACACGCCATCGGGCAGGATGACGCCGGAAAGGAGGCACGCCCCCTCCCCGGTCATCCTCACTTCGCGAAGATCACCTCGCTCCAGAACCCGTCATCGAGGAACTGGCGATATTTCTCGTAGCCGGCGATCGCCACCTTGCCCTGCTCCTCCGGAAGCACCGCCTCCATCTCTTTCTCGATCGCCATATCGCGCGCCTTGTCGGGGCCGAGCAGCGCGAAATTGGGCAGGTGCGTCGCGATCAAGACATTCGGGTTGCCTTTGACGAAGCCGTTGCGGACGATGATCTTGTAGGCATCGATCAGGCCGCGCTTCTTCAGGATGTCGAACAGCGGGATCTGGGTGTGGTGCAGCCCGACCAGATAGTCGTCGATATGGTTGGGATCGACCTCGATCGCGTTGATCTCCCACACCCCCTGTTCGGGCGCGTAGTCGCTATACATCTTGGCGGAGGAAACCGTGGCGAGCGTCAGCGCCAGCACGGCGGCCGCGCCCATCATCATGGTGCGTATCATCTTTCTCGTCCCTGTTGGAGAAGACGCTACGCTACCTGAAGATCGGATCGCCGGATGGCCCACCGGGCCGGGAGAGACAGATCACTTCTTGCGGGTGAAATCCACCGAAACCACGTTCGAGCCATCCTCGCTGGTCGCGATCGGGGTGTCATTCTCGGGCTCGGCCGGCTCGGCGTCGCCATCCTCGGACTGGGCCTGGAACTGGAGCGCGAAATTCACCGCCGGATCGACGAAGCCCGTGACGGCCGCGAACGGCACGATCAGCTTGGCCGGCACCTGGTTGAACGACAGGCCGACCTCGAAGCCGTCCGGGTTGGCCTTGAGCTCCCAATAGCGGTTCTGGATGACGATCGTCATCTCGTCGGGAAAGCGCTGGCTGAGGTGGAGCGGAATGTCCACGCCCTGAGCCTGCGTCTTGAAGGTGATGTAGAAATGATGCTCGCCGGGCAGGCCGCCGGCACGCTCGACCTCGCCCAGCACACGGCCGACGACGGCGCGCAGTGCCTCCTGCACGATCTCGTCATAGGGAATCAGGCTGTCTGCTACGGTCGGTTCGGTCATGTGGCAGTAACTGAACGCGCCCGCCGCGACGGTCAAGGCGTTGCGTCGGGGAAGGACCACGCTATGAGGACCGCGCCTTTATTCAGCCGGGAAGACTGACGATGCGCCGCGCCACTGTCCGCCGCGAGACGACCGAGACGCAGATCGCGGTCACACTCGATCTCGACGGCACCGGAATCTACCGGATCTCGACCGGGATCGGTTTCCTCGATCACATGCTCGAACAATTGTCGCGTCACGCGCTGATCGACCTCACCGTCGAGGCGAAGGGCGACCTTCACATCGATCAGCACCACACGACCGAGGATTCGGCGCTGGCGATCGGCGAGGCGTTCAGCAAGGCGCTCGGCGATCGCAAGGGCATCCAGCGCTTCGGCTCGGCCTATGCGCCGATGGATGAGACGCTGACCCGTGCCGCGATCGACATCTCCGGCCGACCCTATCTGGTCTTCCGCACCGCCTTCAGCCAATCGAAGCTCGGCGATTTCGATACCGAATTGTTCGAGCACTGGTTCCACAGCTTCGCGCAGGCGGCCGGCATCACGCTGCACGTCGAGACGCTCTACGGCCGCAACAACCATCATATCGTGGAGAGCGCGTTCAAGGCACTCGCCCGCGCGCTCCGCGCCGCGATCGAGGTCGATCCGCGCAAGGCCGATCAGGTGCCGTCCACCAAGGGCACGCTGGGAGGCTCGGCCGGAGGCAGCGGCGACGCGCAATGACGCTGGCCCTGATCGATTATGGCGCGGGCAATCTGCGCTCGGTGGACAATGCCCTGCGGGCGGCCGGCGCGACGGACGTTGCGGTGACGGCCGATCCCGATCTAGTCCGTACCGCCGACCGGATCGTGCTGCCGGGCGTCGGCGCCTTCGGGGCCTGCATGGCGGCGCTGTCCGCGCTGCCGGGCATGATCGAGGCGATGAACGCGCGCGTCATCGACGGTGGCGTGCCCTTCCTGGGAATCTGCGTCGGCATGCAGCTGATGGCCAATGCCGGCGAGGAGATGGGCATCTTCCCCGGCCTCGGCTGGATCGACGGCACCGTCCGCCACCTGCCCGAGACCCCCGGCCTCAAGGTGCCCCATATGGGCTGGAACGACGTCGTGCCCCGGCGCGCGCATCCGCTGCTGGTGCCGGGCGAGGCCTATTTCCTGCACAGTTACGCCTTCGATCTCGCCGATCCGGCCGATCTGCCGGCCGATCTGATCGCGACGACCGATCATGGCGGCCAGGTGACCGCCGCGGTCGGCCGCGACAATATGCTCGGCGTCCAGTTCCATCCCGAGAAGAGCCAGGCCTATGGGCTCGCTCTGCTCAACCGTTTCCTGGAGTGGAAGCCATGACCGCGCCTCTGATCATCTTCCCGGCCATCGATCTCAAGGGCGGGCAGGTCGTCCGTCTCGCCGAGGGCGATATGGATCGCGCCACCGTCTATGGCGACGATCCCGCGCATCAGGCCCGGCTGTTCGCCGAAGCCGGGGCGACCCACCTCCATGTCGTCGATCTCGACGGCGCCTTCGCCGGCAAGGCCGTCAACGCCACCGCGGTCGAGGCGATCGTCGCGGCCTTCCCCGGCAAGGTCCAGCTCGGCGGCGGCATCCGTGACCGCGCTGCGGTGGATCGCTGGCTCGGCCTGGGCGTCGACCGGGTGGTGATCGGCACCGCCGCGCTCGACCATCCCGATTTCGTCGCGCAGGCGGCGCGCGATCTTCCCGGCCGCATCGTCGTCGCGGTCGATGCGCGGGACGGCTTCGTCGCCACCAAGGGCTGGGCCGACGTCTCCGAGGTCCGTGTCGTCGATCTCGCCGAGCGGTTCGCCGATGTCGGGGTGGCCGCCTTGCTGTTCACCGATGTCGGTCGCGACGGCCTGCTCAAGGGCTGCAACGTCGAGGCGACGCAGGCCCTCGCCCACGCCAGCGCCATTCCGGTGATCGCCAGCGGCGGCGTCGCCGGGATCGAGGATATCGAGGCGCTGATGATCGCGCGTTCGGGCATCGTGGAAGGCGGCATCGAGGGCGTGATCACCGGCCGGGCACTCTATGACGGCCGCCTCGATCTGGCCGACGCGCTGAGGATGGCGCAGGCATGACCGTCCGCGTCCGCGTCATCCCCTGCCTCGACGTGGCGGGCGGGCGTGTGGTCAAGGGCGTCAACTTCGTCGATCTCGCCGATGCCGGCGATCCGGTCGAGCAGGCGCGGATCTACGACGCCGCGCAGGCCGACGAACTCTGCTTCCTCGATATCACCGCCAGCCATGAGGAGCGCGGCACCATCCTCGACGTGGTGGCGCGCACCGCGTCGGTCTGCTTCATGCCGCTCACCGTCGGCGGCGGCGTGCGCCGGGTGGAGGACGCGCGCGCGCTGCTGCTCGCCGGCGCCGACAAGGTGGCGGTCAACTCCGCCGCCGTCGCGCGACCGGCGCTGGTCGGCGAGATGGCCGAGCGCTTCGGCGCGCAATGCGTCGTCGGCGCGATCGACGCGCGCCATGTCGGGCCGGGCCAGTGGGAGGTCTTCACCCATGGCGGGCGCAAGCCGACCGGGATCGACGCCATCGCCCATGCCCGCGATCTCGCCGCGCGCGGGGCCGGCGAATTGCTGATCACCTCGATGGATCGGGACGGCACGCGTGACGGCTATGATCTCGCGCTCACCCGCGCGATCTCCGATGCGGTTTCGGTGCCGGTGATCGCCAGCGGCGGCGTCGGCAATCTCGATCATCTGGTGGCGGGCGTCACCGAAGGCCATGCCTCGGCGGTGCTGGCGGCCTCGATCTTCCATTTCGGGCAGCACAGCGTCGCACAGGCGCGCGCGGCGCTGGCCGAAGCCGGGCTGCCCGTCCGCAGCTGACGTCCCAAAACGAAACAGGCGGCAGCAAAAACAACCATGCCGCATCGCACCCTCCTTATAGGATCGGCCCGTCGCAGGGCGTGATTCGCTCGCCAAGGCGACAATTCGGGTCGGGAGTGTCGACATGAAATTCGCCCATCTTCTTTTCGCGGCCGCGGCCGTCACTGCGATCTCCATCACGCCGGCGCAGGCCGGTGGCTCCTTCGGCGGGTCGTCGGGCGGCTGGGGCCATGGCTCCACCTCGTCCTCGTCCGGTGGGCACAGCTCCACCTCGTCGGGCGGGATGCCGAGTTCCAGCAGTTCGTCCTCGGGCGGCGCCACCTCGGTGCCGGAGCCCGGCGACGCGATCCTGCTGCTGATGGGCGCCGCCGGCGTCATCATCGGCCGCAAGTTCCATGCGCGCGCCAAGCGCCGCGGCTGAATGACGCCCGGCGATTGACCCGACCACCGGCCGCCCGATAAGGCGGCCGGATGGTCGATATGCTATCCAGGCTCGCCGCCACCATCGCCGCCCGCAAGGGCGCCGACGCCGGCGCCTCCTACACCGCCTCGTTGTTCGCCAAGGGCCTGCCCAAGATCGCGCAGAAGCTGGGCGAGGAAGCGGTGGAGACCGTGATCGCGGCAATGGCCGGCGATCCGAAGGCGGTCACCGGCGAAGCCGCCGATCTGCTCTTCCATCTCCTGGTCCTGCTCGAAGCCAGCGGGGTGCCGCTGGCCGACGTGCTGGCCGAACTCGATCGACGCGAAGGCGTCTCCGGGCTGGACGAGAAGGCCGCACGGGCGGTGCCCAAGCCGATCGCAGCCACGCCGCCCATCGACACCGGCCCCAGCCTCGCCATGGGCGAGGCCTCGGCCGATGACGACCGTCCACGTATCCGGAGGGGCTGATGCCGATCGACGCCACCCTGCCCTATGACGACGCCAACATCTTCGCCAGGATCCTACGCGGCGAGATCCCGTGCCAGAAGGTCTTCGAGGACGACTTCGCGCTCGCCTTCCACGATATCGCGCCGCAGGCGCCGATCCACATCCTGGTGATTCCCAAGGGGCGCTATGTCTCCTGGGACGATTTTTCGGCGACGGCGTCCGAGGCCGAGATCGCCGGCTTCGTCCGCGCCGTCGGCCAGGTCGCGCGGGACAACGGGTTGGTGGCGCCGGGATATCGGCTGCTCGCCAATATCGGCGCACATGGCCATCAGGAGGTGCCGCATCTCCATGTCCATCTGTTCGGCGGACGCCCGCTCGGCGCGATGCTGTCACGCGGCTGACGCATCGCCGCTTGCGCGATCCTGATCAGCCGCTAGGCTCCCGTCCCCATAAGACGGCGCGCCACAGGGCGAAGCCTCATGGGGAAAAATTGATGATCTTCGGCAGAGTAAAGTCTCTGGACGCGATCCTCGCGACCG
The DNA here is from genome assembly GCF_027625475.1 of Sphingomonas abietis. Classification (NCBI taxonomy): domain Bacteria; kingdom Pseudomonadati; phylum Pseudomonadota; class Alphaproteobacteria; order Sphingomonadales; family Sphingomonadaceae; genus Sphingomonas; species Sphingomonas abietis. Next base: position 2,545,918 of record NZ_CP115174.1, read on the forward strand.
CGGAAAAAAAATCGCTGCACCGTTCTTTGGGGGCTTTCCAGCTGACGTTGCTCGGCATCGGTGCCGTGATCGGCACGGGTATCTTCGTGCTGACGTCGGAGGCCGCGCAGAAGGCCGGGCCGGGCATGTTGCTGAGCTTCATCGTCGCCGGCTTCGTCTGCGCGGTGGCGGCACTCTGCTATTCCGAACTGGCCTCGATGGTGCCGGTGGCCGGCTCCGCTTATACCTATACCTATGCCGTGGTCGGCGAATTGCTGGCCTGGATGGTCGGCTGGGCGCTGATCCTCGAATATGCGGTGGGCGCGAGCGCGGTCGCGGTCGGCTGGTCCAACCATGCGGTCGGCCTGCTGAGCGCATCGGGCTTTCATTTCCCGGCGATCATCAGCAACGCCGATGCGCTGATGGCGCACATCCAGCTGGCGTTCGGCGCGGCCCCGTCGGTTGATCTGACCACGGCGGAGACGGTCGGCGGCTGGATCAATCTTCCCGCCGTCCTGATCTCGATCGCGGTGATGGGCCTGCTGGTGCTCGGCACCACCGAGAGCGCCTTCGTCAACGCCATTCTGGTCTGCATCAAGATCGCGGCGCTGTTGCTGTTCGTAGCGCTGACCTGGCCGGGGATGAACACCGCCCATTTCGAGCCCTTCCTGCCGACCGGATCGATCGGCGTGTTCGGCGCCGCCGCCTCGATCTTCTTCGCCTATGTGGGCTTCGACGCGGTCTCCACCGCGGCCGAGGAAACCAAGAACCCGCAGCGCAACGTGCCGATCGGCCTGATCGGCAGCCTCGTCGTCTGCACCATCTTCTATCTGCTGGTCGCCTCCGGCGCGATCGGCGCGATCGGCTCGCAGCCGGTGACCGGCGCCAATGGCGCGCTGCTCGAGCCCGGTTCGGCCGAGATGGCCGGCCGCTGCGCCGCGATCACGGCGAGCGGCGCGATCGAGCCGCTGGTCTGCTCCAAGGAGGCGCTGGTCCATGTCCTCCAGGTGATCGGCCATCCGATCTTCGGCTGGTTCGTCGGCCTCGCCGCCGTCCTTGCGCTGCCCTCGGTCGTGCTGATGATGATGTACGGCCAGACCCGCATTTTCTTCACCATGGCCCGTGACGGCCTGCTGCCCACCAAGCTGGCGAGCGTGCATCCGAAGTTCCGCACGCCGCACATCGTCACCTACGTCACCGGCGCCGCCGCGACGATCGCCGCCGCCTTCCTGCCGGTCGGCAAGCTGGCCGACTATTCGAACTCCGGCACGCTGTTCGCCTTCCTGATGGTGGCGGTATCGGTGATGGTGCTGCGCAAGACCGACCCGGCCCGCAAGCGGCCGTTCCGCACGCCGCTCGTCTGGATCGTGGCGCCGCTCGCGATCATCGGCTGCATCGCGCTCTATCTGTCGCTGCCGCTGACCGCGATCCTGGTGCTCCCGATCTGGGGCATACTCGGCCTGCTGGTCTATTTCCTCTACAGCCGCTCGCGCTCTTTTGTCGGCCGCGGCGTGATCGACGACAGCGGCGAAGCCGCGCCGGACGCCACCCACCGCTGATCGGGAACGGACGCAAAAAGGGGCGGGTGGCACCATCGCCACCCGCCCCTTTTTCATGCCTCCGGAAGATCAGCCGAGCTTGGCGGCGATCAACGCCTTGAGATCCTGCTCCGGCCGCGCGCCATAATGCGAGATCACCTCGGCCGCCGCGATCGCGCCCATCCGCAGGCAATCCTCGACCGGGCGTCCCTGCACATGGCCGACCAGATAGCCGGCCGAGAAAAGATCGCCCGCACCGGTGGTGTCGACCACGCGGTCGACCGGCTCGGCCGGCACATGGAAACGCTGGGTGCCCGATGCCGCCCAGGCGCCATCCTTGCCGCGCGTCGCGACGACCAGCGGCAGCTTCGCCGCCAGCGCATCCATCGCCGCGTCGAAATCCGCCGCGCCGGTCAGCGCCAGCAGCTCTTCCTCGTTGGCGAACAGGATATCGATGTCGCCCTGGTCGACCAGCGCCGTGAAGTCGGCGAGGTGGTTCATGATGCAGAACACGGCGGACACGCCGAGCGCGACCTGGCGGCCGGCCTTGCGCGCCATCTTGATCGCCGCCTGCATCGCCGCGCGCGGTTCGGCCGGATCCCACAGATAGCCTTCGAGCAGCAGCACCTTGGCCGAGGCCACCTGCGCCTCGTCGACCGCCGATGCCGGCAGGAACTGCGCCGCGCCGAGATAGGTGTTCATCGTCCGCTCGCCGCATTCGCCGACCAGGATCAGGCAGCGCCCAGTCGGGATGTCGGCATCGCGCGGGGCGACGGTGAAATCGATCCCCTGCGACTGCAGGTCATGGACGAAGACCTCGCCGAGCTGGTCCTTCGCGACCTGGCCGATGAAGGCGCAGCGCGCGCCCATCATCGCCGCACCGGCGACGGTATTGCCGGCCGAACCGCCCGAAATCTCCTTGCCCGGGCCCATGTGCGAATAGAGCGACGTCGCGCGATCGGCGTCGATCAGCTGCATGGCGCCCTTGGTAAGGCCCTGAGAGGCGAGGAAATCGTCTCCCGCCGGCGACAGCACGTCCACGAGGGCGTTGCCGATGGCGATGATGTCGAGCGTGGTATCGGTCACGAAATTCTCCGAAAAGGCGTCGGTCGGCGCCTAGCGACCGACGGGCCGGCGCGCAATCTTTGCGGCATGGCGCGCGAGCCTGTTTGCGGCGACCCACGGGCGTGGCAGGTGGGACGCATGATTCGCCGCCCGCTCCTCGCCCTGCTGCCGCCGCTGGCGCTCGCCGCCTGTACCGCCCCGACCGGGCAGGCCGGCCCCGCCCCCATGTCCGAGAAGCCCGCCAACATGCGCGAGGCCGGCCTGCAACGGGTCGTGGGCAAGACCGCGGCGCAGCTCGCCGCCCTGTTCGGCCCCGCCGATCTCGACGGACGCGAGGGCCAGGCGCGCAAGTTGCAGTTCGTCGGGCCGGCCTGCGTGCTCGATGCCTATCTGATCGCCGAAAAGACCGGCGCCGAGCCGGTGGTGACCTATATCGACGCGCGCCTGCCTTCGGGCGACGATATCGATCGCGCCTCCTGCATCGCGTCGCTCAGCCGGCGCGATGCGGCGCCCTGAGCGCGACGTCCCATTCCGACCTGACCTGCTCGTCCTCCTCGCCGTCCGCCCGTGCCGGATCGAGCATCCCCAGCCGGCCGAGCGCCCAGACGGCCGCGCCCCGCACCACCGGCGCCGGGTCGTCGAGCAGCGGCTCCAGCTGGGACGCCAGCCCGGCGTTGCCGCTGTTGCCGGCCACGATCGCGGCGTTGCGTACCATCCGGTCGCGCCCGATCCGCTTGATCGGCGAGCCCGAGAAGACCTGCCGGAAGCCCGCATCGTCCAGCGCCAGCAAATCGCCGACCTGCGGCGCCGCCAGTTCGGCGCGGGCCGCAAACGCCATGTTGGCGCGCGCCGAGACCGCGAACTTGTTCCACGGGCAGGCCGACAGGCAATCGTCGCAGCCATAGACATGATTGCCGATTCCCTCGCGCAGATCGTGCGGGATCGGGCCGGCATGTTCGATGGTGAGGTAGGAGATGCAGCGCCGCGCATCGATCTTATAGGGTGCGGGGAAGGCGTTGGTCGGGCACGCCACCTGGCAGGCATCGCACGACCCGCAACTGTCCCGCGAGGGTGGATCGGGATCGAGTTCCAGCTCGGTCATCACGCAGCCGAGCAGCAGCCAGCTGCCATGATCGCGGCTGACCAGATTGGTGTGCTTGCCCTGCCAGCCCAGCCCCGCCGCCATCGCCAGCGGCTTTTCCATCACCGGCGCGGTATCGACGAAGACCTTGAGCGCGCCGCCGCCCTCCACCACCAGCCAGCGGGCGAGCGCCTTCAGCGCCTTCTTGACGATATCGTGATAATCCTGCCCCTGGGCATAGACCGAGATGCGCGCCGTCTCGGGCTCGTCGGCCAGCCGCATCGGGTTTTCGGGCGGCGCATAGCTCATCCCCAGCGCGACCACGGACCGCACCTCGGGCCACAGCGCCTTCGGAGAACGCCGCCAGTCGGCGCGGGCCTCCATCCAGCCCATCTCGCCATGCGCGCCGTCCGCCAGCCATTCGGCGAGGCGTTCGCCTGGCAACGGGTCATCCACCGCCCGCGTCACCCCGCAGGCGACGAAGCCGAGGCGCAGCGCCTCCGCCTTCAGGCGTTCGGTCAGGGTCGTCGGCGGTAACATGTCATTCTCATAAGCGGGCGCGACGCCGAATCAACGCGGCCCGGCATAACCCTGCTGGTCCTCGCCCTGCGCGCGGTCGCGCTTGGCCTGCTTGCGCGCTTCCTTCTCGTCCCGCTTCTGCTGCTTGCGGACCTTGCGACCGAGGTTGCGATCCGCCTCCGAACGGCTGGTCGTGCTCCAGTCCACCACCTTGGACCCGACCCGCACCGGCGCGGTGGCGACGTCATAGGCGGTATGGACGACACAGCCGGACAGCAGCACGCAGGCGGCGATCAGAAACAGACGTGACATGGCGACCCCGATCCTCGATTGGACGCCATCCTGATCGGTCAGCGCGGCGGAATTGAGGCGTCAGGCGTGGCGGAAGGGCAGGATCGCTTCCAGCTCGCTCGCCGCCTTGCCGCCGCCGTGCCGCGCGAACCAAGCATGGCGAACGATTTCCGCCTGCTGCTCGATGCCGTAGCGGCGGAACGGCTTGCCGGGCTTGAGATGGTAGGAATAGCGGCAGAAGGGATGGCGCGCGAGCGGCAGATACCAGCGCCCGCCGCGCTGCGCCTGCCAGACATGGGTCATCTCGTGGATGAAGAGCCCCTGCATCGACAGGCTCGCCGAGGAAAAGTCACCACACCATGCCGAACTGCCCGCCGGTATCCAGATATCCCCGTCGGGCGCCATCACCGTCTCGCGCGGCTGAAAGGGAAACCAGCGGCGATGGTGCAGGCGCACCGCCGCATAATCGATCGCATCGCCGAATATCAGATGGGCCAGGGCGGTTTCGCCCAGCGTCAATCCGCGCCTGTCGTCCGTCATACCCATCCGTCATTATCAATAAGGCGCCGCATCAATAAGGCGCCGCGTCGCCAGCGCCGACCACCATCGCATCCACCGTCAACGACTGTCCCGTCGCGAACCGCAGGCTGAGCGGCATCCGGCCCTTCGCCTTCCACGCCGGGCTGAGCCCGAACAGCATGACGTGGCGGCCACCGGGCGCGAAGCGCAATTCGCCATGCGCCGGCACATCGACCCCGTCCAGCCGGGCCATGCCGGTCGCTCCGCCGCGGCCCGTCGCCATGCTCTCATGCAATTCGCTGGCCCCTGCCGCCTTGCTCTCCACGGCCAACAGCCGCGCGGGAACCGGCCCGCCATGGATCACCAGATAGGCCGCGCCCGGATGGCCCGGCACGGCCGGCAGCCGCACCCAGCCATGATCCGCCGACAGCGTCGCCTCATGATGGCAGGCCGCCAGAACCAGCAGCATCACCGGCGCGACATGGGCGAAACGCATCACGCAACTGTCCCCGATCGTTACGCCTTGCGGATTAGGGCCGCGACACGCTTGCAGCAAGCGCAGGGCTTCTTATATCGCCGCACGGAGCATTCCTCTCGTCCTTCGCTTGATGAGGGGGGACGAGAGGCTCGTCGACCATCGAGAGAGTTTACGGGGATATTGAATGGCTAAGGTTATCGGAATCGATCTGGGCACCACCAACAGCTGCGTCGCTGTGATGGAAGGTGGCAAGCCCAAGGTGATCGAGAATGCGGAGGGCGCGCGCACGACCCCCTCCATCGTCGCCTTCACCAAGGATGGCGAGCGGTTGATCGGCCAGCCGGCCAAGCGCCAGGCGGTCACCAACCCGACCAACACGATTTTCGCAGTGAAGCGCCTGATCGGCCGCCGCTTCGACGATCCCATCACCCGCAAGGACACCGAGCTGGTGCCCTACACGATCGTGAAGGGCCCGAACGGCGACGCCTGGGTCCAGGCCGGCGGCGAGGATTACTCGCCCTCGCAGGTCTCCGCCTTCACCCTGCAGAAGATGAAGGAAACCGCCGAATCCTATCTCGGCGAGACCGTCACCCAAGCCGTGATCACGGTGCCGGCCTATTTCAACGACGCCCAGCGCCAGGCGACCAAGGACGCCGGCAAGATCGCCGGCCTTGAGGTGCTGCGCATCATCAACGAGCCGACCGCGGCCGCGCTGGCCTATGGCCTCGAGAAGAATGACGGCAAGACCATCGCGGTCTACGATCTCGGCGGCGGCACCTTCGACATCTCGGTGCTCGAGATCGGCGACGGCGTGTTCGAGGTGAAGTCGACCAACGGCGACACCTTCCTGGGCGGCGAGGATTTCGACAACAAGATCGTCGAATATCTGGCCGAGGGTTTCAAGAAGGACGAGGGCATCGACCTCTCCAAGGACAAGCTCGCGCTGCAGCGTCTGAAGGAAGCCGCCGAGAAGGCGAAGATCGAGCTGTCGTCGGCGCAGTCGACCGAGGTCAACCTGCCCTTCATCACCGCAGATCAGAATGGCCCGAAGCATCTGGTCAAGACGATCACGCGCTCGGATCTCGAAAAGCTGGTCGAGGATCTGGTCCGTCGCACGATGGAGCCGGTCAAGAAGGCTCTGGCCGACGCCGGCCTCAAGGCCGATGCGATCGACGAGGTCGTCCTCGTCGGCGGCATGACGCGCATGCCGCGCGTCCGCCAGGCGGTGAAGGACTTCTTCGGCAAGGAGCCGCACACCGGCGTCAACCCGGATGAGGTCGTCGCGATCGGCGCGGCGGTGCAGGCCGGCGTGCTCCAGGGCGACGTCAAGGACGTGCTGCTGCTCGATGTGACCCCGCTGTCGCTGGGCATCGAGACGCTGGGCGGCGTGTTCACCCGGATGATCGACCGCAACACCACGATCCCGACCAAGAAGAGCCAGACCTACTCGACCGCGGAAGACAATCAGAATGCGGTGACGATCCGCGTCTTCCAGGGCGAGCGCGAGATGGCGGCCGACAACAAGATGCTCGGCAATTTCGATCTGGTCGGCATCCCGCCGGCGCCGCGCGGCGTGCCGCAGATCGAAGTGACCTTCGACATCGACGCCAATGGCATCGTCAACGTCTCGGCCAAGGATCGCGGCACCGGCAAGGAGCAGCAGATCAAGATCCAGGCCTCGGGCGGCCTCAGCGACGGCGACATCGACCAGATGGTCAAGGACGCCGAGAAGTTCGCCGAGGAGGACAAGAAGCGTCGCGAGGCGGCCGAGGCGAAGAACAACGCCGAAGGCCTGATCCACTCGACCGAGCGCCAGCTCGAGGAGCATGGCGACAAGATCGACGCGGCGCTCAAGGCCGAAATCGAGGCGGCAGTGGCCGAGGCCAAGACCGCGGTCGAGGGTGGCGAGCCCGCCGCGATGACCGAGAAGGCGCAGGCGCTCGCGCAGGTGTCGATGAAGCTCGGCCAGGCGATCTACGAGAAGGAGCAGGCCGCCGGCGCTACGCCGGGTGCGGAAGCGCCGAAGCAGGACGATGTGGTCGACGCCGAATTCTCGGAAGTCGACGACACCAAGTAAGCGGAAGGGCGAGGCGGGCGATATGCCCCCTCGCCCCTTTCGGTCATGTCGGCACGGGCCGGCATCTCGATCGGTGGAGCGCAGCGCCCACTTCGCGAGACCTGGCACCGGCCGGGATGACACGACAGGTGAGTGAGAGCGCTGCGCAGGGCCATTCATGACCGAAATCGATTTCTACGAACTGCTCGAGTGCGAGCGCACCGCCGACGACAAGGTGATCAAGTCGTCCTATCGGCGGCTGGCGATGATCCATCATCCGGACAAGAATCCGGGCAACGCCGCAGCGGAAGCCAAGTTCAAGGCCATCTCGGAAGCCTATGATTGCCTGAAGGATCCGCAGAAGCGCGCGGCCTATGATCGCTTCGGCCATGAGGCCTTCCGTAACGGCGGCGGCGGCGGTGGCGGCCAGCAGGGCTTCGAGGGCTTTTCCGACATCTTCGAGAGCGTGTTCGGCGATTTCATGGGCGGCGGCCGCCAGCAGCGCGGTGGCCCGCGTCGCGGCGCCGACCTGCGCTACGACATGGAAATCACGCTGGAAGATGCGTTCCACGGCAAGACCGCGTCGGTCACCGTCGATGTCGCCGCGAATTGCGACGTCTGCGCGGGCACCGGTGCCAAGCCCGGCACCTCGGCCAAGACCTGCCAGACCTGCGCCGGGCACGGCAAGGTGCGGGCCCAGCAGGGCTTCTTCGTGATCGAGCGCGCCTGCCCGACCTGCCATGGCGCCGGACAGGTGATCGCCGATCCCTGCAAGGCCTGCCGCGGCGAAGGGCGGGTCGACAAGGAGAAGACGCTGGAGGTGAAGATCCCCGCCGGCGTCGACGAGGGCACCCGCATCCGTATCACCGGCGAGGGCGAGGCCGGCGGCCCCGGCGCGCCTCCGGGCGATCTCTACATCTTCCTGCACGTCAAGCGACATGCGATCTTCCAGCGGGACGGCACCAATCTCGGCGCCCACTGCCCGATCAGCTTCACCACGGCGGCGCTCGGCGGCGAGATCGAGGTGCCGGGGCTCGACGGCGAGACCACGCTGATCAAGATCCCGGCCGGCATCCAGTCCGGCAAGCAATTGCGCCATCGCGGTTCGGGCATGCCCGTGCTCAACGGGCGCGGCCGTGGCGACCTCGTGATCGAGATCGCGGTCGAAACGCCCACCAAGCTGTCGGCCCGGCAGAAGGAACTGCTCCAGCAGTTCCGCGAGACCGAGACCGGCGAGGAATGCCCGGCCTCCACCGGCTTCTTCGACAAGCTCAAGGGCATGTTCGGGGAATAAGCCGAGGCACGCCGGATGGCCTGCACGGCCCATCCGGCGTGCCTTGCCGTGCCCTCGCCCCGCATTCACTTCCATCGCTTCGGCACGGACATGAAAAAGGCGACCTTGCGGCCGCCCCTCGTCATATCGTGATTGTCATATCGTCATTGGCCGGCCGAGCGCGACCGGATGCCGATCCGCGCTCTAATTGCAGCCCGGAACATAGCTGCTGAGCGACGGATCCCAGACCGGCGGACAGCCATCATAGCCGTCATAGCCATAGGCGTCGCCCCAGCCGTCGCCGCCATAATAGCCGCCCCAATCGTCATAACCGCCCCAACCGGGATAGCTGTCCCAACCATAGCCGAGCCCGAAGCCGATCGGATAGCCGTAATAGCCGCCCCAACCACCGCCCCAGCCGCGGCCATAATAGCCACCATGGCCGCCCCAGCCGCCATGGCCGCCCCAGCCACCACGGCCGCCGCCGCCATGCCAGCCGCCATTGCCGCCACCATGATAACCGCCGCCCTGGAAGCCGCCTCCCTGGAAACCGCCGCCGTGGAAGCCACCGCCACCACCGCCGCCACCATGAAAACCGCCGCCGCCGCCGCCGCCACCGTGCGGGCCGGCCATGGCAGGCGCCGCGACCATCAGCAGCGCGCCGCTTGCCGCGGCCATCAATCCGTGAATCATCTTCATAGCCAGCTCCAGTCGAAGGGTGGCCCCTCGCATCAACCCATGTGTTAATGTTCAGCCCGTCTTCAAGGTGTCACGCCCTGCTGAAAAAACTTTAACGCCAGTGCGCGCTTCGACAGCCCTTCGCGTCAGACAGTCCTATCAGGCGATCCTATCAGGCGGTCGTATCGACCCCGGCGGCATCCGGCGCCTTGGCGACCCCGACCATCGCCGCGCGCAGCAGCCGATCCTTGATCATCCAGCCGGTCTGCATCTCGTGGACGACGGTGCCCGGCGCGGCATCGGCCGATTCCATCTCCATGATCGCCTGATGCTTGTTCGGGTCGAGCGGCTGGCCGACCGCCTCGATGCGGGTGATGCCGTTGCGCTGGAACACCGATTCCAGCTCCTTGCCGGTCATCTCGATGCCGGTGACGAGCGGCTTCAGCTTGTCGTCGGAGCGCATCTCGGCCGGGATCGCGGCCAGTGCGCGGGTCAGATTGTCGGAGACCGACAGCAGATCGCGGGCGAAGCCGGACGTTGCATAGGCGCGGGCATCCGCCACCTCCTTCTCGGTGCGGCGGCGCAGATTCTGCATCTCGGCCTGCACATAGAGGGTCTGCTGCTTCGCCTCCTCGATCTCGGCGCGCAGCTTGTCGTGCTCGGCCACTTCGGGCGCGGCCTCGGCTGTCTCGGTGCGGAGGGTCTCTTCGGTATTCTTGATTTCTTCGGTCATGCCATCAGCCTGGAAAGTGCGTGTGCGGTGAAATCCACCATCGGTACGACACGCGCATAATTCAACCTCGTGGGCCCGATCACGCCGACCACGCCCACCACCCGGCCCTCACGGGCACGGTATGGCGCGGCGATAATCGAGGAACCGGATAACGCAAAGAGCTTGTTCTCCGATCCGATGAAGATCTTGGTCGCAGAGCCGTTGCGCGCGCCATCCAACAACCGGGCAATCTCCTCCTTGCCCTCCAGCTCGTCGAGCAGCTGGCGGACGCGATCGAGATCGTCGGTCACCGACGGATCGAGCAGATTGGCTTGGCCGCGCACGATCAGCACCGGACGATCGGCGCCGTCGATCGACCAGATCGCCAGGCCGCGCTCGACCAGATCGTGGCTGGCATGATCGAGGCGCGCACGGCCGAGGCCGATTTCCGCCGTCAGCCGGGCCTGCGCCTGGCTGAGGGTCAGCCCGGCCAGCTCGGCGCTGATATAATTGGCCGCTTCGGTGAGCGCGGCATGGGATGTGCCGGGCGGCAGATCGACGACCCGGTTCTCGACCGTCCCGTCGGCGCCGACCAGCACCGCCAGCGCCTGCTCGCGACTGAGCGACACGAAGGCGAACTGGCGCAGGATCGGCTCCTGCTTGGGCACCAGCACCAGCCCGGCGCAGGCCGACAGGCCGGACAGCACCGCCGACGCCGCTGCCAGCGCATCCTCGATCGGCCCGACCATGACGCCATGGGCACCGCCGATCCCCCGCTCGATCGCGGCGCGTTCGTCCTCGGACGGTTCGTCCGCCTGCATCATGCCGTCGACGAACAGGCGCAGCCCGGTCTCGGTCGGCATCCGCCCGGCCGAGATGTGCGGCGCGGCGAGCAGGCCCGCCTCCTCCAGATCCTGCATGACGTTGCGGATCGAGGCCGACGACAGGTTGAGGCCGGACAGTTGCGAAATGGTCCGCGATCCGACCGGCGCGCCCGAGCGGAGATAGGATTCCACCACCACGCGAAACACGCTGCGCGCACGATCGGACATTTCGAGGACGGCTGGACCCATCAGGCGAATGTAGGGACAAGGACGCCCCGTCTCAACCGATACATGCCCCACCGATACGCGCCCTCAACTGATACGTGGTAAGTCGCGCAGCGAGCCGCTACAGCGCCCGCATCTCATCACAGGAGTCCCCATGCGTCCCTCCGGCCGTGCGCCCGATCAAATGCGCGCCATCACCATCGCGCCCAACGCCACCCGCCATGCGGAAGGCAGCTGCATGGTCAGCTTCGGCGACACCAAGGTGCTGGTCACCGCCTCGATCGAGGAGCGCGTGCCGCCCTTCCTGCGCGGCAAGGGCCAGGGCTGGGTGACCGCCGAATATGGGATGCTCCCCCGCGCCACCCACACCCGCAGCAACCGCGAAGCGGCCAAGGGCAAGCAATCGGGCCGCACCCAGGAAATCCAGCGGCTGATCGGCCGTTCGCTGCGCTCGGTCTGCGACATGACGCTGCTCGGCGAGCGCCAGATCACGCTCGATTGCGACGTGATCCAGGCCGATGGCGGCACCCGCACCGCCTCGATCTCCGGCGCCTGGGTGGCGCTGCGCCTCGCGGTCGACACGCTGCTCGCCGAGGGCAAGCTGGAGAAAGACCCGATCACCGCGCAGGTCGCGGCCGTGTCGTGCGGTATCTACGAAGGGACGCCGGTGCTCGACCTCGATTATATCGAGGATTCGAACGCCCATGCCGACGGCAATTTCGTGCTGCTCTCCAACGGCAACATCGCCGAGGCGCAGGCGACCGCCGAAGGCGCGACCTATGACGAGGAGGCGCTGCTCCGCCTGCTCCGCCTTGCCCGCATCGGCTGCACCGAAATCTTCGCGGCGCAGCTGAAGGCCACCGGACGGTGAAGCGCCGGCTGGAGCCGGGGCGGCTGGTGATCGCCAGCCACAACAAGGGCAAGATCCCCGAGATCGCCGCCCTGCTCGGCCCCTATGGCATGGACATCGTCTCGGCCGGCGCACTTGACGTGCCCGAGCCCGAGGAGACCGGCACCAGCTTCGCCGCCAATGCGGAACTGAAGGCCCGCTTCTCCGCCGATCTCACCGGCCTCCCCGCGCTCGCCGACGATAGCGGCCTGTGCGTGGAGGCGCTCGGCGGCGATCCCGGCATCTTCTCGGCGCGCTGGGCGGGGCCGGGCAAGGATTTCGGCATGGCGATGGAGCTGGTCGAGAAGAATCTCGCCGCCAAGGGACCGGATGCGGGCCGCGACGCGCACTTCGTCTGCGCGCTGTCGCTGTGCTGGCCCGACGGGCATATCGTCACGGTTGAGGGTCGCGTCGATGGTCATCTCGTCTGGCCGCCGCGCGGGAACAAGGGCTTCGGCTACGACGCTCTGTTCCAGCCCTGGCACCATGACGTCACCTTCGGCGAAATGGACCCGGACCGGAAGCACGCCATGAGCCACCGTGCGGATGCGTTCCGCAAGCTGGTCGCGGCGGTGTTCTGACGCCGATGCCGGACACCGATGGGCGCGAGCCGCTGGCACTCTACGTCCACTGGCCGTTCTGCGTCTCCAAATGCCCTTATTGCGACTTCAACAGCCATGTCCGCGCCGAGATTGACGAGGCGGCGTGGCGGGACGCGCTGCTCGCCGATCTGGCCCATGAGGCGGCGCTGACGCCCGGCCGGCCGCTGGGATCGATCTTCTTCGGCGGCGGCACGCCCTCGCTGATGGCACCGGCGACGGTCGCCGCCGTGCTCGACGCCGCCGAACGCCATTGGGGTTTCACGCCCGGCATCGAGATCACGCTGGAGGCCAACCCGTCGTCGGTGGAAGCCGCCAACTTCCGGGCGCTGGCGTCCGCTGGCGTGAACCGGGTGTCGCTCGGCTTGCAGGCGCTGGACGACGAGACCCTGCATTTCCTCGGCCGCGCGCACAGCGTCACCGAGAGCCTGGCCGCGCTCGACACCGCGCAGGCCGCGTTCGGCCGGGTCAGCGTCGATCTGATCTATGCGCGGCCCAACCAGTCCGAAGCGCAATGGCTGGCCGAGCTGGATCGCGCGCTCGGCTTCGGCACCGAGCATCTCTCGCTCTACCAGCTCACCATCGAGCCGGGCACACGCTTCGCGGCGATGGCGGCCAAGGGCGAGCTGCCGACGCTCGATACCGACGAAGCCGCCCACCTGTTCGAACTGACCCGCGCCGTCACCGCGCAGGCCGGCATCCCGGCCTATGAGATTTCCAACCACGCACGGCCGGGTGCCGAGAGCCGCCACAATCTCACCTATTGGCGCTATCGCGACTATCTCGGCGTCGGCCCCGGCGCGCATGGCCGGCGCGGTGGTCTCGCCACGCTCCGCCGCAAGAAGCCGGAGAACTGGCTCGCCGCCGTCGCCCGCAACGGCCATGGCCTCGAAAGCGAGGAGCTGCTGGCGCCGACGATGCGCGCCGAGGAAGCCCTGCTGATGGGGCTGCGGCTCGGCGAAGGGATCGACCTCGCTCGCATCGCCGAGCGAACCGGCCTGGGCATCGATGCGATCATCGATACCCGCGCGATCGATCGCCTCGCCGGCTACGGCCTGATCGCGCGGACGGGCGACCGGCTCACCGTACAGGAGCCCGGCATGCTGCTGCTCGACGGCATCCTCGCGGAGATCGTCCGCTAGCCGCTCGCCGCGCTACTGGTCGCCGAAGCCCTGCGGTGCCGGCGAGATCACGGTCATCCCGTTCGCGCCGATCTGCTTCACCTCGAGCACGCGCTCGGCAATCCCGTCGCGATCGAAGCGGAAGGCGCCGTCGACGCCCGAGAACCCGCCCTTGTCGGTCAGCCGGTCGGCCGGGAATTCGCTGCCCGGCTTCCAATTGGCCGAGATGCGCACCGCGAGCAGCACCGAATCATAGCCCAGGCTGGACAGGCGGAACGGCCCCTTGCCGAAGCGCGCCCGATATTTCACCGCGAACTGGTTGTAGAGCCCGTCCGAAACCGCGGCGAACCACGCGCCGTTCATCGTCTTGCTGGCGGCCAGCTGCGGCTCGGTGTTCCAAAGCTCGGTGCCGAGCAAGCGTGCCGAGGAGCCGGACTTGCGGATCAGCGGCGCCGCGACCAGCGCGATGCGGCCCGAATCGGCGATCAGGATCGCATCATAGCCCTTGGGATCGCCGAATTTCCGGATCGCCGCCGCAAGCGAGGCGGGCGAGCGATCATAGCCCTGCATCGAGACGACGGTGGCATTCGCCTCTTCGGCGGCGCGCAGCATCGCGTTCGACGCCCGCCGGCCATAGACACCGTTCGGGACCAGCGCGCCGAGCCGGGTCAGCCCCCGCTGCTTGGCGAAATCGACCACGCGGTCGACCGATTCGGTCGGCGTGAAGCCGAGCAGATAGACGCCATTGCCGGCAATGCTGACATCGTTGGAGAAGGACAGCACCGGCACATGCTGGGCGGCGGCGATCGGCGCGACCGCGCGCACATCGTCCGCCAGCAACGGCCCGAGGATGAGCTTATTGCCCTCGGCCAACGCCTTCTGGGCCGCGACGCCCGCACCGGCGGCGGTGTCGTACATGGTGAGGCGCACGCCGGCGCCGCCCGAATCGATCAGCGCCATGTTGGCGGCATTGGCGATCGACTGGCCGATGCCCGCCTCCGGCCCGCTGAGCGGCACCAGCACCGCGACGCGATCGCGCAGATCCTCCGGCAGGCGACTGGGCTGGGCAGCCGGCCCCCTGGCGGGCGCCGGCGCGGCGGCGGGACGCGCCGTCTTCGGCACCACGCCGGCACAGCCGGCGAGCAGCATGGCGACCGTCAGGGCGCCGGCCCGCATCGCCCACGACCGCTTCGCCGGTTGCGATACGCATAACCACTCTGCCATGACATCCCCTATGATCGATCCACTTGCCCCAGGCCTCTACATCGTCGCGACCCCCATCGGCAATCTCGGCGACCTGACGCCCCGCGCTGCCGACGTCTTGAGCCGGGCCGATCTGATCGCCGCCGAGGATACCCGCGTCACCGCCAAGCTGCTCCGCCACATCGGTGCCGAGCGGCCGATGACCCCCTATCACGATCATAATGCCGACCGGATCAGGCCCGGACTGGTCGCCCGGCTGGGCAGCGAGGCGATCGCGCTGGTGTCGGATGCCGGCACGCCGATGATCTCGGACCCTGGCTTCAAGCTGGTCCGCGATGCGCGGGCGGCGGGCCATGCTATCGTCACCCTGCCCGGCCCCTGCGCGGCGGTGGCGGCGCTGACGCTGGCCGGGCTGCCGACCGATCGCTTCCTGTTCGTCGGCTTCCTGCCGAGCAAGGAAAAGGCCAAGGGCGACGCCATCGCCGAGGTGGCGGCGATCCGCGCCAGCCTGGTGATGTACGAGAGCGGGCCGCGGCTCGGCGCGACGCTGGCGGCACTGGCGAAGGGGCTGGGCGACCGCGACGCGGCGGTGGCGCGCGAGATCAGCAAGGCATTCGAGGAATGCGTGACCGGCACGCTCTCCGAACTGGCGGAACGCTATGCCGAGCAGGGGCCGAAGGGCGAGATCGTCATCGTCGTCGGCCCGCCGGGCGAGGCCGCCAGGCCGGAAGTGGAGGATCTCGACGCGCTGCTCCGCGAGGCGCTGGCGCGGCTGCCCGTCGCCAAGGCGGCCAAGGAGGTCGCGGCGACAACCGGGCTCGACCGCCACGATCTCTACGCCCGCGCGCTGGAACTGAAGGCATGACGCGACAGGCGGCGGAAGCGAGCGGCCGGATGGCCGAGACGATCGCCGCCCACTATCTCCGCCTCAAGGGCTGGACGATCCTCGACCGGCGGGTCCGCACGCCGGCGGGCGAAGTCGACATCGTGATGCGCAAGCCCGGCATCGTCGCCTTCGTCGAGGTCAAGAGCCGCAAGACTCAGGCGGCGCTGGACCTGGCGCTCGATCGGCAGCGGCTGGTGCGGGTCGCGGCGGCGGCGGAGCTGCTCATCCCGCGCTATGCCCAACCCGGCGACGATATCCGCATCGATGCGGTGCTGATCGCGCCCGGAAAGTTGCCGAAGCACCTCGAGCATGTCTGGCAGGGGTGACGCGGGCGCCTTCGCACCCTATTTGCGGCCGACACATTCTCGGGAGCGTAATGACATGGGTTTGATGATGGGCTTGATGACATGGGCTTGACCGTCGCCGTCCAGATGGACCCCATGGAGACCGTCAATATCGCCGGTGACTCGACCTTCGCGCTGATGCTGTCGGCGCAGGCGCGGGGCCACACCCTCTATCATTACACCGCCGGCGACCTCACCTATCGCGACGGCCGCGTCTATGCGCCGGCCCGCCCGGTGACGGTGCAGCGCGTCGCCGGCGATCATTTCAGCTTCGGCGCGCCCAAGCTGCTCGATCTGGGCGCCGAGACCGACGCGATCCTGATGCGGCAGGATCCGCCCTTCGACCTCGCCTATATCACCGCGACCCACCTGCTCGAACGCATCCAGCACGAGACGGTGGTGATCAACGATCCGGCCTCGGTCCGCAATGCTCCCGAAAAGCTGTTCGTGCTCGATTATGCGCAGTTCATGCCGCCGACGATGATCACCCGCAGCCTGGAGGAGGCGCGCGCCTTCCATGCCGCGCATGGCGAGGTGGTGGTGAAGCCGCTCTACGGCAATGCCGGCTCGGCCGTGTTCCATGTCGCGAAGAAGGACGCCAATCTCGCCGCGCTCACCGAATTGTTCGGCCAGGTCTGGCGCGAGCCGTTCATGGTGCAGGCTTTCCTGCCGGACGTGTCGAAGGGCGACAAGCGCATCGTCCTGGTCGACGGCAAGGCGGCCGGCGCGGTCAACCGCTTGCCCAAGGCCGGCGAGATCCGCTCCAACCTCGCGGTCGGCGGATCGGGCGCGCAGGCGGAACTCACCCCGCGCGAGATCGAGATCTGCGACGCGCTAGGCCCAGAGCTCGCCAAGCGGGGGCTGATCTTCGTCGGGATCGACGTGATCGCCGGCTACCTCACCGAGATCAACGTCACCTCGCCCACCGGGATCGTCGCCATCGACAAGTTCAACGGCACCGATACCCCGGCTCTCATATGGGAGGCGATCGAGGCCCGCGCTGCGGCGCGGGCCTGATTTCCTCGTCTTTCGTCGCCCTTCAGGCGTCGGCGCCGATGCCGCGCGTGGGAAAGTCGAGCGCCACCATCTTCTGCGCGATCGCCCGCGAGTCGATGGGATAGGCGCCTGACTGGATCAGAGATCGGATCGCCTGCACCTTCTTGCCGTCCACCGGCGGAGTTGCATCCGCCAGTGCCGAGAAGAGGTCGGAGATCGCACTCGGTAAGTCCGGCTTCGGCTGCGCGGTCGAAACCGCCGCCGGAGCCGGTGTGGTCTGGACCGACGACGGCCGCAGCCGCGAAACGTCGGTTGCTCCCCCTGCCTTGTCGATTCCGTCCATACCCGGTTTCCTGCCTAAGAGGTGTTCTCTGTCACCGGTAACGACGGCCGCACGCAAACTTTAAGAGAGCGTGAAAAGATTTTTCCTGAACATTTCAGGCGCGTGGGTGCGCCGCCCGGTAAACGTCCATCAGGTGCGCCGCATCGACCGCCGTGTAGATCTGGGTCGACGACAGGCTGGCATGGCCGAGCAGTTCCTGCAGCTGGCGCAGGTCTGCGCCGCGCCCCAGCAGATGGGTGGCGAAGCTGTGCCGCAGGGCATGGGGCGTGGTCTTCTCGGGCAACCCCAGGCGGACGCGGGCGGCGCGGACGGCACGGCGCACGATGGCCGAATCCAGCGGGCCGCCCTTCGCTCCACGGAACAGCGCCTGGCCCTTGCCCAGCGGCCAGGGACATAATTCGGAATAGCGGACGATCGCATCGCGCACGACGGGGAGCAGCGGCACCACCCGCTGCTTGCGGCCCTTGCCGGTGACGGTGATCGTCTCGCCGAGCGGCAGCGCCCCGGCATCGAGCGCCATCGCCTCGCCGACGCGCAGCCCCGCCCCGTAGAGCAGCAGCAGCACCGCGAGATCACGCGCGGCGAGCCAGGGGACGTCATGGGCGTCGGCGGCGTCCTCGGCGAGCGAGCGGGCGTCGGCCGGCGCGATCGGGCGTGGCACGCCGCGCTTGACCCGCGGCGCCTGGATGCGCGGCAGCGGCGCGTCGTCACCGACGACGAAGCCGAGGAATGTGCGCACCGCCGACAATTCGCGGGCCGCCGAGGCGTTGGTCAGTCCTTCGCTGCGCCGCCGGGCGAGAAAGGCGCGCAGGTCGCCGGGCTGCACCGTGCCGAGCATCGCGCCATCCACCGCTTCGCCGCGATGCTCGCCGAGAAAGGCGATCAGCCGATGCGCGGTGGCGGTGTAGGCCCGCACGGTATGGGCGGAGCGGAGGCGATCGCGGCGGAGATGATCGGCGAAGGCGGCGGCGGTCATCCGCGCCGGATGATCGTCAAGGCCTATCGGGGTCAGGGGAGCAGCCACCGCCCCACCATACGCGCGAGCGTCGCGCCGAGGAAGGCGAGGAGTTCGGAGCCGTGGCGGGTCTCGAAGCGCTGCTCGGCGCGCTGGCCGAGCGCGATCAGGCCGCAGGGCAGGGGCGACGGATTGTCGAGCCGCACCAGCGCTTCGGCGCGGATCAGCGAAGCCGCCGGGCCGAACAGCGGATGGCCGCGCTCGACGCCACGCAGTACCACCCCGTCGACGCCGCGCACCGTCCGCGCGATCACCCGGCGATCGACGAACTGGAGGCCGTCGGCATCGGCGCGCAGCCCGGTCTCGCCGACATGGAGCGCCAGCGCCACCGCATCGACGCCGAGCAGATCGGGCCAGACCTGGGTGACGACATGGATCAGGTGATCGAGCCCGTCGGCCTCGATCGCGGCGAGCACGGCGGCATGGATCTGGGCGACCGCGCCGGAATGACCCCGCGCGAAGGCGATGAGATCCTGGTTCGCCTCCTCGACCTCGGCGACGCGCGCGCGCAGCGTCGCCACCGCCCGGTCTTCGAAGTTGATCACGCTGCCCATGCGCGGGAGCTTAGCGCGACATGGTTAAAAGGAAATGGCCGGATGCGCCGAAAGTCTACCAGCCCTTTTTCTGGTCATTCTCGCGCCATTTCTTGATGTCGCAGCCGGTCGAACCGCTGGCGCCGACCGGGCTGCACGAGCCGCGCGTGAGATCCTGAGAGGCGCCGTCCCCGTCGATCAGCCGGTGCCGCTCGCGCGAGACGCTGTCCATCGTGCCGAGCGGATCGAAGCCATGATCTTCGCGCGGGATACGGAAACGCCGGTCCATCGCCTGCTTGTCCTTGCCGCACACCACGATGTCCCCGGCCCTGGGGTCGGCGGGGCAGGGATTGATCGCCTGCGCGATCGCGCTGTCGATATCGGGTGTGGCGAGCGCGAGGAGGAGGGCCAGCACCGGATCAGCCTTCCGCGAACAGCCGGCTCTCGCCGCCATGGGTGGGAAGCATGATCCGCCCGGTCTCCCGGAAGCCGAGCTTGACCAGCAGCCCCGCCGAGGCGGCGTTGGCGGGCGCGGTGATCGCCAGCAAGGGACCGATGCCGAGCGTCGCGCGGCCCCATGCCATCAGCGCGGTCGCCGCCTCATAGGCATAGCCCTTGCCGACATGCGCCTCCAGAAACGCGAAGCCGAGATCGGGCTTGTCGAGCCCGTCGCGCCGGACGAAACCTATCGTTCCAACACCTTCGTCACCGTCCTTCAGCGCCACCCGGAACATTCCGAAACCGTTCGCTGCGTAGGAGGCCAGCACGCGCTCGCGGATATAGGTCTCCGCGTCCTCGATTGTGCGGACGCCACGATCGCCTATGTTGGAGATGAACCCCGGATCATTGACCGAAGCCAGCATGAAGCCGGCGTCGTCCAGCCCGATCCGCCTGATTGTGAGCCGTTCCGTTTCGAGCATGAACTTCCCCGTATTAGCTGCATGGCACACTAGCATATGAGCCGCGCCCGAGTCCTCCTGCTCAACAGCGCGCTGGGGCCGCTCGATTACCGCGTGCCGCACGGCATGACGGTCGAGCCCGGATCGATCGTGCTCGCCCCGCTCGGGCCGCGCCAGATCGCCGGCGTGGTGTGGGAGGCCGAGCATATGCCGTCCGATGCCGAGGTCGGCGACAACCGGCTGCGCAACCTCGCCGCCGCCTACGATCTCCCGCCGATCGCGGCACCGCTGCGCCGGCTGATCGAGTGGACCGCCGGCTATTATCTGGCCCCGCCTGCCGCCGTGCTGCGCATGGCGCTGTCGTCGGCGAGCGCGCTCGATGGCGGGCGCACGGTGATCGAATATCGCGCGACCGGCCTGGCCCCGGATCGCCTGACACCGCAGCGGACCCAGGCGCTGGAGCGGATCGGCGAGCGGCAGGGGCTGATCCGCGAACTGGCCGCCATCGCCGATGTCACGGACGCGGTGATGCGGGGGCTGGTCAAGGCCGGCGCGATCGAGGCCGTCGAGGTGGCGGTCGATGCGCCTTATGCCGAACCCGATCCCGGCTTCGCGCCGCCTGCTCTGTCCGCCGATCAGCGCGCCGTGTCCGACACCATCGTCGCGGCGGTGCAGGCGAAGAGCTTCGATCCGATGCTGCTCGACGGCGTCACCGGATCGGGCAAGACCGAGGTCTATTTCGAGGGCATCGCCGCCGCGCTGCGGGAGGGGCGCCAGTCGCTCGTCCTGCTGCCCGAGATCGCGCTGACCGAGCCGTTCCTCAAGCGCTTCGAGGCGCGTTTCGGCCATCTCCCCGTGGCCTGGCATTCGGACCTGCGCCAGTCCCAGCGGCGGCGCGCGTGGCGGGCGATCGCCAGCGGCGAAGCCAAGGTGGTGTGCGGGGCGCGCTCCGCTCTATTCCTGCCCTATCGCGATCTCGGCCTGATCGTGGTCGACGAGGCGCACGAGACCAGCTTCAAGCAGGAGGAGGGCGTGATGTACCACGCCCGCGATGTGGCGGTGATGCGCGGCCGTTTCGAGCGCATACCGGTCGTCCTCGCCTCGGCCACGCCGGCGATCGAGACCCGCCAGATGGTCGAGATCGGCAAATATCGCGAATTGAAGCTGCCCGGCCGCTACGGTGTCGCCCAGATGCCGAAGATCGACATCATCGATCTGACCCAGGATCCGCCCCCCAAGCAGCGCTGGATCGCCCCCACTCTGGTCTCCGCGCTGCACGAGACGATCGAGCGCGGCGAGCAGGCGCTGCTGTTCCTCAACCGGCGCGGTTACGCCCCGCTGACCCTGTGCCGGACCTGCGGCCACCGCTTCCGCTGCCCGAACTGCACCGCCTGGATGGTCGAGCACCGGCTGACCGCGCGGCTCGCCTGCCATCATTGCGGCCATGTCATGCCGCCGCCCGCCGCCTGCCCCGAATGCCATGAGGAGGACAGCCTCGTCGCCTGCGGCCCCGGCGTCGAGCGGATCGCCGACGAGGTGGCGGCGATCCTGCCCGATGCCCGCACCGCGATCGTCACCTCGGACACGATGTGGTCGCCGGCCAAGGCGGCCGAGTTCGTCAACCGGATGGAAGCCGGCGATATCGACGTGGTGATCGGCACCCAGCTGATCACCAAGGGCTATCATTTCCCCAACCTGACTTTGGTCGGCGTCGTGGATGCCGATCTCGGCCTGCAGGGCGGCGACCTGCGCGCCGCCGAGCGCAGCTTCCAGCAGATCGCGCAGGTCGCCGGGCGCGCCGGACGCGGCGCCAAGCCGGGCCGCGTCTATCTCCAGACCCGCGAGCCCGGTGCGCCCGTCATCCAGGCGCTGGTGACCGGCGATGCGGAGAGCTTCTACGCGGCCGAAACCGAGAGCCGGCGCGAGGCCGGCGCGCCGCCCTTCGGCCGTTATGCCGCGATCATCGTCTCCTCCGAGAAGCTGGACGAGGCGGTCGATACGGCGCGGCTGATCGGGCACCACGCGCCCGAGGTGGAGGGGATGATGGTGTTCGGCCCCGCCCCCGCCCCGCTCGCCATGCTGCGCGGCCGCCACCGCCAGCGGCTGCTCGTCCATGCCCGCCGCGCGCTCGACGTGCAGGACGTGATCCGGGGCTGGCTCGGCGCGCTCGAATGGCCGAGAGGGGTGCGCGTCGCGGTGGACGTGGACCCATACAGCTTCCTGTAAGCGTTGGGCCGCCATCGCCCAGCACGATATGATGTGCGACATTGAGGAGAATTTACCGTGCGCCTTGCCCGAATTGCCACCGTCACGACCTTGATCGGGCTGACCCTCGCCTCCGGCGCCGTCGCCGCGATCGAGAAGCAGCCGGCCAAGCCGGCCGCCGCCAAGGCCGCCGCGACGCCCGCGAGCAGCGGCGACGTCACCCGCGCCCAGATGCAGGCGCAGATCAAGAAGACCTTTGACCTCGCCGATACCAATCACGACGGCTTCATGAGCCGCGCCGAGTTCGCCAAGCGGATGGGCGCGGTGATCAATCGCGACGCGCCGCCGACCAAGGCCGATGCGCAGCGGATGCTGGACGCCGCCAACCGCGCCTTCAACGATGTCGATACCAATCACGACGGCAAGCTCAGCCTTGCCGAAGCCAGCAAGCGCCCGCTCGCCGCCTTCGACATGATGGATACCAACCATGACGGCGTGCTGACCGTCGCCGAGAAGGCGGCCGCCCACAAGGAGGCGCCGGCCCTGCCCAGCACCCCCGCCGGCCCGAGCCAGGGCGAGATGCAGGGCCCCGGCCGCTGATGCGTCCCACGGCCGGGGCCGCGGTTATCCGGCGGCCCCGGCCGTCGGCTGCTGACGGCAGCGGTGCGACGCCGAAGCCAAATCGGCGTTGGCTTCGAAACCCGGTCGAAAGGCCAAGCCCGCCAGCCTTGCATCCTCATGCCTCCCCTGCTAACCGGCCGGCAACCCATGCGGGGACGCCTTGTGGGCGCCCCCTTTTTTTGTATGGGCCGAAGTTGATTTTACGGGGTGGGTTCGCGCGTGGATATTTCCAGCGGCATTCAGGCTAGCCTTAGCGGTCGTTATGCGATGGCGTTGTTCGAACTGGCGCGAGATGAGCGCGAGATCGAAACGGTTTCGGCGGATCTCGATTCCGTCATGGCGGCATTGGCAGACAACGCCGAGTTTCGGACGCTGACCGAAAGCCCGTTGATCGGGCGCGGTTCGGCGACGGCCGCGGTGCTGGCGGTCGCAAAGGCGATGGCGCTCGGCGATACGGTTTCGAACCTGCTCGGGCTGCTCGGCCATAATGGCCGGCTCGGCCAGCTGGCTGCGATCATTCGCAGCTTCAAGGCGCTCGCCGCCGCCCATCGCGGCGAGACGACCGCCCACATCACCTCCGCCCATCCGCTCGATGCCGAGCAGACCGCGGCACTCAAGGACAAGCTGCGCGAGCGCTTCGGCCGGGATGTCGCGATCGAGGCGAAGGTCGATCCCACTATTCTCGGCGGCCTGATCGTGAAGATGGGCTCGCAGCAGATCGATGGCTCGATCCGCACCCAATTGAACACTCTCGCGCACGCGATGAAAGGCTGAACATGGATATCCGCGCCGCAGAAATCTCCAAGGTCATCCGCGACCAGATCGCCAATTTCGGCGCCGAAGCCCAGGTTTCGGAAGTCGGCCAGGTGCTGAGCGTCGGTGACGGCATCGCGCGCATCTATGGCCTCGACAATGTCCAGGCCGGCGAGATGATCGAGTTCGCCAATGGCACCCAGGGCATGGCGCTCAACCTCGAAGCCGACAATGTCGGCGCCGTGATCTTCGGCTCGGACGCCCAGATCCGCGAAGGCGACACCGTCAAGCGCACCGGCACCATCGTCGACGTGCCGGTCGGCAAGGGCCTGCTCGGCCGCGTGGTCGATGGCCTCGGCAACCCGATCGACGGCAAGGGCCCGATCCAGTACGAGACCCGCGCCCGCGTCGAGAGCAAGGCGCCCGGCATCATTCCGCGCACCTCGGTCCACGAGCCGGTGCAGACCGGCCTCAAGGCGCTCGACGCGCTCGTCCCCGTCGGCCGCGGTCAGCGCGAGCTGATCATCGGCGATCGCCAGACCGGCAAGACCGCCGTCGCGATCGACGCCTTCATCAACCAGAAGACCGCCAATGCCGGCGACGACGAGAAGCAGAAGCTCTACTGCATCTACGTCGCGATCGGCCAGAAGCGCTCGACGGTGGCGCAGATCGTCCGCCAGCTCGAAGAGAATGGCGCGATGGAATATACCATCGTCGTCGCCGCGACCGCGTCCGATCCCGCCCCGCTCCAGTTCCTGGCGCCCTACACCGGCTGCACGATGGGCGAATATTTCCGCGACAACGGGATGCACGGTCTGATCGTCTATGACGATCTCTCCAAGCAGGCCGTGGCCTACCGTCAGATGTCGCTGCTGCTGCGCCGCCCGCCGGGCCGCGAAGCCTATCCGGGCGACGTGTTCTTCCTGCACTCGCGCCTGCTCGAGCGCGCCGCCAAGATGGCCGACACGCACGGCTCGGGCTCGCTCACCGCCCTGCCGATCATCGAGACCCAGGCCGGCGACGTCTCGGCCTATATCCCGACCAACGTGATCTCGATCACCGACGGCCAGATCTTCCTCGAGACGGATCTGTTCTATCAGGGCATCCGCCCGGCCATCAACGTCGGCCTCTCGGTCAGCCGCGTCGGCTCCGCCGCGCAGACCAAGGCGATGAAGAAGGTCGCCGGCTCGATCAAGCTCGAGCTCGCCCAGTATCGCGAGATGGCGGCGTTCGCGCAGTTCGGCTCGGACCTCGACGCCTCGACCCAGAAGCTGCTCAACCGCGGTGCCCGCCTGACCGAGCTGCTCAAGCAGGACCAGTTCCACCCGATGCCGTTCGAGGACCAGGTCGCCTCGATCTTTGCCGGCACCCAGGGCGCGCTCGACAAGATTCCGGTCGCCGACGTCACCCGCTTCGAGGCGGCGTTCCTGTCGGACCTCAAGAACAACCATCCGGGGATTCTGGAGACGATCCGCAAGACCAAGGATCTCGGCAACGACGTGAAGGGCGAGCTGAAGGCGGCGCTCGACGCCTTCGCCAAGACCTTCGGCTGATCCGGACGCTAAGGGAGCGCCATGCCCAGCCTTAAAGCCCTCAAAGGTCGCATCGGCTCGGTGAAGTCGACGCAGAAGATCACCAAGGCGATGAAGATGGTCGCCGCCGCCAAGCTGCGCCGCGCGCAGGAGGCGGCGGAGGCCGGCCGTCCTTATGCCGAGGAGATCACCAAGGTGATGGCACGCCTCGCCTCGGGCGTGACCGTCGGCCCCGAAAGCCCGCGCCTGCTTGCCGGCACCGGCAAGGACACCGCGCAGCTGTTCGTCGTCGCCACCTCGGAGCGCGGCCTTGCCGGCGCGTTCAACTCGAACATCGTGCGCCTCGCCGTCCGTAATGCGCGGGAAGCGATCGCGCAGGGCAAGACGGTGAAATTCTATCTGGTCGGCAAGAAGGGCCGTGCGGTCCTCGCCCGCCTCTTCCCCGGACAGATCGTCCACCAGGTCGACCAGACCCTCATCAAGATCGTCTCGTTCGACGACGCGCTCGAGGTGGCGAAGGATATCATGCACCGCTTCGAGGCGGGCGAATTCGATGTCGCGCGGCTCTATTACGCCAAGTTCCAGTCGGCGCTGGTGCAGGTGCCGACCGAGCAGCAGATCATCCCGGTCGAAATTCCCGGCATGGGTTCCGACAAGGGCGAGAAGCGCACCGAAACCTCCGAGGACGGCACCCACCAGCGCGCTACGTCGGAAAGCGGCGGCCCGGTCGCGGCATTCGAATATGAGCCCGACGAGGAGGAAATCCTCGCCACGCTGCTGCCGCGCAACATCGCCGTCCAGCTCTTCCGCGCCTTCCAGGAGAATGCCGCGTCGGAGCAGGGCAGCCGCATGACCGCGATGGACAATGCGACCCGCAACGCCGGCGACATGATCCGGAAGCTCACCATCCAGTATAACCGCTCGCGCCAGGCGGCGATCACGACCGAACTGATCGAGATCATCTCCGGCGCCGAAGCGCTCAAGGGCTAAGAAGGCAGGAAATCGTCATGGCAACCGCACCCGCACCCCACAATATCGGCCGTATCAGCCAGGTGATCGGCGCCGTCGTCGACGTCACGTTCGACGGCCCGCTGCCGATGATCCTCTCGGCGCTCGAAACCGACAACAACGGCGCCCGCCTCGTCCTCGAAGTGGCCCAGCATCTCGGCGAGAGCACCGTCCGCACGATCGCGATGGACGGCACCAACGGCCTGACCCGTGGGCAGGAAGTCCGCGACACCGGCGCGCAGATCACGGTGCCGGTCGGCCCGAAGACGCTCGGCCGCATCCTCAACGTGATCGGCGAGCCGATCGACGAGCGTGGCCCGGTGAACGCCGAGACCCACATGCCGATCCATGCCGAGGCTCCGTCCTTCGTCCAACAATCGACCGAGACCAGCATCCTCGTCACCGGCATCAAGGTGATCGATCTGCTCGCGCCCTATACCAAGGGCGGCAAGATCGGCCTGTTCGGCGGCGCCGGCGTCGGCAAGACCGTGCTGATCCAGGAGCTGATCAACAACATCGCCAAGGGCCATGGCGGCACCTCGGTGTTCGCCGGCGTCGGCGAGCGCACCCGCGAGGGGAATGATCTCTATCACGAGTTCCTCGATGCCGGCGTCATCGCCAAGGATGCCGACGGCAACCCGACCCCGGAAGGCTCCAAGGTCGCCCTGGTCTATGGCCAGATGAACGAGCCGCCGGGCGCCCGCGCCCGCGTCGCCCTGTCCGGCCTCGCCAATGCGGAATATTTCCGCGACGTCGAGGGCCAGGACGTGCTGTTCTTCGTCGACAACATCTTCCGCTTCACCCAGGCCGGCGCCGAAGTGTCGGCGCTGCTCGGCCGCATCCCGTCGGCGGTGGGCTATCAGCCGACCCTCGCCACCGACATGGGCATGCTGCAGGAGCGCATCACCTCCACCGACAAGGGCTCGATCACCTCGGTACAGGCAATCTACGTGCCGGCCGACGATCTCACCGATCCGGCCCCGGCCGCGTCGTTCGCCCATCTCGACGCGACGACCAACCTCAATCGCGCCATCTCCGAAATGGGCATCTATCCGGCAGTCGATCCGCTCGATTCGACCTCGCGCGCGCTGAGCCCCGCGATCGTCGGCCAGGATCATTACGACGTCGCCCGCTCGGTCCAGGAGACGCTCCAGAAGTACAAGTCGCTGCAGGACATCATCGCGATCCTCGGCATGGACGAGCTCAGCGAAGAGGATAAGCTCACCGTCAGCCGTGCGCGCAAGATCCAGCGTTTCCTGTCGCAGCCGTTCCACGTCGCCGAGGTCTTCACCGGCATCAGCGGCAAGTTCGTGCAGATCGAGGACACGGTGAAGTCGTTCAAGGCCGTCGTGAACGGCGAGTATGACCATCTGCCGGAGGCCGCCTTCTACATGGTCGGCGGCATCGAAGAGGCGGTCGAAAAGGGCAAGAAGCTGGCCGAAGCGGCCTAAGCGCCTTTCGCCTCTCCACGGAACCCACCCCTCCCGCCGATGCGGGAGGGGATCAGGATAAGATCATGGCCGACGTCCACTTCGAACTCGTCACCCCGGAAAAGAAGATCCTGTCGGAGGAGGCCTTCATGGTCGTCGTCCCCGGCACCGAGGGCGATTTCGGCGTGCTCGCCGGCCACGCCCCGATCATGGCGACGGTGCGCGACGGCGAAGTGCTGGTCTATTCCTCGATGGACGTGGTGCGCCAGCGCATCCGCGTCCAGGGCGGCTTCGCCGAGGTTACCGACAAGGGGCTGACGGTGCTCGCCGAACATGCCGAGGTGCTGGGTGGCGGTGATTCCGCGCGTTCGGCCCGCGCGGATCATTGAGTTCGCGCCATTTTGACGCCGGCTGACCGCAGCGGCGGTTAATCGTTTTATTACCATGGCTGGTCCATGTCGTTCCTACTGACGGGAGCGCATGGACCTATGGCGACTTTAGCGGCGGATTTCGCTGCGACATCGGGACCGGTGGTCCCGGCTGCGCAGGCGCGTTGGCAGCGCTGGGCGCCCTATGCCGCGATCTTCGCGACCGCCTTCCTCGTTCGCGCAATCACCTTCGGCAATCCAATGCTCGAGTTTGACGAGCAACTGTATCTGCTGATCGGCGATCGGCTGCTGCACGGCAGTCTGCCCTATGTCGAGCTGTGGGATCGCAAGCCGATCGGCCTATTCCTCTTCTATGCGGTCGTTCGGATGCTCGGCGGGACCGGCATCATCCAGTATCAGATCGCGGCCACGCTGTGCGTGGCGATCACCGGCAGCCTTATCTGGGCGATGGCGCGCCGCGCCGCGGGACCGATCGCCTCCTTCGGTGCGGCACTCTGCTATATCCTGCTCTTGATGACGTTCCACGGAACGGGCGGCCAATCTCCCGTCATCTACAATGTCCTGACCGCCATCGCGGCATGGTGCGCATTCCGATCGAACGATACCGATAGTCCCGCCCGGATTGCGCGCCTCGCCCTGATCGCGATGGCGATGATGGGGACCGCGATCCAGTTCAAATACACGCCGGTCGTCGAAGGCATGTTCTTCGGATGCTATTTTCTGTGGCGTTTCTGGCGGATCCACGCGCCAATCGCCTGGACGGTCAGCGTTGCCATGGCAATGATTCTGGTCGCGCTGCTGCCGACCATCGCCGCGATCGGCTTCTATGCGGCCACCGGGCATCTCGACGCTTTTTTTCAAGCCAATTTTCTGTCGATCTTTCAACGCCATCCATTCCCGGCACAGACCCGAGGGGGGCAGGAGACTCTGACAGTCACCAATGGCCTGTGGATCATCCTGCTCATCCCGGTCGCGATCGCCTGGCGGTGGTTCAAACGTCGCTCCGACGAAAAACCGGATTTCCCGCTCATTCTGGGGTGGATCGGAGCGGCGCTCGTGGGTTTCGGGCTGCTCGGCGATTTTTACGATTTCTATTTCATCACGGTACTGCTTCCAGCGTGCATCCTGATCGCTCCCCTGATGCGTCCCAGTCGCGTCGGCTTCGCGTTGGGATGCCTGCTGCTATTTTGGCCGATGCTGTCATTGCCGAGCTACGCCTTCAAAACAGGCTTATACCAGCGGGTTGCTGGCGACCTGACCACCGCGATACGACCGTACGTCCAGGATCGCTGTCTCTACGTCTATGACGGTCCGGCCGTGCTCTATCTGCTGACCAACAGCTGCGCGCCGACGCGCTTCATCTATCCGGACCATCTCACCAACCCGACCGAGGCGCCCGCGCTGGGCGTAGATCCTGCTGCCGAAGAAACACGTCTGCTGGCGACGCGGCCAGGGGCGATCGTCACCGCCAGCAGCCCGCCCATCCCGCACGTCAACCCGGCCACCCAGCAGCTCGTGCGGGCGGCCCTGGCTCGGGATTACGTCCTGGTGGCCCGCGTGCCGTCTCCCGACCGCATCTTTTACGTCTGGGCGCTCAGATCGCTCCACCCAGGCCCTTCGCCAATCCGCGGTGCCAGCCCCAACATGCCCTTTTGATCCGGAACAGATTCCATGCAGCACGCACCGCTCCGTATTTTCTCATCGCCGGTTCCGGCCGCCCTGCAACTTGCGGTGGTGGTGCCGACGCTCAACGAGCGCGAGAATGTCGCGCGCTTGCTTGAATTGCTGGCGCTCGCGCTCGCGGACATCGAGTGGGAAGCGGTGTTCGTCGACGATGGTTCGAGCGATGGCACGCCCGAGTATCTGACCGAGGTCAGCCGACGCGACCGGCGTGTGCGGCTGATTCGCCGCGTCGGCCGGCGCGGGCTGTCGTCGGCGGTGATGGAGGGCATGTTGGCCTCGACGGCGCCCGTGGTGGCGGTGATCGACGCCGACCTCCAGCATGACGAGCGCGTGCTGCCCGCACTCTATCGCGCGATCGCCGATGGCGAGGCCGATCTCGCGGTCGGTACCCGCTACGCCGATGGCGGGTCGACCGGCACATGG
This sequence comes from Sphingomonas abietis, assembly GCF_027625475.1. Taxonomy (NCBI): domain Bacteria; kingdom Pseudomonadati; phylum Pseudomonadota; class Alphaproteobacteria; order Sphingomonadales; family Sphingomonadaceae; genus Sphingomonas; species Sphingomonas abietis. Next base: position 2,576,028 of record NZ_CP115174.1, read on the forward strand.
TCGGCACGGCGCCGGGCGATTAGCCGCCTCGCCACACGCCTCGCGGTCTCGATCGCCGGCACGCGCCTGAGTGATCCGATGAGCGGCTTCTTCGCGATCGACCGGGACTGCCTGCTCCGCGCCGCCCCCCGCGTGTCGGGCGTCGGGTACAAGCTGCTGCTGGACATCGCGGCCTCCTCGCCCACGCCCCTGCGCATCGCGGAACGCCCCTACACCTTTCGTACGCGCGACGCCGGCACCAGCAAGCTCGACAGCGCTATCGTGCTGCAATATTTCGAATTGCTGGCGGAAAAGAGCATCGGTCGCTGTATCCCGATCCGCTTCATCAAGTTTGCACTAGTCGGCCTTATCGGTGTGGCCGTCCATCTCGGCTTGCTCTCGCTCGCGCTGGATATCGCATCCCTGTCATTCCGTGCGAGCCAGATGATCGCGGTGCTGGGCGCGATCTGCTTCAATTTCTGGCTGAATAATCAGTTCACCTATCGCGACCGCCGCCTGCGGGGCCTGCGAATGGCCTCGGGGCTGGTCAGCTTTGCTTTGGTCTGTAGTCTGGGCGCGCTCGCCAATGTCGGGATCGGCGTGATGCTGTTCCGGGAACACAGCGCCTGGTGGCTGGCGGGCCTCGCCGGCGCGGCGGTCGGGTCGGTATGGAACTACACGATGGGAAACCTGCTCACCTGGCGCCGAGCCTGACGGCCAGGATCTCATTCCTTATCAGTCTGATCAGGCCCGGCTTCTGGCATGTCTGATGACGGGCGCCGACGATCATGACGAAGATGAGGCGATGGCGGGGTCCAGCCCCCGCTCTTTTCTATGCCACCTCGAGTAAAATTCACACCTTAAGTCGCTAATCCAGATCGATTTTCGCTGTCGTGTGCGGAGAGACGCCGGTGGTCGGGCCGGTTCGCCTTCGCGATCGTTGCCGGTCCGCGGCTTTCTGGTTGCGGATGAAAATGATTCGCAATAATGGCGCATGGATAGGGCTGTGGAAAGGAACGACGATATGCGCCACCGCGCAGGGCAGGCTTGTCTTCGAGACCGGCGTCGGTCGCGTCGCCATTCCGGCATCCTCTGTATTGCTTGGGACGATCAGCCGGCAAGGTCAGTGCAATGGCGATAGAAATCCCGGAATTGCTGAGCACCGCCGAGATCCGGGAGGTACGCGACCAGCTCGATGCCGCCGCATGGCAGGATGGCCGGCAGACCGCCGGGCATCGGGCGCGCTCGGTCAAGACCAATCTCCAGCTCGGGCTGGACGATCCCCTGGCCCAGCGCCTGGGCGACTTCCTGCTCGGCAAGCTCTCGCAATGCCCGCTGTTCATCGCGTCCGCCCTGCCGATGCGGATCGTGCCGCCGCGCTTCAACCGCTACGAAGGCGACGGCGCCTATGGCAGCCATGTCGACAATGCGATCTTCCCGGGGCCGCAGGGCCATGTCCGCAGCGATCTCTCGGCCACGATATTCCTGAACGATCCCGACGAATATGACGGCGGCGAATTGCTGATCGACGATCTGTTCGGCGAACATCGGGTCAAGCTCGCCGCCGGCCATATGATCCTCTATCCCGGCAGCAGCCTCCATCGCGTCACCCCGGTCACCCGGGGCGCCCGCTTCGCCGCCTTCTTCTGGGTGCAGAGCCTGGTGGCGCAGGATCAGCAGCGGCGGATGCTGTTCGAGCTGGACAGCGCGATCCAGGCGCTGACCGCCGATCATCCCGATCATGCCTCGCTCGATCCTCTGACCGGCGTCTATCATAATCTCCTCCGTCAGTGGTCGATCACGTGATGGAGGATCGTCCGGCCCCGTTGGCGCCACTTCGCGCGATCCCGCCCGATCTGCTGACCCTCGCCGACTATGAGGCGCGGGCCGCAACGCATCTGCCCGCCGCGTCGTGGCGCCATATCCAGGAGGGTGCCGGCGCCGAGCGCACCCTGCGCGACAATCGCACCGCCTTCGATCGCTGGCGGCTGCTACCCCGCGCGCTGGCCGATCTGCGCGATGGCGACACCGTCGTGGAATTGTTCGGGCAACGGCACATCGCGCCGATCCTGCTCGCCCCGCTGGCCTATCAGCGCATCGCGCACCCGGATGGCGAGCGGGCGACCGCATGCGCGTCGGCCGCGCTGGGCACCGGGATGGTGGTCAGTACGCTGTCGAGCGTCACGCTGGAGGATATCCTCGCGGCCCAGAGGAGCGCGGCGCAGGAACTCGGATCGGGCGACGCGCCGGCCTGGTTCCAGCTCTATCTCCAGCCCGAGCGGGCGGCGAACCTCGCCCTCGTCCGGCGCGCCGAAGCGGCCGGATATCAGGCGATCGTCCTGACCATCGACGCCGCGATCAAGCGATCCAGCTTTGCGCTGCCGGACGGCGTGGCAGCCGCCAATCTCGCCGGCATGGCGCCGCCACGGCAGGTCAGCATGGCGGGCGGCCCGATCCTGTTCGGCACCCCGCTCGCGGACGCGGCCCCGCGCTGGGACGATCTCGACTGGCTGCGGCAGGCGACCCGTCTGCCGATCATCCTCAAGGGCATGGTGCTTGGTAAGGATCTTGATCGCGCCCTGTCCCTAGGGATCGACGGGCTGATCCTCTCCAACCATGGCGGGCGGGTGCTCGATGGCCTGCCGTCCGCGCTCACCATGCTGCCCGGCGTGGTCGATCGGGTGGCGGGGCGGATTCCGGTGCTCCTCGATGGCGGCGTGAGGACCGGCACCGATATCGTCACCGCGATCGCGCTCGGTGCGCGCGCCGTGCTGATCGGCCGGCCACTGTTCCACGCGCTCGCCGTCGCCGGGATGATCGGCGTCGCGCACATGATCCATATCCTGCGAACCGAATTGGAGATGACGATGGCGCAGCTCGGCGCCCCTCGCCTGTCGTCGCTGAAGCGGGAGATGCTGGTGGGCCCGGCACCGCCCAGACTCGATGTCCTTGATGGCGGAAATCCGTGGGTGACGACGGCGCATTGATCGCCGATGCCCCCACGGATGCCCCCACGTGGTGAGCTATACCCTCGAAGTGACGATCAACTCCCCTGCCCGCTTCGCTCCGCCCGCGCTGGCGGTCGATAGCGACCAGGTCGTTTCCACCGCATCGATGGCGAATCGCGCGAACACTTCTCGCGCGCCGGGCGTGTCGTTGATCGACAAGATGAACCGGCCGCGGAGGCCGGCCAGCTGCTCGGCCAGTCGCTCGAAATCACCGCGCTCGAAGACGCCAGCGCCATAATCCGTCTCGGAATCCCAATATGGCGGGTCGAGGTAGAAAAGGGCGCCGGCGTGATCATAGCGCCGGATGAAGTCCCCATAGGGCAGCCGCTCGATCACGACGCCGGCCAGGCGCTCGTGGATCTCCGCCAGCATGGGCTCGAGGCGGCCAACATCAAACCGTCCCGGGTTTCGGGCATCAACCCCGAATGACCGCCCCTCAACCTTGCCGCCGAATGCGAGCCTCTGCAGATACAGGAAGCGCGCTGCTCGCTGCAGATCGGTCAGCCTGTCGGCGGGCAGCGCCATCAGCCGCTGAAACTCGGCCCGGCTCGTCACGCGCCAGCGCAGCATGTCGATGAAATAGGGATAGTGCTCCTGGAGCACGCGGAAGAAGGTAGCGACGTCGCCGCTGATATCGTTGATGGCCTCCGCGCGCGGCCGCGATCGCCGGCGGAGGAATATCCCGCCCATCCCGACGAACGGCTCGTAATAGCCGGCGTGCGGCACCGCCTCGATCAGCGCACAGATGCGGCGGGCGAGATTTCGTTTGCCGCCAAGATAGCCGGCGGCGGGACGCGTCGGCTGAACGGGTGTAAGGCTTTCCATGTAGGATTTCGTGCTCTCTATGCAGCCCGGCCCGAGCGATCGGGTGCGGGATGAAGCGGCTGGTCGGCCGCGCGTGACGGGAGAGCGCCCGTCGGTTGGTCGCGTTGGCGCGCGACGCCCCCGCCGGCCGAGGCCGGCGGGAATGCTATCAGGAGCGGGCGGCATCTTGCCCGATGTTCCCTTAATGTTCTACAGGATCGTTAACGCGCTGGCGGCGCGATTCGATTTTGACGGAGGACCACGCATGCAGCGCGACGAGCAGCTGCGCGCCGACGCGCGCGCATATTACAACGGACAACAACTATTCGCCGATGTGCCGCCGTTCAGTGAGGCCGAGCGCCTACGGACGCCGAGCTATCTGGCGGCGGTTGAGGTAGCGCAGCAGGATCGGCTGGCGATCGAGGAGATTGAGCTGCGCCGCTGTCAGCTCTCGCTTATCTGATGACCAGCGCTACAGCCGACGCCGAAGCGCTGCGCCGCGGAACCCGCGCGGCCTTCGAGGTACTCTTCCCGCATCTCGATTATGAGCGCGAGGAGCGTGAGGAATTTCCGAACTATCAGGCTGCACGCAAGATAGCGGCTGCGATCCTCGGCATCTCCGGAGCGGAAACCGATCGTGCGATCGTCTTGGATCGCGATCAAGTGGCGTTCGAGATTCGATACGCACTGCAACAGGCGAAGGCTCATCAATATCTCGGAGCAAAGGGCTCAAATCGCTTGGAGAGAGATGCGGCTCTGGAGCGACTGGTCGACGCCGTAATGGCAAGACTTGCCAGCCTTCGGATCGAACGTCCGATCAAGGCCGGTTCGATGCGCTCGCCCTTCGAACATATTGGGCAGCGCGGGGCGAATCGCGCGGCGCTGGACGGCGGGCCCACGCTCGGTCAGGAATAGCCTCATGTGTAACCGTGCAAGAATGCTGGGCGAACCCGAGACGATCCGCGAACGCTTCGGCGCGAAGTGGCTCGCCGATCGGCCGATGGATAACCGATTCGATCCGCAGGAGCTGGTGCCGTTCGGACGGGCCTATGTCGTCCGCGAGGACGATCGGGGCCGAGGCGTCGACGTGATGACGTGGGACGTCCTGGGCGGCCAAGCCAAGCGGCCCGCGAAGGTCGGCACGCCGCCGCGTCCGCTGGCGATGACGAATGTCCGCCAGCTCAACCTCCCACAATGGCGCCTGCTGGCCGACAAATCGGAAAACCGCTGCATCATCCCGCTCACCGAGTTTTGCGAATGGGGTCGGGACAAGGATCCGGAGATGGGGATCAAGGGCGAGATGTGGTTCGCGACGACCGATCAGCCCATCTTCGGTGTCGCCGGCTTCTGGCAGATGATCGGCGATAAGCCGGGCTTCTCGATGGTGACATGCGACGCGAACGAACTGGTGAAGCCGATCCATCCAAAGGCGATGATCACGATCCTGCCCGAGGACAAATGGGATCGCTGGCTGACCGGATCGTATGAGGAGGCAGTTGCGCTGCAGCGGCCCTACCCCGCCCATCTCATGACGGTGCGCGGGCCTGTGTTTCCGACGAGGACAGCAAAATGACCGAGGATGAGATCGCCGGGGCGGAAGCGCTACGCGACATGGTGATGGTCGTCATGGACGCCATTTCCCGCGGGCCGTCTACGCAGCTCGCCGGCACCGCGGTCGATGCCCAGCTGGCGATCGATGCATTTCACTATCTCGCCGCCGCGATGCTGGAGGCGCATCCTGCCACCGCCGCGCCCGGCGGGATGCAGGACGCCGCCAAAGCGCAATCGAAGCGGCTGCTGGCGTTCATGACTCGCTTCCGCGAAGAGTTCGAGAAGACCGGCGAGCACCCCTGGAACATGCTCAATGTCCCCCCTGAAAAGCTGCAGTAGGATAGGTATGCCAGACGGGCTCGGCCAGAACAGCATGGAGGAGCGTCTGGCGCGGGCGCGGTTTGAGCAGGCCGATAGCCGAGCCAGTCAACCAGACTATGAGCGAGAGATTCGCTGGGAAGTCGCCAAGTCGCTTTACATCGAAGACGCCCGCGCTGTGCTTGCCGTCGGCGTATTGATGTGCCTGACGGTCTTGGGGCTTGTCATGGCATTTTATGGGTGGATCGCTTAGCCGCGATTGATCACGGCAGGCTATCATACTCAGGCTTCCGCCACGCCCGCCCGCCGAAATAGACGTGATGCCCGTCCCACTCGATCGGATCGCCGGTCTGAGGCTGGGGCATCTGTGGATCGGCCCATATAGCCGTCATCGGGTATGCGACGCCCGCGCTTGCCTACGACTTGTCAACGGTCACCCGGAGCAGGTGTGCGCCTGACTCCGGATGCTCGACAAGGCCCGCGCTGATGACGCGGGCTTGGTTCACAGCGCTGCGACGAGCGCCGGCGCGGCAAGTGCCTCGACCCGGTCGACTACGAGCGTGGTGACGACCTTGAGACCGCCGGCGCTGGTGATCGATGCGGCGAGCGCGACGAGCCCGCTCTCGAGGTTCTTGAGCGTGGCACGATAAGCGGCCTGGGCGACATCGAGCGCGACCGCCTCGATGATGGCGACGTCCGCCTTGATGCCCTGCGCAGCGGCCGTCGCGACCAGCGCGTCGACGATCGCGAAGACCTTCTGCGATCCGGTCATGCCGGTCGTGTCGAGCGCCAGCTTCTGGGCGAGTTCCGTGGCGGCCGTGCCGAACGCATCGGCGATTTCCTGCTGGATCGCATGCGTGAGATCGGTCGTTGATGCCGATGCGCCGGGAATCAGGATCCCGGCGATGAAGCCGAGGGCCTTCTTGAGGGTCGAGGCAATGGACAGGGTGGTAATCTGCACATCGTCGAGGATGCGATCGTCATCGACGCCGTGCTGCCATGTCGGTCCCGCCATCGGCCGTGAGCCGCCATCGAACATCAGGGCGCGGCCGGGTGCGATCGGCGCCGTGGTGTACAGCGGACCGCTCTCGTAGCCGACCGACAAAGATTGACCGTGATATGGAAAGAAAATCAGCTTCGTGACGCCAGCCGGGACAGCGAACGCCGCGGTGCTGAACTGGCGGCGCTCCCGCACCCCGCCCGAAGCGTCCCGCCACCTGAGCAAAGGCGGGGAATAGGTCGGCGGCGACAGGATCGCCCCGACCGGTGCGGCGATCTTGATGTCCGCCGTACCGGTGTCGAGATAGATGCCGTCGGCGGCCACGAGAGGGCTGAACGCCGGCGCCGCTGACGACGCCTGGTAGACGAATCTCCCGTCCCGGTCGACCACCGCAAAGTTGCTGGCGCGCGACGGAAACGCGAGGAGCGTGGAGACCGATGGCGCGTAGATGGACCGCCCGTCCCGATCGATCACGGAAAAGCCGCGTGCGCGCGAAGGAAAAGCCAGCCGGCGGTCGAGCGAAGGCGCGGACGATCCGACCGACTGTCCGCCGGCCTTGGGGCTCGCGAGGATCGGATAGCCCAATTTATCGATCCACCCGTTGGCGTAGGGCGACCGTGCCGGGAAAGCCTGGATGATCGTCGAGATAATGCGGGGACTGTTTGCGGAGAGGTAGGCGAGACCGGTCCGCTCATCCGCGAGCATCATCACCTTTTCGGCCGTATCTTCGATCGTGTCGGCCGATTGCGTGCCGGTCTGCGTCGCGCGATCGCGCAGCTCGGCGTCCGTAGCCTGCGGCGCCCATGCGTCATTGCCCAGCCCGGCGCCGAGCACATAATCCCGATCGCCCTGCACCGACACGCGCATTCCCGCTTGGCGCAGATTGCCCGGTATCGCGTCGCGCGCGGCGACATCTGCGACCGAGTAACTGCCTCCGACCAGCCGTGACGCCGGCAGCGTGCCGGCAGCCAGCTCTTTCACGATCGAGGTGGCATCGCCACTGGCACCTGCGGCGAGCTGCTTTGTGAGCGTAGCGGCAGTCGCGGTCAGATCGGTCGTCGCCGCAATCAGATCGCTCACGTTGGCGACCAGTGTCTGCTCGTCGTCAGCCATGGCTTAATCTCCCGAGACGGCCGCGGCGCGTGCGCCGGCCGGATAGCGATAGTTGAGACCCGACGAGATCGCGGCGCCGGCAGCCTGCTCGGTCACCCCATCGGTCATGATCGTGGCGCCGGCGGCACCCGCGAGCAGAAACTGGGCACGCGGCACGCCACCGCCGTTCGAGGCCACCGATCGGTTGCCCTGAGCAATCACGCGCGTGGTCGCGATCGCATTCTGGACGGCGATCTCGTTATAGCTCGCGGATGCGCTGAGCATCTCGTTATGGAGGATGCGGACCAGCCCCGGGCCATGAGAGATGAAGGGGCCCCCGTTCGCATCCGCAGCCGGCAGTGAATCGCGGATGTCGATCGGCGTCATACCGTCAGTCGTCGTGTAGGCGTTGGAAACCCACGTGTTTCCCTTAATCAGCATGTCCTTCACCGGGACGAAGCTGACGATGAACTGGGCCCCGCCCTCAGCATCGATATCGGCGACGTGGAGACGGGTGAATCCCTCGGTCCTCAGATACTTCTGCCCGCCGATCGGCCCTTGCGGCTGCATGCGGATGATCGGGTAGCTGACCACGCCCGACAGGCTTTTCCGCACCTTGTGGCCGCGCAGCTCGAGCGATCCGCCCGCCCAGCTCTCGATCTCGAAGGGGATCGGCGCGTTGACGATCGTGTGATCCTCGATCCGGCAATTCCGGTTCGCCAGCTTCACCGCGCCGCTGTTGATCGCCGAGAGTGCGTAATAGATCCCGTAGGCGTTTTGCTGTTTCTCGGCCTCGTAGGCATAGCGCGAGTTGTGCGAGTACACATTATCGCCACCAAGGATGCGCAGACCGGACGAGAAATAAACGATGTCGTGATCGATGATCGTGACGTCGTTGCCATATTCCTCGCAATCGACCGCCCCATAAAAGGCTATCGCATTCTTTCTCGCGCGGATCTTGTTGTTGCGAACGACGACACTCTGGATGGGATAGATGTCCGGCCAGTCGAGCGAGATGCCGTTGGCTACGTCCGGCGTCGGCGCGCCCGGAACGTAGGCGGTGGTGCACATAAATGTCAGGATGCCGCTGTCACCGTCTAGGATCTGAACGTCTTCGACCAGCATGTCGGAGACGGTGCCGGGGTTCGACACGACGGTATTGCCCATGCCCATGGTCAGGCAAACCGGCTCGTAGGCGGCTGCGCCTGTGGCACCACCGGTCAGGGCAATTCCGATCACCGACGAACTTGAACCCATGACATGCAGCAGGTCGTATGATGCAGCTGGATCCGCCACGAAGAGATGCGACTTGTGGCGTGCTGCAGCGCGGATATGCACCGCTCGGTCGGACCGGCTGAGGCAGGTGGCCGTGACCGACATGTCATATCCCGGCAGGATCAACGCGGCACCATCCGGGATCGCCGCCATCGCCGCGTTGATCGGCACCTGGTTATCCGTGCGGATCGTGGTCGTTCCCCACCATTGGGCGAGGAAACGATTGTCCGTGACAACCCGGACCCAGGCGCCGTTGGTGGCGGGGATCGTCGCTGAGGCTGCATACAGGCCCTTGGTCGGGTCGAGCGCGACGTTGGCCGTCAAATCCAGCTGCCGCCACATCCAGAGACCGCCCATAACGGGATCCGTCACCTGGACCGGCTGGCCATCATAAGGGGCCGGGATCGCCGCCATCGCGGCGATCGTCGGTACGAGCGACACGTAGGTGCCCGAATAATCACCGCCAGCGGGAAGGGCTGCGCCCATAACCACGTTTTCGAGACGGACGAACTTCGTGGCGAGAGCCGAATATGGAACTGCGAGGTCGAGGACGAACTGCTGGATGGTCGCGAGGTATGACGAGGCAAGGCTCGCGCTGGCCGCCGCCTGGGCAGCCGCCACGAGCGTATCCGCGTTGGTGCCGGCCGCAGCTTCGTTCGCGAACGCAACGAGTTGAGCCAGCAGCATCCGCCGCTGAGCACCGTCCTGCCAGACCGGCAAGAGCTCACTGCCATCGGAGGCTCGGCCGAGGGGCGCATAGGATGCGATCGTGTTCGGAGGCGAGCTGGCCATCTATCGGATCCTCACTTGCCGACCGCGCGCCAGTCGAACCCCCTGGGTGCCGCTCTGCGATGTCCACTGCAGCCGCAGCACGCCGCCGATGAGCGACTTCGAGACGCGCTGGACCCAGGTGTCGTAGGAAGCTGCCGAGCGAAATCGCCGCTCACCCCTGGTCGACGCTTACGCGCTGGTCCGAATGGGCCGGCCTGATCTGAGGAGGCATCGATGGCCCAGCCCAACGCCACCTATGGGATCGCCATCACCGCGAGCGACAAGACGGCCAAGGGGCGCAAGTCGGCCGAGAAGAACCTCGGGCTCATCCCCAAGCGGGCGTCGGCGGTCAACCAGCGCTTCGCCGACCAGGCGGATCGCAGCCTCGTGCGCAGCTCGCGCGGGATCCTGCGCACCTTCGGCCAGGTCGAGCAGGCGAGCGCACGCGTGTTCGGCGGCCGGTCGATGACGTCCGGCATCACCAGCCGGCTGAGCGCGGTCCGCGAGGCGGCGTCGGCGGCCGGTACCGGCATGGGCGAGGCGGCGGTCGCCGGTGGCGCGCTCGAGGGCGCGATGGTTGCGCTGGGCGTTGCCGGCGCCGCGACGGTGGGTGTGCTCGCCGCCGCGGCCTACGGTGCATTCAAGCTGGCGGACGGCTGGGCGAAGGGCGCCGCGCAGATCGGGCGCACCGCCGACATCATCGGCGTTGCCACCAAGCAGCTGCAGGAGTTCAACGCCGCGGCTGAGCGGCAGGGCGTCGATAAGGGAACGGCGACCAGCGCGCTTGCCGGCCTCTCCGGCACGCTCAACGATGCGCGCTACGGGCGCAACAACGACGCGATCGCGCTGCTGAGCAGTCTCGGTCTCAAGATGCAGCTCAATTCCGACGGCACGGTGAACACGGGGGCGATGCTGCCGGGGATCGCCGACGCGATGGCAACGAAAAATTCTTCGGGCCGGCGTACGATCGCGAAGATCCTCGGTATTCCCGAGACCGCAATTCCAGCGTTTTCTCAGGGTGCGAAGGCGCTCGGCGCCGATATGTCGGATGCGGATCAGACCGCTTATATCGCCTCGCCCGGCGACATCGCGCGCGCCAAGCGGATCGGCCGCAAAGGCGCGATCGTCGACCAGATGAAGGATCGGGCCATCGCAGTCGCCGGCAGTGCCGCGGCCGATGTCGCTGAGCCCGGATATGACGCCGCGATCTCGGCGGGGCGCGGGATCATCGCCGGAACGGCCAGCTTCGGCGGGATCGTGCGCAACGCCTTCGCACCGGCGGCGACCAAGATCGAGCATGCGGCCGATACAATGCTCAGTGCGGCGCAGACCTGGAGCAAGGCCAAGATTACGCAGATGGCATCGGCTGCGCAGGGCTTGCTCCATGAATTCGAGGCGCGTGGTGCGACGCGCGGCGACGCCGCGGCGATCGCGGCCTCAGCGATGGCGGAGAGCGGGGGCAATCATCGCCGGCATCAGGTCGGCGGCCCGGCCTACGGCCTGATGCAGTGGGAAGGGCCGCGCCGCGCGCTGTTCAAGCAGCGGTACGGCAAGGATATGGGCCATGCGACCCGGGCGGAGCAGGAAGATTTCGCCATGTGGGAAATCTCACCGCAGGGGACCGAGGCGCGCGCGGGCATGAAGCTGCGCGACGCCGGATCGGCCTATGACAAGGGTGCTGCCTTCACACGATATTATGAGCGGCCGAAGAACACCGCGCGCGATTCCGCGAACCGCGCCGCGCTCGCTGACGAGATCGCGCGGCAGGCTGGCGCCCCCAATGCGCCGATGCCCGTCCATGTGAAGGTCGAACTGGTCAACGCGCCCAAGGGGACGAAGGCCACGGTGACTGCGGGCGGCAGCAACAAGCCTGCCGTCAGCCATTCGATGGCGTTTTAGGGGGTCCGATGACGCTGTTCGCCGAAGATCTCCTGCCGGCCTCGTTTCGTGGTGTGCCGTTCGCGGTGACCGGATCGGCGACGGCGACCGGCCGGCGTTCCGCTTTGCACGTCTATCCGGGTCGCGACGAACCCTGGGCCGAGGATATGGGTCGGGCGCCGCGCCGGTTTCGCTTGCGCGGCTTCCTCGTCACCGACGACCTTACCTATGCCGGCGGTCCGATCGCGCTGCAGCGCGCGCTCCTGACCGCGGCAGCGGAGAAAAAGGGTTCCGGAACGCTCATCCATCCGACCCTCGGCGTCCTGTCCGTCAACTGCCCCGATTTCTCGATCAGCGAGGATCTCGACGCTGGACGTTATAGCGAGGTCGAATTTGAGTTTGTCGAGAGCGGCAAGAAGAGCTTCCCGTCGCTGCTGACGAGCGGGACGGGGCTGCTCAGTGCCTCCGCCCTCTGCAACGTCGCCCTTGCGGTCGATGGCGCGCGGCTGATCGCCGCTGCGAGCGCGGGCGGTGGCACGCGCGACGATGCGACGCTCGCCGGTGCCACCTGGTCTGCCCAGATCAGCGCGAGCGGTGCGGACGCGACCGCCCTCTATCGCCTGGCGGCCCAGCTGCCAGGGACCTATGGACGCTACGCGGGCGGCGGAAACTCGGGCTTCGCCGGCACGCGGACCTCACCTTACTCTGCGTCCACGACCGTCGACGATTTGGTCGCGATCGCCTCGGTCGACCGCGCTACGATCGCGACGGCCGCCTCGACGCTCGCCGCCGCGATCATCGATGCCGACCTGTCCAGCGACGCCACGATTGCCGCGGCGGTCGTCGCCCTGGTCGCGGCACTCGCCGACGCATGCGCCGATCCTGCCGACACCCTTCGTCTCCTCGAAAATCTTGTCGACTATACCCCGACGGCCGCGTTCGCGGGATCGGCGATGGGCGAGGCGATCGCCGGCATGTTCCGCCGCGCTGCTGCCGCAGCGCTGGTGACCGCAGTCGGCAGCTACCAGCCGACGAGTGCCGATGACGCAGCGGCCGTCATGCAACAGCTCGCCCAGCTGCTCGACGATCTCGCGGTCGACGCCGCGGACGCGGGCGACGATGACAGTTACGACGCGCTGCGCGACGCCCGGGTCGCGATCGTCCAGGATCTGCGCGCACGCGGCGCCTCGCTCGCCCAGGTCACGACCTTCACCATCGGCCAGTCGATGCCGGCCCTGATCCTCGCACAGCGGCTCTACCGGGATCCGTCGCGGGCCGACCAGCTCGTGACGATCGTCGACCCGATCCACCCGCTGTTCATGCCGACCACTTTCGACGCGCTGGCAAGCTGATGGCGGACGACCTCATCCTCACCGCGAACGGTCGCGCTATTTCGGGTTGGGAGGAAATCTCGGTCAGGCTCAGCGCCGAGACCATGCCCAACAGCTTCGAAATCGCGCTGTCGGCCCTCGATCCCGCAACCGGGCTCGACCTGGTCGTGCGGCCCGGGGACAGCTGCGGGATCGCGCTCGGCGGCGATACGGTCGTCACCGGCTATATCGACAGCGTCACCAACAGCGGCAGCGCCGGAGGCCATGCCATCCGGGTGGCCGGCCGCGGCAAGTGCCAGGATCTGGTCGACTGCTCGGCAGAATGGGATGGCGGCCAGATTCGCGACGGCACCGCGCTCGACATCGCCACCAAGCTGGCCTCGCCCTACAAGATCGCCGTGGCGCTGGTGAACGGCGCGCAGGCTGGACCGCAGGTGCCGCAATTCGCATTGACCTACGGCGAGACGGCCGCGGACATCATCCAGCGGGTCGCGCGCAACGCCGGTCTGCTCGCCTACGAGACCACGGACGGGTCGCTCGCGCTGGCGGCTGTCGGATCAAAGGTGGCGGCGAGCGGCGCCATCTACGCTGTGGCGCCAACCCCCAATTCGATCGAGATCGAGATTTCAGGGATACCGGGCGCCGGCGCCACGACGAAAGCCGCCATCGCTGCGGCCGTCACGGGCGCGCTGCGCGCGTCGGGCGTTCCGGGCGGGATCACCAATATCTCGACGATCGAGGCGGCGATCGCGGCAGTGGCCGGCACCGCGGGCTTCGTCCTGACCGGCATCACCTGCTCGGCCGGGACGGTGGCGCCGGGCGCCGCGGGCAATATCACGTCGAATGCCGGCGCATTGCCGGTGCTCGGCACGGTCAGCTACGTCTGATGAGCCGCTTTTCCGCGCGCGATTACGCCAGCTGCATCATCGCTCTCCTGCCATTCGGCCGTGCTTGGCTTAAGGATATTGGGAGCGTCGCCCCAACGGCATCATCGAACAATGGGGGACGATCGCTGGTCGCACCAGCGAAGGTGATTTGACGATCACCTTTCCGGTCCCCTTCACCGACATCAATTCGATCAGCATCGCAGCGCTTGGCGTGAACACGGACGATTCGGGTTGCCGTACCGCTGGGCCAGCGCATCGAGCACCGGCCCCCAGTTCGGCGGCCTCAGGCCAAAAAAGACCCGATGAACCTCGCCGCCCTGTTGAAGTCGCGCGCGGTCATCTTGCCGACGACCTGTTCGGGCACGCCGGCGACGATCGCGATCGCCTTGCGATCGGCCGCGGTGCCCGAGAGGCTGTCCCACTGCATCATCTCATCGGCAGTCGGCTCCCGCACCGTAATCGCGGTGAGCGCGGATCCGGCGAAGTCGATCGGCTTGCGCAGCGTGATCGTCAGCTCGTCAGGCAGGGTAAGCGATGAGCAGCATCAAAGCCCTCCCCTTACCTGACAAGGCGCTCGAAGACTGCGGTGCGATTCTCGGCCGGCGCGGCGCAGGCAAATCTGCCACGGGCCGCGTGCTCCTAGAGCATGAGCTTCTCGCCGAGCATCGCTGCTGCGTGATCGATCCCAAGGGTGATTGGTTCGGGATAAGATTGAATGCCGATGGGTCGCCATCACCCTGGCAGATCCCCGTCTTCGGCGGGCAGCGCGGGGACGTCGCACTGACCGACGACATGGGCGCAGCGATCGCGCGCCTGGTCGCCGGCCATCACATGAGCTGCGTGGTCGACCTGTCCGAGCTTTCGGTCGCCGGCATGCGACGCTTCATGTCCGCCTTCGCTGAGACGCTGTTCCAGCTCAACCGGCGGGCGCTCACGCTCTTCGTCGACGAGGCCGACCAGCTCGCGCCGCAGCGCGTCGGCGCCGACCAGGGCAAGCTGCTCCACCACATGGAGAGCCTGATCCGTCAGGGTCGCCAGCGCGGCATCAGCATGTGGATGCTCACACAGCGGCCGCAGGTGCTCAACAAGAACCTGCTCAGCCAGGCCGAGACGCTGATCGCCATGAAGATGACCACGCCGCACGATCGCAAGGCGATCCGCGACTGGATGGAGGCGCATGATCCGGAGAAGGCTGCCGAGGTCATGGACACGCTGGCCGACCTGAAGGTGGGCGAGGCCTGGGCTTGGGTACCGGCGGCCGACTTCCTCGAGCGCGTCCAGTTTCCTCTCTTCGCGACCTATGACAGCGGCCGGGCGCCGAAGCATGGCGAGAAGGTCGCGGATGCCGAACTGCCGCCGATCGAGATCGGCGAGCTCGCGGCCGCGCTCGGAATCGAGGATGTGGAGGATCCGCGCGACGAAGAGCTCGAGCGGCTCCGCGCGGAGAATGGCCGGCTGCGGTCGAGCCTTGCCGCCGAGCGGGCGCGCGCTGCGCGGTACGAGGCGCAGGGCAACGTCTGGCTCGAGGTGATGGCGGAACTGCGCGGCCGCATCGGCGCCGCGATCGGGTCGCCGGAGATCGTGCCCCTGCCGCCGGAAGCCCGATACCAGGATTACGACATGCGCCTCGAGGGCGACGGCATCATCCGGCCGGTGCCACGCGAGCCGGACAGCGGTCCGCTGGTCGTCGACGCGCGGCGCCGCGTCGCCGCCGCGCCGCCGGTCGCAGCGCCCAAGACGAAGACCGACCTGCGCGCCGCGATCGCAGCCGCTGGCGTCACGCCGTCAAATGGTCATCTGGAGGGGTTGCCCCCGGCGCAGCGCCGGATCGTCGTCGCGATCGCGTCGGCCAAGGGCGAGCCCATGCCGAAAGCGCAGATCGCCGACCTCGCCGGCGTGTCGCCGACGTCGAGCCACATGGGTGTGGGGCTCAAGAGGCTCGCGGAGCGCGGCCTCATCATGGCGGTGGGCGAAGGGTTCGCCGCCACCGCCGCATCTCTTCCTCAGGGGATTGCTCATGCCTGACATGGACCTGCCGACCACCATCGCCGGCGTACCGGTGACGTGGCTGCGCGCCGCGACCGAGATCCCATACGGATCGCCGGTGCTCCCGGTCCACAGGGGTAAGGCCTGCGCGATCGCCTTCGACCTGGACAAGATGACCGGGGTAGCGCGCCGCGGCGGCGATTCGCCCTATGGCTATGCGCCGGGCGAAATGGTGCCGATCCAGACCGGTGGCGGGATCAAGGCGCAACTGGCAGTCGATACCGATCTCATGATCGGTGGCATCCAGCGACGGCTGCTCGCGAGCGAGCCGCACTACTTCCAGCTTGAGCGTGGAAGGATCGTGGGATGACGGTGCTTATTTCACCCCGCCCTCGCCATCGCCGCTATGAGATTGTGGAACTCGCTCGCCGTGTACTGGAACGGCGCCACGCGGCGATCGGGCAGCGTGATAAGATAGCGATGCCACTCATAGTCCGGCCGAAGGGCTATTCGGCTCGCCATCTGACGGAGCGACCCTTCGGCAACGATCATGCGATCGCCCGCGGTCGCGATGTTGATAATCGCCGCAGTTTCTTTCCAGGGCGGGCTAATCATTACGGTGCGATAATCACTGTAGCGGCGGAAAACGATAACATAGGTTTGCGTCGGCAGGCGCCCCGCTGGGTCCGCATATGAGCGTGCCATATACGCCACAATTCGTCGTTCGGCTGCTTCGGCTTATGCCGCCAAGGAGCCTCGCTTCGATCACGCCTGCGGACTTCCAGCGCTGGCCGGCGCCGAGTCCGCTTCCATCCAAGATCGGGCGCGAGCTCATCAACGCCGAGCGCGCGGCGCGCGGCAACCAATCGAGTGCAGGAGCGAGCAGGTGAACATGATGACGCAGATTGGGCCGGGCTCGCCGGCGGATAAAGACCGGCGGAAGGACAGCCTGCTCCGCATCGCCGACGTTAAGAAGCGCACCGGGCTATCGGTCGCGACGATCTATCGGCGGGAGGCGGAGGGCACATTCCCGGCGAAACAGCGGCTCGGCCCCCGGAGCGTGGCTTGGTACGAAAGCGACGTCGAGGATTTCGTGGCTGCCCCGACGATTTACCGGCGCACCGCTTGAACGCGCCCCGTGTCGCCTGCCTCCCCAAGGTTAAGGGCCACAGGAGGACTAGCGACAGAATAGACGGCAGCTAACGCCGCCCACTTGTGCTGGCCCTGAACCGGCTCAGATGAAACTGCTACCTCTCTGCGTTGCTCCAGGAGGCGCTGTTAACCTGATTCGCATTCACAGTATTGCCCAGACGACAGGTCTTCCCGACGTGTCGTGTTCGACCAGCACCGCGATCGAGCCGACGACTGGTCTCGGAACAAAGGCCTTCGCATCTGCGAACGTGTCGACGATCCTCATGGCGCGTGTAGCTCCCGGCTTGAGGAGCCGAAAGCGGCCATGATGAGGCTCGGTGAAGTAAAGGTTCACTGCATCTGACCATGCGAGTTCTCCACGAGCCCAACGTGCGGGGTCCGCTAAAGCTTGCTCCATAGATGCGGAAATCGAGACATCGAAGCACAAAGCAATGCAAAGCAGGTTCAACGGTAGCTCTACTATTTCGGTAGCCGTTGGAGAATAAGTGGACGAGTGAGCACTTCGGTGCCGCTTCCGGACCGTACTCTTTACGATTTCCTGTACGGATGGAACGCCGATCCCGGCGTGTCCTGCGAACACCCGAAAGGTGTTCCAACAGTTTTCAACCTGAAGGTTTGACAAGAGCTCTTTGAGTCCAGCATCTGAGAGGTTGCCCGTGTAATCACCCGACACAAATTTCGTGAACCTCAGCACAGTCCCATCGCCTGACGCCATCTTAGCGATCTCGGCTTTCAGCTCATATTCGTAATCATCATCCTGACGCTTCAACATTCGTGCAAAGCTTTGAAGATACGAAAGGGCGTTTAGCCTTGCAGCAGTTCTTAGCTTCTCAGGCAGCTCCTCGTATGAGCGTGGCCACCTCTCCAGTGTTCCCAGCGCCTCGACCGTCCTCTCTCTCACAAATGTTTCAAGGGCGATTAGCCCCGTCACCAAAATGCCCCGCCGTAGTACAAAGAGACTTGGAGGAATCCCAGTGCCAAGCGCACCTTTCGCCACCGCTTCCAAGTCAATGGCCTGAACTATGCCATCTAGGTTTCTGAGAAAATCACTGCGAGCGACGCTCATACTTGATTACGCTAGGCCAACGAGCATGTCATAGGTTTTCTCTATGCGAGACTTGATGCGAGAGGGCGTGTTCGTTCCGAGCCTAACGGCTTCCTCGAAGTCGGCATCCTCGAACAATTCCTTTGTGGCTTGCACAACTTTATCCTGATTTGCGGAGACGGTCAGGACCTGGGCATCGGTCAATCGAGAAGCTGCAATCATCTCCGCGTCATATAAGCCAGCGAGAGCTTGTTGCCGCCACCTCTCCCCGTCCCAACGTTGAAAAGCCGTATCTCCCCACAGGCTGTAGGCACGAGTAAGCGCGACCTCGAAAGGCCCGACTAGCGCTTGTGCTTCAACGTTGGTTACGTCGCGATTTGCGAGCATAAATTGGTCCATCGAGCGCGAAAGGCTTCCCGATGATTTCTCCCAAGTGCCCCCTAACGTAAGAAACCGAAGTACGTATTCGGCATCCTGCATTTGCTGATAAGCCGCTGATTTTGGCCCCTCAATCTTCAACGCCGCCTTAAGCAAGTCGTTTGTAGCCGCTTCATATATCGCGTCGTTAAGAGCTCCGCGGAAAGCGACATTGCGTATTTCTTGATTATTCAATCGAATTCCGCCGCGATTTAGCCTGATGAACACCTCATACTTTAGGCGAGGTGAAGACTGTTTTAGAAGCGTAATTACCCTCAAATACGGACGGACTTTCAGTGCGCTTTGTAGGCTTCTCGGAAGCTCACGGAATCGAGCACCATTCAAATCCGGGAACTGCTGCAGACCTTTGAGGGCGAAGGCGTTGTTGATATAGTCTGAAACGGCAGTTATGCGCTGCTTGCCATCAATGATGGAGTAAATACCATACTCCTCCTCCGCTAAATATATCGGAGGAACGGGTACATTTAGTAGGAACGACTCGATAAGCTCTGACTGCCGCTCGACTTCCCATCGCTCTCGACGCTGATATTTCGGCGCTAGATCTATGATCTCGCTGTCCACCATATCCTTCAAACCCTGGAGCGAAAAATCTGACGTTTGGAGCACCAGATCGTTTTGAGACTGATCGAAACGTCGCTCGATCTCGACGATATTTCCAAGCGCCACGTCTGTTTTCCCGAATCCATAAGGTCAGGCACTGGCATATGTTTGAGTTTGCGGCATAGCAAGGCCAGCCCACACGGCGAACGGCAGCTCCTAGGGCGCCCAGCCGTCGCGAGCCTAGCTTATCACGGATAGGTTGGCCCCGACCGTCTGACGACTTCGAGGAAGTGCTTTACGTCGGCGTTCGACAGCTTCAGCGAGCTTCGCCAGTGCGCTCCGGTCGGCCGCTTGCCCTGCCAGAACAGCTGTGGAGCGCGCTTGAAAACGCGCTCGCCCGTCGCCGCGTTGTCGTGCTTCAGGAGGTTGTTGACGTCATTGAGCAGGGTCAACCCGGTGCCGTCGACTGGATAGTCGAGCTTCCGCACGGCGCGGCGCAACTGCCGGAAGTCATGCTCGTCGCTAGCCGTCCAAGTACGCGCCGAGATCTCCCAAAGGTGAAAGATGCTTGTCACGAACGCTTGGCGGATTACTGTCTGAGCCTGCGACGCCTGCAGCACTTGCCAGCGTAGGTCGCCGCGCGTACTGCGGATGAGTGCGCCGTCCTCATCGTATTCGTCATCGTCCTCGCCGCTCTCCTCGTAGCGCTCTGACGCCTCCTCGGCGGCGCGATATGTTTGCTCCATTGCCGCGATGGACGCGTCGAACGCGGCCTCGATGCGTTCGAGGTCCATCGCGAACTGGAAGTGGCGGAAAAAGGGAAGCTCGACCATTTTGGCAGGCTAGTCTCCGTGCTTGCCAGCATCCAGCCCGATCACCGGTACGTCGACCGACGATTACCGTCCTTCCCTTCCCCTAAGTCGGCAGGCCCTTCGCACTCAACACGTCGATCAGCGCGAGATTAACGAGCGGCTCCTGTGGGGGGGGTACGAATGCAGCCGAACGACTGGTTCGGGATGGGAAGCCGCCGGGCGGCTCAATGAATCGGGAATGATCGGTTCGGGAAGCACCGGCCATTCTCGCACTAGCAGCGGAATGCCATGGTTTGGTCATGTGTGGTTAAAGTGCTCTTCGGAACCAAACCGGCCGCGTTATGCGGATCGATCAACAAGAGCCGAGGAACATCAACCATTCAGGGCCAATCACGAGCCAAATATGACGGGTGCCGAGCGTGCGATTTAGCCCATTGGCATGCTGGATCTCTCAGAGGAGACTTAGCTGGCGCGTCCGGGGGTCGCAGCCGGCTGTACCGTGGTCTTTGTGGCAACGAATTCGTTGCCCTCGCGCGTTACGGCAAGCCAGCTACGCAAGCGTAACCGACGAGACTACATCGAGCAGGGTCATCGGGTGGGCGAGTTCGGCGGTGATCAAGTCCGCCCATGCCTGCCCAATCTCCCGACGAGGGTCGAGATAGACCGCCCGGTTATATGCCCATTCTGATGCCGACATGCCTTGCGGCACATGCGCGAGCATCATGTCGATCATCATGCGATCGTTCGCGTGCTTCAGCCGTGCAGCCCGCTCGTTCATCAGCGTCGAGAAGGCCGATCGCCAGCCGTGCGGCACCATCCTGCCCTTGTACCGGCCGCCGGCTAGGCGCTTGTACATCGAGCTGACCGCCGAGTCGCTCATCGGCACGCGCCATGATTTACCACCTGGGAACAGCAGGTCATGCTTGCCGGTCCGAACGCGCAACGCGCGGAGGACCTCGACGGCCTGGCGCGACAGTGGGACGTCGTGACCGAAGGCCTCGCTGCCCTTGTCCTCAACCTCAAGCTTCATCCGCGCCGCCGGGATCGTCCAGACCGCGTCGGACGCCGCGGCGTCCGGATCATCCCAGTCTATCCCGGAGAACTCTCCCCACGTAGCGGTCCGCACGACACCGATTCGCTGCGATGTCAGCGCGACGAAGCGCGAGCAGAGTTTGGTTCGGGGATCGCAGGTCGAGCGATCGACGGCACGCTGAAACTCGAGCAGCTCGTCGACCTTGATCAGGGCCGGCTGCTTCGCGCCTGTCGGCGTGGGCTTGAGCGCGCCGGCGATCTCGCTGACGTCGAGCACCTGCTCCTGAGAGATGAGCCGCTCTGCCTTGGCTCGCTTGAACACCGAGACGATGTAGCCCTTCACCCGCTTCGCGGTCTCGATCGAGCCGCGCTTTTCGATCTTGCGCAGCTCGCGCAGCACCATCGATCCGGTGATATCGCCGATCGGCAGGCGGCCGAGGGCCGGATAGACGTCGCGGTCGAGCCGGAAGCAGACGCGCGCGGCATGGCTGGCTGACCAACCGGGCCGCTCATCCTCCTGCCAAGCATCGGCTAGCGACTTGAATGTCGCCTCGGACGAGACGACCAGCGCCGCCTTCCGCTTTTCCTCCTCGACCATCGGGTCGCGGCCGGCCTTGAGGATCGCGCGCGCCTCGTCGCGGCGCGCGCGGGCGTCGGCGAGCTTCACCTCGTCATAGAGGCCGAAGGTCAGACGCTTCTCCTTGCCGGCATAGCGATATTTGAACCGCCAGGACTTCGCGCCCTTGGTAGTGACGAACAGATAGAGCCCGCCAGAATCGCCGAGCTTGTAATCGCGCTCGGCGGGCTGGGCGTTTTTCACCTCTGCGTTGGTCAGCGCCACGATGCCCCCAATCTCGAACCGGATGTCCCCATCGATATCCCCACGTGCCCCCAGAAGTGGCACCGTCTTATGAGAAGATATGGAGGAACCCTATCGCGCGATGCCCCGTATTAACAAGGCTTATGCAGCTTTATGGCGGTGGTGCGGAAAAACGCTGGTGGGCCCGGCAGGACTCGAACCCGCAACCTAGCCGTTATGAGCGGCCAGCTCTAACCATTGAGCTACAGGCCCCGCCAGCGCCGTCGCGATAGCCCGAGCCGGGCTCAGCTGGCAAGCCGCAGACCGACATCCCGCGCGCGCCAGGCCGCGGCGATCAGCGCATCGGCGCCGATCGGCTCGATCCCCTTGCGCGCCAGCAGATCGAGCACCCCATCCCACCAGGCATAGAAGCCCCGCAGATCGGCCGCATCGCGCACATAAGGCGTGTGCCCCGGCACCACCGAGGGCGAGTGGAAGGAGATCGAGATCAGCTTCGTATCGTCGTCGATCAGGGTGTGGATCGCCCGCAGCGCCTCCGGCAGCGGCGTCCCCTCGGGCGTCAGCGCGATCCGTTCGAGCAGCCCCGATCGCGCGAGCAGGCCGCGCAGCCGCCCCACCCGCCCCGCAGCGGCGTAGAGCGGCCGGCCGAGGCGGCGGGCATGGCCGGTGAAGACCGCGGTGAGCGGCAATTCCATCAGCAACCGTTGCGGCCCCGCCCAGCTGGGCTGGCAATCGCGACGGGAGAAATCGGGGCCGCCCTCGTCCGAATAATCGAACAGCGCCCGCACCGAGACATCGAGGCGATAGCCCGCCTCCTCGAGCAGCCGCGCCGTATTCGGGCCGATGCCGTAGCGCCCCGCCCGATAGACCTGCGGCCGGCGCCCGAAGGCCTCGGTGATGCAGCGGGTCAGCGTCAGCAGCTTGGCGCGTTCCTGCGCTTCGGGCAGGTTGCCGCAGAAACTGTTGGCGACGGTCAGCGCCTCGTCGAAGGGCGGGTTGACCCAGGGGTGAAGCTGGGTGCCGATCGCGCATTCGCCGGCCTCCATCAGCGGGCGCAGCACCTCGACCGCCGCCGGCGCGAAGGCGACCGGATAATCGACCAGATAGGTGGGGCAGATGCCGAAGCCCGCCAGCCGCCGATGCGCTTCCGGCAGGGCGGCGATCGCGGTGGTGGCGGTGGCATCGCGGCGGCGCGGTGCCGTCCAGTCGAACTCCTCTTCGGTATCGACGAAGACGAGGAACCGGCGTCCCCATGCGACCGGCAGCGTCAGCGCGTCGGCCGGCGACGGTGCGCGATCGATTCGCCCCTCCTCGGCGCGAATCACCATCCGTCAGGCACCGGCACCGGCGTGGCTGGCCGATGCCGCGGCCGGCAATCGCAGCAGGAAGCAATCCTTCTCGACCAGCAGCGCACCGCCTGCCGCCGTCGCCAGACGACGCACCAGATGCAGCGAGAAACCGAGGCCGAGCAGCGGCGCATCGGGCGAGTCGCCCTCCACCCCATAGCCGGGATCGAGCAACGTCGCCTCGTCCTGCCCGATCAGCCGTTCCGGCCGCGAAACCCGCAATTCCAGCATCGCCGGCTGCCGTGCGACCAGCGCCACACGGACATTCTCGTCCGATGCCAGCGCCACGACCCCGGCCACCAGGCGTCCCAGCATCCGGCGCAGCGCGGCCGGATCGCCCGTGACCTGCGGCAGGCCCGGTTCGACATCGCAATCGAGCGTCGCGCCGTGCCGGCGGATGCTGTCCGCGTGATGGCTGCAGATCAGGCCGAGCATCGTCGCAAGATCGACGTCCACCCGCTGAAGATCAAGCCGCTGGGTTTCGAGCCGCGCCGCGACATCGAGATCGTCGACCGCCGCCAGCAGACGCCCCGCCTGTTCGGCGATCATCTGGGCGCGCTCGCGATAGACGGTGGAGACCGGGCCGCGCATCTGGCGGCGGATCATCTCGGCGAAGCCGCCGATCGCGTTCAGCGGCGTCCGCAGCTCGTGGACGAGCTGGCGCAGCGAATCCGCCTCCAGCCCCAGGCCATAGAGATCGAGCGAGGCCTCCGCCACGTCTTCGGGGCGCGGCCGGCGTGCGGTGCCGCGATAGCCCTGGAAGCGGCCCGTCTCCGGCGCGAAGACCGGAACGCCCGCGATCCGCCATTCGCCCGCCGCCTCGGAATCACCCGGAATCATCAACCGCGCATCCCGGAACGGGCTGCGGCGGCGGAAGGCGCCCGGTGCCTGCGCATCGACGCCGAACGTGCCGGACGCCGGCGTCGCGATGGTTTCGCCGATCAGCGGGCCGCGCGGCATCCCCTCCACCCAGCGGATGATGCCATCCGCGCCGGTTTCGAAGCGGAAGCTGCTGGCCAGCGCATAGCGTTCGTCGGCGGTCGCGATCGGCGGCAATTCGCCCATGCGAAAGCCGGCGATCCGGTTGATGATCGCCCGGATCTGGCCTTCGCCGGCGCCATGCTCGAGCGCCTGCACCGGCGGCACCGCGAGCGGCTCGGCGATCTCTTCGGTGTTCGCGATCGGCAGGACATTGCGCCGATCCTCGACCCCAGTCTGTTCACCAGCCGCCGAACCGCGGATGCCGTCCAGCGTCAGATCGGTGGCACCGAAACCGGCCAGCGCGCGCTCGACACGGATACCCAGATCGCGGCGATGGCGCAGCACCCCGCGTCCGGTCGGCGACAGGCGCGGCAGGACGGTCAGCCAGTCGCCTTCGGGAAGTTGAACATGGGAGAGCATCGCGCTCGCCACCACCGGTACGTCGGCGGCCAGGAACACCACCAGCGGCGCCGGGATCGCCCGCCCGGCGAAGGCCGAAGCGATTTCGCGCCGGATCGCCACGGGAACATCCGGCCGCAGCGCCTGGAGCCGCGCCAGCGCTTCGCGCGCGAGGCCGGGATCGGACCCGGGGCGATGCTGGGCGAGCAGGTCGAGCAGCTGGCGCCATTGTGCAACCCGGTCCACCGGCCTTTCGGCCGGCCGGGCAAGCACCGTCGCGAGCATATCGTCGAACCGCACCCACATCACTCCACGCGACCGGCCCATATGCCGGCGGACAAGGATATCCCCTTGCCCGATCAAGGTTGACTATCTGTTCCCATGCAGCGGCGCAAAGCGACATTTCTGCGATCGTTGCATAGTGGGACAATTGCCATCCGTCGTAATTTTCTTATAGGGCTAGGCCATATTCAAGAAAGGAAGCTTTGTGGTGGCCTCGCCGTTGTTGCTCGATTCGATCGACCGGACCATATTGTCGGAGCTTCAGGAAGACGGGCGCATCACCAATGTCGAACTGGCGCGTCGTGCGGGGCTGACGGCTCCGCCCTGCCTGCGCCGGGTCCGTTCGCTCGAAGAAGGGGGCGTCATCAATGGCTATCATGCGCGCCTCAATCCCGGCGCGCTCGGCTACGGCATCACGGTGTTCGCCCTGGTCAGCCTGCGCAGCCAGGCGGAGGACGATCTGCGCGAGTTCGAAACCCATGTCGCGACCCTGCCGGAAGTGCGGGAATGCCACATGCTCAACGGCGAGATCGACTTCATCCTGAAGATCGTCGCGCATGACCTCCAGAGCTTCCAGAGCTTCCTGACATCGCGGCTGACCACCGCGCCGCATGTCGCCAGCGTCAAGACCTCGCTGACCATCCGCACGTCGAAGGATCAGCCGGGCGTGCCCGTCGATCGGATCTGAGCGACCGAAGAACCGGCGCCTGCCCGGTGTCGGGCAGGCGCCGGTCGGAGCTTATTGCGCGGCCGGCGCGGCCGGCGCGGCCGGCGCCGCCGCCGGTGCGGAGCCCTTGGTGGCGAAGATCGCCCAATATTGCGCCAGCACCTGGT
Organism: Sphingomonas abietis; assembly: GCF_027625475.1. Classification (NCBI taxonomy): domain Bacteria; kingdom Pseudomonadati; phylum Pseudomonadota; class Alphaproteobacteria; order Sphingomonadales; family Sphingomonadaceae; genus Sphingomonas; species Sphingomonas abietis. The sequence goes on from NZ_CP115174.1 coordinate 2,601,589, forward strand.
TCGGGCCGGTCACCGTGGCGAGGGCGGTTGCGGCGGCCGGGCCCTGCCCGCTCTGCGCCAGCGATTCACCCATGTGCAGGTTAACGAGATTGGCATCGACGCCGCCCTTCTGGAGCGCGATCTTGTAGAGCTCGACGGCCTGCGCATACTGGCCATAGCCCATATAGGCATCGCCGATCAGCAGCGCCTGCTTGCCATCGGCCGCCGCGCGCGCCTTCTTCTCGGACACCGGCAGATCCGCCTTGTCGGCCGCGATCTTGGGGCCGGCGACGGCCTTGATCTCGGCCAGCGCCTTGCTGGTGGCGAGCGCCTTGTTGTCGACCATGTTGGAGCTCATGCCCTGGTCGATCACGGCCTTGGCCTCACCCGGAAAGCCCTTGTTGAGCGCGGTGTTGGCATATTCGTAATAGTCGCGCTCGCCGGCCAGCGACTTGGTCGCCCGCATCAGGCGCAGGGCATCGAGATCGACCTGCGGATCGAGCGTGGTGGTGTCGCGATAGGTCTGCAACGCGATCCGCCAGATGTCGGCGCGCGGATAGGCATCGACCAGCTGCTGGCCATATTTGATCACGCCGGCCGGCTGCTTGCCGTCATAGGCGATCGACAGCGCGCGGCGATACCAATCCTCGTCGACCGGCTGGCCGGTCGCCTTCTTGGCCTGGATCGCCTGATCGACATATTGCAGCGCCGCCGGCGACTGGTTCTCGCGCGACTTGACCGCCGCCAGCGAGATCAGGACTTCCGGATCGTTCGGCTTGAGCGTGTTGACCTGGGTGAAGGCACGATCCGCGGCATCCAGCTTGCCATTGTTGAAGGCGTTCTGTGCCTGCACCGTGTACAGCTCGATCTGCAGCGGCGCCGGCGCCTTGCCGGTCGCCAGCATCGCGTCGGCCGCGGCCGAAACGCCGGCGCTGTCGTTGGTGCCCTGGGCGATCTGCAGCTGCATGGTGGCGACGGCATATTTGTCGTCGTCGGTGGTCGCGGCGGCCTGCGCGGCCGGCAGCGCGGCCTTGGCGGCGGCATAATCCTTCTTGGTGATCGCCTCCTGCAGCGCGGGCGCCGTCTTGCGGAAGCCGTCGCTGTAATTGGCCTTCGGAGCCGCCGCCGCATCGGCCTTCTTGGCAACCGCCGGGGTGACGCCCATCGCGGCCACCGCGCCGAGCGCGAGAGCCGTTGCCAGAGCCGTCGTGGATGCGAATTTCATGAAACTCTCCTCTGTCGGCACCGATGGGTGCGCCGCGGGCAGCGGTGCTAACCCCTGCCCGGCCCCTGTTCAAGGTCCGGGACGCCCGAAACACTGATGCCCGCCGACTGAACACCTGTTGAACCGGCTGGTTGCATGGCGTCGAGGTTCCAGTCTAGGCGCCGGCCATGCTTGCTCTGCTCTCCCCCGCCAAGACGCTCGATTTCGCGAGCCCGCTGCCGGCCATAGAGGCGACCGTGCCGCGCTTCGCCGACGAGGCCGCGCGGCTGGCGGCCCGCGCGGCGACGCTCTCGAAGCAGAAGCTCGGCGAGATCATGGCGATCTCCGACAAGCTCGCGACGCTCAACATCGAGCGTTACCGGGGGTTTCTCGACCAGCCCGAGCGCCCGGCGCTCTACGCCTTCGCCGGCGACGTCTATACCGGCTTGGAGGCACACAGCCTCGACGAGCCGGCGATCGCCTTCGCGCAGGATCATGTCCGCATCCTCTCCGGCCTCTACGGGCTGCTGCGCCCGCTCGACGCGATCCGCCCCTATCGGCTGGAGATGGGCACGCGCTGGGCGCCGGGCCGGGCCAAGAATCTCTATGGCCATTGGCAGGACCGCATCTCCGCCCTGCTCGCCGACGATCTGGCGGCCGACGGATCGGGGGTGATCGTCAATCTCGCCAGCAAGGAATATTGGGAAGCAGTGGAGCGGCATCCGGTGGAAGGCGCCCAAGTCTACACGATTGAGTTCATGGAAGAGCGCCCCAAGGGCCTCACCTTCAACAGCTTCGGCGCCAAGAAGGCGCGCGGCATGATGGCGCGCTTCCTGTGCGAGCATCGGCTGAGCGACGTCGAGGCGCTCAAGAGCTTCGATAGCGACGGCTATGCCTTCGATGCGGCCGGCTCGGGCGATCGCCGCTGGCTGTTCGTCAAGCGCTGACCGGCGCCGGCCTTCCCCGCCGCGCGCTTTACGAGGGGCGCGCTCGCGTGCGCGTATACGCGCGAGGGCTGGCGCCGCCCGTCCGGCTGGTCTAGGAGGATTTGATCGCCGCCACGTCGGCGTCATCGAACCATAACAGACCGGACACAGACACTTGGCCAGCGCCCCGCCGACCATCGAACCCTCGGACATTTCCCCCGTCTCCATCGTCGACGAGATGAAGACGAGCTATCTCGATTACGCGATGTCGGTGATCGTCAGCCGCGCGCTGCCCGACGTGCGCGACGGCCTGAAGCCGGTCCACCGCCGCATCCTCTACGGCGCGCAGGAAAGCGGCTTCGTCGCCGGGCGCCCCTATCGCAAGTCCGCCCGCCTGGTCGGTGACGTGATGGGTAAATATCACCCGCACGGCGACAGCTCGATCTACGACGCTCTGGCGCGCATGACCCAGGACTGGTCGATGCGGCTGCCGCTGATCGACGGCCAGGGCAATTTCGGATCGATGGATCCCGATCCGCCGGCCGCGATGCGCTACACCGAGGCGCGTCTCGCCCGCACCGCCAACGCGCTGCTCGACGATATCGACAAGGATACGGTCGACTTCCAGCCCAATTATGACGGTTCGGAGCGCGAGCCGGTGGTGCTGCCCGCCCGCTTCCCCAACCTGCTGGTCAACGGCGCCGGCGGCATCGCGGTCGGCATGGCGACCAACATCCCGCCGCACAATCTCGGCGAGGTGATCGCCGCCTGCAAGCTCTACATCGCGCAGGAGGTGCTGGGCGGCGAACTCGTCACCGTCGAGCAGCTGATGGAGATCGTGCCCGCCCCCGATTTCCCGACCGGCGGCCTGATCCTCGGCACCGGCGGCGCGCGCAACGCCTATCATACCGGCCGCGGCTCGATCATCATGCGCTCGCGCCACGAGGTCGAGGAGACCCGCGGCGAAAAGCGCCAGATCGTGCTCACCGAGATTCCCTTCCAGGTCGGCAAGTCCGGTCTGGTCGAGAAGATCGCCGAGGCCGCCAAGGAAAAGCGGATCGAGGGCGTCTCCGACATCCGCGACGAAAGCTCGCGCGAGGGCGTCCGCGTCGTCATCGAGCTGAAGCGCGATGCGACGCCCGACGTGGTGCTCAACCAGCTGTGGCGGCACACCCCGGCGCAGACCAGCTTCCCTGCCAACATGCTCGCCATCCGTGGCGGCCGGCCGGAGATCCTCGGTCTCAAGGAGATCATCCAGGCGTTCGTCACCTTCCGCGAGGAGGTGATCACCCGCCGCTCCAAATATGAGCTGCTCAAGGCCCGCGAGCGCGCCCACATCTTGCTCGGCCTGGTCGTCGCGGTGTCGAACCTCGACGAGGTGGTGCGGATCATCCGGGGCTCGTCCTCGCCGGCCGAGGCGCGCGCCCGCCTGCTCGCCCGCGAATGGCCGATCGGCGACATCGCGCAATATATCGCGCTGGTCGAAGCGGTGGAGAAGACCCACGCGGGCGACACCTACCAGCTCTCCGAAGTCCAGGTCCGCGCGATCCTCGACCTGCGCCTGCACCGCCTGACCGCGCTCGGCCGCGACGAGATCGGCGACGAGCTCAAGGAGCTGGCATCCTCGATCGGCGCGCTGCTCCACATCCTCGGCGACCGTGCCCGGCTCTACGAGGTGCTGGTCGAGGAGCTGAACAAGGTCTCCGCCGACTTCGCCACCCCGCGCCGTTCGACGATCATGCCCGCCGGCGACGATATCGACGACGAGGATCTGATCGAGCGCGAGGACATGGTCGTCACCGTCACCCATGGCGGCTACATCAAGCGCACCCCGCTCGAGGCGTTCCGCACCCAGGCCAAGGGCGGCAAGGGCCGCTCCGGCATGGCGACCAAGGACGAGGACGCGATCACCAAGCTGTTCGTCACCTCGACGCACACGCCGGTGCTGTTCTTCTCCACCGCCGGCAAGGTCTATCGCAAGAAGGTCTGGCGCCTGCCCGAAGGCGCCCCGCAGGCGCGCGGCCGGCCGATGATCAACCTGCTGCCGCTGGCCGATGGCGAGACGATCTCGACGGTGCTGACCCTGCCGGAGAACGAGGCGGAGTGGAGCAACCTCCACATCCTGTTCGCCACCGCCAAGGGGCTGGTCCGGCGCAACAGCATGGACCAGTTCACCCGCATCCCCACCGCCGGCAAGATCGCGATGCGTTTCTCCGAAAGCGATAGCAGCGATGGGGGCGATGATGAATCCGCAGAAACGACCACCGACCGGCTGATCGGCGTCACCCTGCTGACCGGCGACGACGACGTGCTGCTCGCCACCCGCAACGGCAAGGCGATCCGCTTCCGCGCGACCGACGTGCGCGAGTTCCAGAGCCGCACCTCGGCCGGCGTGCGTGGTGCCCGCCTGCTGAACGATGACGAGGTGATCTCGCTGTCGATCCTGCACGGCACGCCCTGGGATCAGGATACCGAGACCCGCGAGGCCTATCTCAAGGCCGCCCCGTGGAAGGAGGGCGATCGCGAACCGACGCTCGACGCCGCGACGATGCAGGCCATGGCCGACGCGGAGGAGTTCGTCATGACGGTCTGCGCCAACGGCTATGGCAAGCGCAGCTCGGCCTACGAATATCGCCGCATCGGGCGCGGCGGCCAGGGCATCACCAACATCGACAATCTCGCCCGCAACGGCCCGGTCGTCGCCAGCTTCCCGGCGCATAGCGGCGAGCAGCTGATGCTGGTCACCGATCAGGCCAAGCTGATCCGCATGTCGGTCGGCGATACCCGCGTGATCGGGCGCGGCAGCTCGGGCGTGATCCTGTTCCGCGTCGACAAGAACGAGCATGTCGTCTCGGCGGCACGGATCGAGGAAAGCGACGACGAAGCCGAAGCGCATCTCGGCGACGAGGGCATGGCGCCCGCCACCGATCCGCAGGGCGATGGCGACACCGGCGAAGATCTCGCCGATGGCGGCGAGGGCTGAGCCATCGCCGCCACGGCCCTCCTCCTCTCGCAACGGTGATCCCGGTTGGCTGACCCGCCACCGGGATCGCCGGGTCGCGAGGCGTTGATGGTCTGGCTGAAGCTGCTGGGGCTGCTGGCGATCGTCTTCGCCTTCGGGCTGATCGTGTTCGCGCTGCGGCGGGCGCTGTAGAGGCGCGGCGGACCTCGCTTCGCGCCGCAGAGGCTTAGCAATTCCTTAGCCATATCGGGCTATCCGAAGACCCAAGATTTTTGGGAACGGGTCAGCGATGAGCGCATTCGGCAAACGGAACGGCACTGGCGGTAGCGGGCAACGGCCCGCTTTCGGTGTGGCACGCCCGATGCACGGCCCGGAAACGGGCGGCGCCCAGTTTCCCCCGATCGATTCGGTGCCGCTGCCCGGTGCCTCGGATTCGTCGGGCGCGCCCGGTCTCGACGATGCGATGGCGCGGCTCACCAGCCGTCAGGATGGCTCGGGCGACGCCGCCTCGTCCAAGGTCGAGGGCTTCGAGGCCTCGGTCCACAAGATCAAGGAGCAGGTGCTTCCCCGCCTGCTCGAGCGCGTCGATCCCGAAGCCGCCGCCTCGCTGAGCAAGGACGAGCTGGCCGAGGAATTTCGCCCGATCATCGGCGAAGTGCTGGGCGAGCTGAAGATCAACCTCAACCGCCGCGAGCAGTTCGCGCTGGAAAAGGTGCTGGTCGACGAGCTGCTCGGCTACGGCCCGCTTGAGGAACTGCTGTCCGATCCCGACATCTCGGACATCATGGTCAACGGCCCCGAACAGACCTTCATCGAAAAGAAGGGCAAGCTGGTCATCGCCAACATCCAGTTCCGCGATGAACAGCATCTTTTCCAGATCGCCCAGCGCATCGTCAACAAGGTCGGCCGCCGCGTCGACCAGACCACGCCGCTCGCCGACGCCCGCCTCCCCGACGGTTCCCGCGTCAACGTCATCGTGCCGCCGCTGTCGCTGCGCGGCACCGCCATCTCGATCCGTAAATTCTCCGCCAAGCCGATCACGCTCGACATGATGGCGGGCTTCGGATCGATGAGCACGCAGATGGCCACCGCGCTCAAGATCGCGGGTGCCAGCCGCTTCAACATCGTCATCTCGGGCGGCACCGGCTCGGGCAAGACGACGATGCTGAACGCGCTGTCCAAGATGATCGATCCGGGCGAGCGCGTGCTGACGATCGAGGACGCGGCCGAACTCCGCCTGCAACAGCCGCACTGGCTGCCGCTCGAAACCCGCCCGCCGAACCTTGAGGGCCAGGGCGAAATCTCGATCCGCGATCTCGTCAAGAACTCGCTGCGTATGCGCCCGGATCGCATCATCCTGGGCGAAATTCGTGGATCGGAATGTTTCGATCTGCTCTCCGCGATGAACACCGGCCATGACGGCTCGATGTGTACGCTCCACTCCAACAGCCCGCGCGAATGCCTGGCGCGTATGGAGAACATGGTGATGATGGGCGACATCAAGATGCCCAAGGAGGCGATCTCGCGCCAGATCGCCGACTCGGTCGACATGATCGTCCAGGTCAAGCGCCTGCGCGACGGCTCGCGCCGCGTCACCAACATCACCGAGGTGATCGGCATGGAAGGCCCCGTCATCGTGACGCAGGAGCTGTTCAAGTTCGAATATCTGGACGAGGGTGCCGACGGCAAGATCCACGGCGAATATCGCTCGATGGGCCTGCGCCCCTACACGCTCGACAAGGCGCGCCAGTACGGCTTCGACCAGCCCTATCTGGAGGCCTGCCTCTAAGCGGCCCAACACCAGCCTTGTTTCCGGATCGGAAGCGCGCCAGCATCGGCGCCCCACGATCCGGAGTTTGCCTGTGCGCCGTCTGCTGCTTGCTGTTTCGCTCATCGCACTGAGCGGCGCCCCCCTCTCCGCCAAGACTGTCGCCAAGGCGGCGGCCAAGCCCGCCGCCAAATCGACGGCTACCAAAAAAGCCGCGCCGGCGGCGCCCCGCGCCGGCATCATGGTCGCGCCCGATATCCGCGAGGCGGTGGACGACAAGCGCCGCGATCCCAAGAATGTCGCGCGCGACATCTACCGCCATCCCGCCCAGACGCTCAGCTTCTTCGGCCTCAAGCCCGACATGACCGTGGTCGAGATGATCCCCGGCACCGGCTGGTACACCGAGATCCTCGCCCCCTATCTGGCGGCGAACGGCCATTATGTCGCGGCGGTCTCCGCCGGCCAGGAGAGCGACGAGTATCGCACCTTCCTCGCCACCGATCCCGATCGCTTCGGCAAGGTGCAGATGACGCCGTTCGATCCCGGCCAGATGAACGAATTCGTGCCGGCCGGCAGCGCCGACATGATCCTGACCTTCCGCAACATCCACAATCTGCTCGGCTCGCCGGACCAGCCGGGCGACGGCAATGCCGGCCAGGCCTTTGCCGACTGGTTCCGCGCCCTCAAGCCCGGCGGCGTGCTCGGCATCGTCGAACATCGCCTGCCCGAGAATATGGACAGCGCCCGCGAGAAGACGACCGGCTACGTCAAGCGCTCGACCGTGATCCGGCTGGCGATGGCGGCCGGCTTCCAGCTCGCGGCGGTGAGCGACGTCAATGCCAACCCGAAGGACGATCACGATCACCCCAAGGGCGTATGGACGCTGCCGCCGAGCTACGCCCTGGGCGATGAGGATAAGGCGAAATATGCCGCGATCGGCGAGAGCGACCGGATGACGCTGCGCTTCGTCAAGCCCGATCCCAACGCCGCCGCCGCCGACGCGAGCCCCGCGCCCGCCACCGACCCGGCCGTGACGACCGCGCCTGCGACCGACCCGGCAGCGCCCCCGGCACCGCAGGACACGCCCAAATGAACTGGCGGCGCCCTGCCCGGGATTGATCGCCACGGCCTCCTGGCGGCCGCCATGCTCACGATCCCGGCCTGCTGCCGTAGGGATGCACAGGGGGCGGAAGCCCGCGGCCTTGGCCGGTCAGCCGTGCCGGCGAGCCCGGCGGCTCACTTGGCCATCTTGTCGATCTTGTCCTGCAGGCTGGCAAGCTGGGCCTTGAGCGCAGCAATATCGTCGTCGCCGGACGCCGGCTCTGCCGCAGGGGCACCGGGGGCACCCGGCACGCCCGGCTTGAACGCCGTCGCCGCCGCCTCGAACATCGCCATGTTGCGCTTGGCGATCTCGGCGAAGGGGCCGCCCGAGAAGGCGCCTTCCATGGCGCTGCGGAACTGGAGCTGGTTGCGCCGGAACGCCTCCATCGAGGCTTCGAGATATTGCGGCACCATCGATTGCATCGAATCGCCGTAGAGCGCGATCAACTGGCGCAGAAAACTCACCGGCAGCAGCGCCTGGCCGGTGCTTTCCTCGTCCATGATGATCTGGGTGAGGACATTATGGGTGATGTCCTCTTCGCTGCGCGCATCGAGCACCTTGAAGTCACGGCCCTCGCGCGTCATCGCGGCGAGATGATCGAGCGTGATATAGCTCGACGTTTCGGTGTTATAGAGCCGCCTGTTGGCGTACTTCTTGATGATTACCGTATCGGAAGCGGAAGTGGATTTCGCCATGTCAGGCCCCTCTCAACCCGATTACGCATCGGGAGAGCATATGTTAGCATCGAATCATTCCGCACCGCAACACAGGCCGCGCCCACTCCCGCTGTTTCTCGAGATGCTGCGCCACGAGACCGACGGCGCACCGGATCGGAGGGCGGCGGCGCTCGCCGGATTGCGCGCCTACCAGTCCGCGGAGCGGCCTTCCGGGCCGCCTGCGGTGCCGATCGTCGCGCGGGCCGGGCGAGCGATGCTGCGCGATTATGGCGGCGCCGGGCGCCCGGTACTGTTCGTGCCGTCGTTGATCAACGCGCCCGATGTGCTCGATCTGCTGCCCGATATTTCGCTGATGCGGTGGCTGGCGACGCAGGGCGTGCGGCCGTTGCTGCTCGATTGGGGCATCCCCTCGCCGGACGAGCGCGACCTCGCCATCGCCGGCCATGTCGAGACGCTGCTGCTGCCGCTGCTCGAGGAGATCGGGCCGGACGCCGCGCTGGCCGGCTATTGCCTGGGCGGGACGATGGCGCTCGCCGCCGCCGCGATCCGGCCGCCGGCCTCGCTCACCCTGATCGCCTCGCCCTGGCATTTCTCGGGCTTCCCCGATGCCGCGCGGCACGGGCTCGGCGAATTATGGACGCAATCCCGGCCGATGGCGGACGCGATGGGCCATTTGCCGGTCGAGGTGTTGCAGACCGCCTTCTGGCGGCTCGATCCGCGCCGCACCGTGGAGAAGTTCATCACCTTCGGCAGCACGGCACGCGGCCCCGAGGCGACCCGCCTGTTCGTGGCGCTGGAGGATTGGGCCAATGGCGGCGCGCCGCTGACGCCCGCCGCCGGCCGCGAGCTGGCCGAGGATCTCTTCCGCGACGACCGGCCCGGCTCCGGCCGCTGGCAGGTTGCCGGGCGGCATATCGATCCCGCCGCACTCGCCTGCCCGTGGCTCGATATCGTCTCGACCACCGATCGCATCGTGCCGGCTGCCAGCGCGGTCAGCACCAGCGGCGCAGGCGAGACGCTGACACTGGCGCAGGGCCATGTCGGGATGATAGTCGGCGGGCGGGCACGCGAAAGCCTGTGGCGGCCCCTCGCGCAATGGCTCGCGCGCGCCCATATCCGCTGATAAGAGACCGGCAAACTTTCGAAGTTCAGGAGTGAAATCATGACCGACGTCGTCATCACTGCCGCCAAGCGCACGCCCGTGGGCAGCTTTTTGGGGGCTTTCGGGTCGACTCCTGCCCATGAACTGGGGCGGGTCGCGATCGAGGCCGCGCTGGCCCAGGCCGGCGTGAAGGGCGAGGAGGTGTCCGAAGTGATCCTCGGTCAGGTGCTGACCGCCGCGCAGGGCCAGAACCCGGCACGGCAGGCATCGATGGCGGCCGGCATTCCCAAGGAGGTGCCCGCCTGGGGCGTCAACCAGGTCTGCGGCTCGGGCCTGCGCGCGGTCGTGCTGGCGACGCAGGCGATCGCCAACGGCGATGCCACGATCATGGTCGCCGGCGGGCAGGAGAGCATGTCGCTCGCCAACCATGCGCAAAATCTGCGCGGCGGCACCAAGATGGGCAATCTCAGCCTGGTCGACACGATGATCGTCGACGGCCTGACCGACGCCTTCAACGCCTATCACATGGGCATCACCGCCGAGAATCTCGCCGAGAAATACCAGGTCACGCGCCAGGCGCAGGACGTCTTCTCGGTCGGATCGCAGAACAAGGCCGAGAAGGCGCGCGCCGAGGGCCGCTTCAAGGACGAGATCGCGCCGGTGACGGTCAAGGGCCGCAAGGGCGACACGATCGTCGCGGACGACGAATATATCCGCGCCGGCGCCACCATCGAGGCGATGGAGAAGCTCAAGCCCGCCTTCAAGAAGGACGGCACCGTCACCGCCGCCAACGCGTCGGGCCTCAACGACGGCGCCGCGGCGTTGGTGCTGATGTCGGCCGAGGAAGCGGCCAAGCGCGGCTCCAAGGTGCTGGCCACGGTGAAGAGCTGGGCGTCGGTCGGCGTCGATCCCGCCTATATGGGCATCGGCCCGGTGCCGGCTGTAAAGAAGGCGCTGGAGAAGGCCGGCTGGACGGTCGACGATCTCGACCTGATCGAGGCCAATGAGGCGTTCGCGTCGCAGGCGCTGTCGGTCTGCCAGGAGCTCGGCCTGCCGGCGGAGAAGGTCAACGTCAACGGCGGCGCGATCGCGATCGGCCATCCGATCGGCGCATCGGGCGCGCGCGTGCTCACCACCCTGCTCTACGAGATGGAGAAGCGCGACGCCAAGAGGGGCCTCGCGACGCTGTGCATCGGCGGCGGCATGGGCATCGCCATGTGCGTCGAGCGTTGATCCGATGAGGTCGGGGCGCTGCTATCTACGCGCGGCGCCCCGACGACGGACCTTGGGTTAAGCCCGCCATGGCCCGCCTCACCCTGCTCCGCGCCGCTGACCGTCTCGCGGTGCCATGGAAGAATGGCGGCGGCGTCACCCGCGAAGTCGCTGCCAGCCCGGACGGCGCCGGCTTCGATCGGTTCGACTGGCGGATCAGCATGGCCGAGGTCGCGTCGGACGGCCCCTTCTCGCTCTTCCCCGGCGTGGACCGGACACTCGCCATGCTGTCCGGGACGATGCGCCTCGCAATCGCGGGCGACGGGCAGAGCGCGGGTGTCCACGATCTCACCCCTTATGACCCGCCGCTGGCCTTCGCCGGCGACGTGCCGGTGATGGGCAGCCTGCCCGGTGGCCCGGCCAGCGATCTCAACCTCATGGTCCGTCGCGGCCGCTACCGCGCGGCGCTGCGCCGGCTGACGCTATCGGAGGCGGTGGCGATCGATGACGGCATGACCGCGATCGTCATCGCGACGGCGCCGACCGTGGTCCGGCTCGGTGAACAGACCATCGCGCTCGATGTGCTGGACGCGCTGCGCATCGACGGCGCCGGCCATTGCACGATCGCGGGCGACGCCCTGCTCGCGACGGTTCAGCGGCAATCCTCGATCACGCGCGCGACCTGAGGCCAGGCCGGCAGCACCAGCCGGGTCTGGCCGGGCGCATCGACGAGGAAACGCCCGCGGCTGAAGGCGAGCTGGTCCAGCCGGGGATCGCGCGCGCCGAGCTGGGCGACGATCGCGGGCGGCTGGCCGCCGCCATTGCCGGCGGCGAGCGCGAAGGCACCGAAGGAGCTGGTGAAGGTCAGCGCCGCCGACGAAGCGGCGAGCGCGCCGGCCCGCGAGAAGACGATATTGCGGCTGGCGAGATCGCAGCGCAACGCGAACACCGAGCCTTGCCCGGCGACGCCGAACTGCGCGATCGAGCTCTGCCCCGGCTGGCCCCGCCATGTCCAGTCGCCCGGCGTCAGCGGCACGTCGCGCCAATCCTGCTGCGGCGGCGCGGCCGGCAGCGCCGGTGGTGCAGGAGGCGGCGCCGGCCGCGCCACCGGCTTTTGCGGCGCCGCGACGCAGGAGGCCAAGGCCACCATCAGGAGAAGGATCGTGCCCTGCCGGGCCGTCGGGATACGCCACATCGTCATGACCCGCTGTGTGGCGGGGGATGACGGCAGGGGCAAGGGCTAAGCCCGCGGCGCTGCGGGAGAGAGGCCTGCCAATGCGGCAGAACGGCTCGACATCCCGCCTTTTCGCGCGCCTGCCTACGCAGGAGCGTGCGCCGGAGGGCTCCCCCCTCAGCTCCGCGATCGTTTCTCCATCCGCGCCTGCTTCTGCTTGCCGTAGCGGGTCTGCCGGGTGCCGGGCTTGCCGAGCGTCGAATGGCCGCGCGGCGCGGCGCGATGCTGCTCCACCGGCAGGCCGAGCTCTTCCTGTTCGAGCTTGCGGATCTCGTCGCGCAGCCGCCCGGCCTCCTCGAATTCGAGGTCGCCGGCCGCCTTGCGCATCCGCTTCTCGAGATCCTCGATATAGGCGCGCAGATTGTGGCCGACCATGTGCGGCGCATCCTCGATCCCGGTCTCCACCGTCACCTGGTCGCGGCTGGCGAGATGGCCGACGATATCGGTGACGTCCCGCTTGATGGTGGCGGGCGTGATGCCATGTTCGAGGTTATAGGCCTCCTGCTTCTCGCGGCGGCGCGAGGTCTCGGCCATGGCGCGTTCCATCGATCCGGTGATCCGGTCGGCATAGAGGATCACCTTGCCCTCGACGTTGCGCGCGGCGCGCCCGATCGTCTGGATCAGCGAGGTTTCGGAGCGCAGGAACCCTTCCTTGTCGGCATCGAGGATTGCGACCAGCCCGCATTCGGGGATGTCGAGCCCCTCGCGCAGCAGGTTGATGCCGACGAGGATGTCGTAGACGCCCAGCCGCAGGTCGCGGATCAGCTCGATACGCTCCAGCGTCTCGACGTCGCTGTGCATGTAGCGGACGCGCAGGCCGGCCTCGTGGAGATATTCGGTGAGATCCTCGGCCATCCGCTTGGTCAGCGTGGTGACGAGGCTGCGATAGCCCTTGGCGGCGGTATCGCGGCATTCCTGCACCAGATCGTCGACCTGATGCTCGACCGGGCGGACCTCGACCGGCGGATCGATCAGCCCGGTGGGGCGGATCACCTGCTCGGCGAAGACGCCGCCCGCCTCCTCCATCTCCCACGTCCCCGGCGTGGCGGAGACGGCGATGGTCTGCGGGCGCATCGCATCCCATTCGTTGAAGCGCAGCGGGCGGTTGTCGATGCAGGACGGCAGGCGGAAGCCATATTCGGCGAGCGTGATCTTGCGCCGGTGATCGCCCCGCGCCATGCCGCCGACCTGCGGCACGGTCTGGTGGCTCTCGTCGACGAACAGCAGCGCATTTTCGGGCAGATATTCGAACAAAGTCGGCGGCGGCTCGCCGGGCAGGCGTCCTGTCAGGAAGCGCGAATAATTCTCGATGCCCGCACAGCTGCCGGTCGCCGCGATCATCTCCAGGTCGAACTGGGTGCGCTGCTCGATCCGCTGCGCCTCGATCAGCTTGCCCTCGGACACCAGCTCCTTGAGTCGCTCGGCCAGCTCATGCTTGATCGCCTCGGTCGCCTGCTTGAGCGTCGGCCCCGGCGTCACATAATGCGAATTGGCGTAGACCTTCACATAATCGAGATTAGCCACCTTCTTGCCGGTGAGCGGATCGAACTCGGTGATGCTCTCGATCTCGTCGCCGAAGAAGGCGATGCGCCAGGCGGTGTCCTCATAATGGGAGGGGAACAGCTCGAGATTGTCGCCACGCACCCGGAAAGCACCGCGCTGGAAGGCGGCTTCGTTGCGCTTGTACTGGAGCGCGACCAGCTTGCGGATGATCTCGCGCTGGTCGGCGGTCTGGCCCTTCTTGAGCTGGAAGGTCATCGCCGAATAGGTCTCGACCGAACCGATGCCGTAGAGGCACGACACCGACGCGACGATCAGCACATCGTCGCGCTCGAGCAGCGATCGGGTCGCCGAATGGCGCATCCGGTCGATCGCCTCGTTCACCGAGCTTTCCTTCTCGATATAGGTATCGGAGCGCGGGACATAGGCCTCGGGCTGGTAATAGTCATAATAAGAGACGAAGAACTCCACCGCATTTTCGGGGAAGAACTGCTTGAACTCGCCATAGAGCTGGGCGGCGAGGATCTTGTTGGGGGCGAGGATCAGCGCCGGCCGCTGCAACTCCTCGATCACCTTGGCCATGGTGAAGGTCTTGCCCGATCCGGTGACGCCGAGCAGCACCTGGGTCCGCTCGCCGTCGCGCGCCGCCTGCGACAGTTCGGCGATCGCGGTCGGCTGGTCGCCCGAGGGGGAATAGTCCGAGACCAGCTTGAACGCCTTGCCGCCCTCGCTCTTCTCCGGCCGTTCGGGGCGGTGCGGCATGAACATGGGCTGCGCCTCGGGTTCGGCGAGGCTGGTGCGAATCTGGATGGCCATGGCGGAAATATGGGGACGAAAGGCGAACGCCGCAACGGCCTGTCGGCGTTCAGGCCGGTTCGCGTTCAGGCCTGTCTGCGTTCAGGAAAGTCCGGCTATAGAGGCGGGATGCATGTTCCCCGCCTGATCGCCGCCCTGCCCCTCCTCCTGGCTGCCGCGCCGGCCTTGCCGCTGACGCCCGGCGCGTGGGAGGAAACGCTCGTCTACGCGCTCGACAGCGTCAACGGATCGCAGCAGGCGGCGGCGCGCATGGCGAGCGCGCTGCCCGATCCCCAGCCCCGCCAGAGCTGCCTGAGCGCCAGCGACATCGCCCATCCGCAGACCCTCTTCCTCGCCGGCGCCGAGCAGAGCTGCCGCTTCGCCCGCTTCACGATGGCGGATGGCAAGATCGAGGCCGACGGCGAGTGCTCGGACGGTCACGGCCAGACCATGCACGTCAGCGGCACCGGCCGCTACAGCGCGACCAGCTATGATTTCAGCTTCACCGGCACCGGGCAGGCCGGCCGGCTCGCCCTCGCCTTCCGGGGCCGCGACAGCGGCCGGCGGATCGGGGTCTGCACCGCTTTCTAGGACCGATCGCTCCGCCTATGACAACGGCCCCGCCGGCCGAAGCCGACGGGGCCGCCATCATCGATCGTCAGAGATCAGAAGTGGACGCCGAAGCCGGCCAGCACCTGATTGCGATCGTAACGCAGGCTGGTGTCGGCGAAGCCGAGATCCTGCGCGTCGAAGCTCTTGAAGCGGGTATAATCATACTCCGCCTTCACATAGGCATGCTTGGTGACGGCATATTCCACGCCGGCACCGGCGCGCCAGCCATCGCGATTGGCGTGGCCGCGCACATAATCGCCCGCATCGTCGGCAACGGTGCCGCGGATCTGGCCGTTCACATAGGCGCCCTTGACGTAGACGAGCGACTTGGCGCCGAGACGATAGCCGACGCGCGCGCCGCCCTCGATCTCACGGCCGGCCTTGAGGCAGGCGATGCTGGTGGCGTCGTCCGCGCAGGTCTTGGCGGTCGACACGGCGTAGCTGCCGAGCACGCCGACCGTCATCTTGTCGCCGATCGGGTAATCGTAGCCGACCAGGCCGCCGCCGGTCCAGGCGGTCTTGTGGTCGTGGTTGGTGACGCGGGTCGTGCCGTCGTCGAAGCGCTCGCGCGTGCCGACGCGATCCCAGCCGCCGAAGATTTCCGCGCGCGGGCCGGTGAAGGTGGCGCTGTCGGAAGGAGCTGCGGTGGCGGTGCCGTCCTGAGCGAATGCGGGGGCGGCGGAAGCAACGAGCAGGGCGCCCGTCGCGAGGAGGAACATCTTCATAAAATAACCTTCGCAAAGCTACTGGTACAATGCGCCGCCGGGGGGCGTTGCGAGGTCTAGATGCCCGGACGAAGCTGAACGTTCCCGTGACAATCGCGTTACAGGTGGCGAAATTGCCCACTGTTGCGCGAAGGGCACGGTTTCTGTCGCCAGCATGAACGAATTGGGGCGGCGATACGGCGATGGCACGGATGATGCTAGCCTTATCGCCCCGGCTGGGCGGCCATGCGCCCGGGGATGATCCTGTAGAGCGCGTCGGTCGAATCAGCCCAGACCGGCTGGAGCCACGGCATTTGCGGGCGACTCCGGGCCGGCACCGCGATCAGCCACAACATGTCGAACTGGGTATGCGGGAACTGCGCGATCCGATCGTCCAACAACGGCTCGGGGCGTCGGCACTCCTTCAATCGCACCAGCTGGGACGGGCTCGACGCGAAGGCGGCCGGGATCGGCAGCCGGACACGGATCAGTTGCGCGCCGTCATCCGCCCACTGGTCGTTCACGAAGGCATCGCGGCGCACGATCGCCAGGCTGGGCAGATGATCGAGCCGGGGGCCGTCCCATCCCCGCTCGCACGGCGGCGCCACCAGGCTGTAGATGCGGGCGCCACGCGGAATATGGTCGATCGCGGCCAGATGCGCGCGATAATCCTGCGCATGGAGATACAGGCTGGCCGTCGCCGCCGCGATCCGGACCAGCAGGAACAGCGATGCGCCGCCCGCCAGCACCGCCTTGAACCGCCAGGGCAGCCAGGCGCGCGGCCGGATCGCCAGCAGCGCCATCGCCAGCAGATAGGGCGCCAGTCGCATGTCGGCATAGTCGGACCCGAGCAGCTCGCGCGGCAGGCCCAGATAGGCCAGCCCCAGCAGCACCGTCGCCAGCCCGAGCACCGGGTCGACGGCCATGACGCCGCACAGGCCGACGACGAGGAACGCCACCAGCAGCTCCACGCTGTCGCCGTCGAGCGCTTTCCAGTGATCGCGCAGCGCGCTCTCGATCCAGCCGACCTTGCCGCGCCAATCGAAGAAGCCGCTGGTTTCGGCCTGCACGCCGGATCGCCACAGCAGCATCAGCAGGATCGGCAAGCAGAGCGGCAGGCAGCGGATCGCGATCTGCCCGAACGCGGGGACGACCGCCCTGCGCTCCCGCACCACCTCCACCGTCTCGGCGGACAGGCACAGGATGCAGAGCACCGCCCAGCCATAGACATGGGCGATCCAGACGAGCGGCGCGATCAGCAGATACAGGCCCGCACGCAGCCCGAACCGGCGCTGCCGCCCCCAACGCAGCCACAGGCCGAACGCCAGGACGCACAAGGCCATCGACAGCGCGAAGTTCACGAAGCCGAACTGGAACGGATAACCGAGCGCCAGCGGCAGCGCGAGCGCGGCGGTCGGCGGCAGCGCGCCATGGCGTTCGCGCGCGACGAACAGCAGGCCCGCCGCGGTCAGCGCGGGGATCGCGCCGACGACGATCTTGGTGGCGATCTCGACGCCGAGCCCCTTCGCCAGCGGCAGCACCAGCAGATCGACGCCGAGATTGCCGATCAGCCGCCAGTCGACCGTCCACCAGCGCGACAGGAAGGGCGCGTGCGCACCGCCACTCTCGATCCGGTAGCGCCCCATATGGCCGGGCAGATCGAACAGCGGGATTACCGGCGGCGCCACGAACGGCACCAGCATGACCAGGATCAAGGCGAGCTGATAGCCCCTTCGGGACCACCAGGGCCTGTTGCCATCGCTATCCCGGTCGTCGCCCATGCCGTCACCGTAAGCGGCCCGGCACGATCAGGCGACACCGTGAATGCGGTTCAGGGGCGAAACCATTCCAATGCGGGACACCGGCGGGATTGCCGGTGTCCGCTGGAGCCGTTCAGGCGGTTTCGAGCAGGCCTTCCTTGCGGATCTTCTCGCGCCACACCAGCGGGCCGGTGTTGTGGACGCTGGTGCCTTCGGCATCGACGGCGACGGTGACGGGCATGTCCTTCACCTCGAACTCGTAGATCGCCTCCATGCCGAGATCGGCGAAGCCGACGACCTTGCTCGCCTTGATCGCCCGGCTGACCAGATAGGCGGCGCCGCCCACCGCCATCAGATAGGCCGACTTCGCCTCCTTGATCGCGGCGATCGCCGCCGGGCCGCGCTCCGCCTTGCCGACCATCGCCAGCAGGCCCTGATCGAGCATCATCTTGGTGAACTTGTCCATGCGGGTGGCAGTGGTCGGGCCGGCCGGGCCGACCACCTCGTCCCGCACCGGATCGACCGGGCCGACATAATAGATCACCCGGCCCTTGAAGGCGACCGGCAGCTCCTCGCCCTTGGCGAGCATGTCGGCGATGCGCTTGTGCGCGGCGTCGCGGCCGGTGAGCATCTTGCCGTTGAGCAGCAGGCGATCGCCCGGCTGCCAGCTCGCCACCACTTCCGGGGTCAGCGTGTCGAGATCGACGCGGATCGATTCCTTCGAGGGCTTCCACTCGACGTCCGGCCACTCGTTGAGATCCGGCGTCGGCAGATAGGCCGGGCCGGAGCCGTCGAGATGGAAATGGGCGTGGCGGGTCGCGGCGCAATTGGGGATCATCGCGATCGGCTTGGAGGCGGCGTGGGTCGGCCAGTCCATGATCTTGACGTCGAGGATGGTCGAGAGGCCGCCCAGCCCCTGCGCGCCGATGCCGAGCGCGTTGACCTTGTCGAAGATCTCGACGCGGAGCCTCTCGATATCGGTCTGCGGGCCGCGCTCCTTGAGCTGCGCCATGTCGATATCGCCCATCAGCGATTCCTTGGCCATGATCACCGCCTTCTCGGCGGTGCCGCCGATGCCGATGCCGAGCATGCCGGGCGGGCACCAGCCGGCGCCCATCTGCGGCAGCATCTCGAGCACCCAGTCGACGATCGAGTCGGACGGGTTGAGCATCTTGAACTTGGACTTGTTCTCGGAGCCGCCGCCCTTGGCCGCGACCTGCACGTCGACATGATGGCCGGGCACCATCTCGACATGCAGCACCGACGGCGTGTTGTCCTTGGTGTTGATCCGGCCGAAGGCGGGATCGCGCAGGATCGAGGCGCGCAGCCGGTTCTCCGGGTGGAGATAGGCGCGGCGGACGCCCTCATCGACGACCTCCTGAAGCGAGCGGTCCGAATCCAGCTGGCATTGCTGGCCCCATTTGACCAACACGGTGACGATGCCGGTATCCTGGCAGATCGGGCGATGCCCCTCCGCGCACATCCGCGAATTGGTCAGGATCTGCGCGATCGCGTCCTTGGCGGCGGGCGATTGCTCGGCCTGATAGGCCGCGCCGAGCGCGCGGATATAGTCCATCGGGTGATAGTAGGAGATGAACTGGAGGGCGTCGGCAACGCTATCGATCAGATCGGCTTCGCGGATGATGGTCGTCATAGACTCGTCCCACTTGCAAGGTTTGACGCCGCCTTAGTGGGCTTGGCCGCGTCGTTCCAGCCATTCGGTAGCGAACAGCAACGTGACAACGCTGCCCAGCACCGCCCCCGCGCCCATCGCGCCCCACCAGCCCGCCGCGTGATAGGCGAGCGTGGCGATCGCCGATCCGCTGGCGCCGAGCACGAACAGGATCGTCATGTAGACGGCGTTGACCCGCCCGCGATCCTCGCCCGGCAGCGAGAAGATCACCCGCTGGCCGAGCACCTGGTTGATCTGCGTCGCGCCATCGAGGGTCAGCGCGAACACCACCAGCAGCGCCAGCGAATGGATCGCACCGCTCCATCCGGCGAGCAGGCAGGAGACGGTGATGGTCAGCAGGGCGGCGGCGGTGCCGAGCCGGATATAGCCCTTGTCGCCCAGCCGCCCGGCGATCGGCGCGGTCAGCGCGCCCGCCGCGCCGGCCAGCGCGAACAGCGCGATGCCGGTCTGGTGGAAACCGAAGCGATCGGCGAGCAGCAGCGGCGCCGATGTCCAGAAGATGTTGAAGATCGCGAAGACGAAGCCCTGATAGGCCGCACGGCGCTGGAGCTTGCGTTCCCGCAGCAGGATATGCCCCATCGACCGCAGGATATGGCCATAACCCTGGCCGCTGGTCGGGCGCCGTTCGGGCAGCGCGCGCGCCAGCCACAGGCCGAGCACCACCATCAGCACCGCCGATACGCCGAACACGGCCCGCCACCCGGCGACCTCCGCGATCAGGCTGGCGACCGGGCGCGACAGCATGATCCCGGCCAGCAGACCCGACATCACATTGCCGATCGTCGCCCCGCGCGTCTCGTGGGGCGCGAGCGCGGCGGCGAAGGGCACCACGATCTGGCAGCCGGACGAACAGAAACCAACCAGCATCGCCGCGATCAGGAAGGCGACCGCGGAGGGTGCCGCGGCCAGCCCCGCCAGCGCCAGCGCGGTCGCCGCGATGGTCGCGAGGATCAGCCGGCGGTTTTCGATCCGATCGGCGAGCGGCACGATCAGCAGCAAGCCCGCCGCATAGCCGAACATCGTCAGCGTCACGATCAGGCCGCCGATATTGGCGCCGAGATGCAGTTCGGGCGCGATCAGCGCGATCAGCGGCTGGGCGTAATAGAGATTGGCGACGATCACGCCGCACGCCACCGCACAGGCGATGGTGACGGCCGGGGTGATGCCGCCGGATGCGGCGCGCGGCCCTGCTACTGGTCTGAGATCGTCCATCGCGCCTTCCCTATGTTGCACCGCACATAGGCGGTCACGCGCCGAAGTGCGACCCCTGCTCTGGCAACAGGGTGAGAGTGCTGGTAACGCTATCACAAACATGTGGGACGGGATGACGGGATGCTGACGAGGCGACATCTTCTGGGTGTGGGCGGGGCTGCGCTGCTGGGCGCCGGGGCCGCGCGCGCCATCGGCCCGGCGGCCGGCCCGGTGCAGGCGGACTGGACCTCGCTCGCCGGCGCGTGGCGCACCCCCGACTGGTTCCGCGACGCCAAGTTCGGCATCTGGGCGCATTGGGGCGCGCAGGCGGTGCCGGCCTTCGGCGACTGGTACGGCCGCCTGATGTATGTGCAGGGCGATCCCTTCTACGCCCACCATCTCGAACATTATGGTCATCCCAGCCGCACCGGCTTCCTGGAGATCGAGAATCTCTGGAAGGCGGAGCATTGGGAGCCGGAGACGCTGATCGGCCTCTACCAGAAAGCGGGCGCCCGCTATTTCACCGCGCTGGCCTGCCATCACGACAATCTCGATACCTTCGACAGCGCCCACCATAGCTGGAACACCCTTCGAGTAGGCCCGAAGCGCGATATCGTCGGCACCTGGGAGAAGGCGGCGCGCGGCGCCGGGCTGAAGTTCGGCGTCTCCAACCACAGCTCGCACAGCTGGCACTGGTGGCAGACCGCTTATGGCTATGATGCCGAAGGGCCGATGCGCGGCCAGCGCTACGACGCCTATCGTCTCCGCAAGCAGGACGGCATCGGGACATGGTGGGAGGGGCTCGACCCGCAGGAGCTGTATAACGGCCCCTATTACGCGCCGCCGGACGGCATCCGCGCGATCAAGGCGATGAACGACTGGCACGCCGCGCGCGACGGCGTGTGGATGGAATGGGCGCCGCCGGGACCGCGCGGCCGCGCCTATGCGGCGCAATGGCTGGCCCGCCAGACGGATCTGGTCGCCAAATATCGGCCGGACCTGGTCTATTTCGACGATTATGGCCTGCCGCTGGGCCAGGCCGGGATCGAGGCCGCCGCCGATTATTACAACCGCGCGATCGCATGGCATGGCACGCCCGATGTGGTGATGACCGGCAAGCAGCTCTCGCCCTATCAGCGCTACGGCATCGTCGAGGATGTCGAGCGTGGCTTCGCCGCCGATATCCGCCCCCATCCCTGGCAGACCGACACCTGCATCGGCAGCTGGTTCTACGATCGCCCGCTGGCCGAGCGCCATGGCTACAAGAGCGCCAAGCAGGTCGTGCAGCGGCTGTGCGACGTGGTGTCCAAGAATGGCAGCCTGCTGCTCTCGGTGCCGCTCAAGGCCGATGGCACCCATGACGAAGACGAGATGCAGATCCTGGCCGATCTCGCCGGCTGGTTCGCCGCCAATGGCGGCGGCATCTACGGCACGCGCCCGTGGCGGATGTTCGGCGAAGGCCCCAACGTGCCGCCGACGGGGATGCAGAGCGAGGCCGCAATGAAGCCCTATACCGCGCAGGACGTCCGCATCACGGCGGGCGGCGGCGGGCTCAACCTGTTCCTGCTCGATTGGCCGGACGGCGAGGCGCGGATCGCCTGCCTCGGCAGGCGCGCGACCGGCGGCGGCACGATCGAGCGGGTGACGCTCAATGGCGGCGACACGGTGGCGTTCGTCCAGGATGACGACGCCCTGCGCGTGACCCTGCCCCCGGCCCGGCCCGGCCAGTTCGTGCCGGGGCTGCGGATCGAGGGGCGCGGGCTGGCCTGACGCGTGACGGCGTGCGGAGCGCGGTCAGGTCACCCTGCTTCGCAAATCCGTTCGTGCTGAGCCTGTCGAAGCACTGTCCTTCTTCGCACACAAAGAGGAAGGACGGCCCTTCGACAGGCTCAGGGCGAACGGAGAGTGGGGATATCGAAACGCCCTAGCGGCGCTTCACCACCATCTCCGCGCCCGTATAGGTGACGGTGGCATCGGGCTTGTCGTCGAGGTCGAGCGCGCGCGGGGCGTTGGGGCCGATCCAGCGGATGCGGAACTCGCGGCTCGCCGGCATCCCCGGATAGCTGCCCTGGCGCGCGCCGATGGTCAGCGTGGCGCTCTTGTCGTCCCAGCGGAGGGGCACGCGTGCGAACGCCCCGGTCTGATATTGCAGGCTCACCCCGTCATCCTCGTAGAGCGAGAAGGCCCCGTCCGCGCCGGCATAGACGGTCAGCGTCAACGGGGCGTCCGGCTTCTGGCGGGTCCACTGGATGTCCGGCCCGGTCGGCAGGATCGCACCGGCGCGGACGAATACCGGAATCTGGTCGAGCGGTGCCGCCGCCTCCACCGTCTGCCCGCCCTGCTGGAAGCCGCCGGTGGCGAGATCGTACCAGCCGCTGCCCGCCGGCAGATAGACGGCGCGGCTCCGCGCCTTGAACGCCGTCACCGGCGCGACCATCAGCGCATGGCCGAACAGATATTGGTCGTCGATAGCCCACACATGGCGATCGGCCGGGAAGTCCATCACCAGCCCGCGCATGATCGTGCCGTCCTGCGCATAGGTGTCAGCCGCCAGCGTGTAGATATAGGGCATCAGGCGGTAACGGAGCTTATCGTAATAAACCAAGGCCTTGTAGATGTCCGAGCCTTCCGGCGCGATGTTCCAGATTTCGCGATAGGGGAACTCGCCGTGGCTGCGGAACAGCGGCGAGAAGGCGCCGAACTGGAACCAGCGCAGGTTCAGCTCGCGCCATTCGGGCACGTCCTTCTTGCGCTGGCTGGCATAGCGATCCTCCACCGCGAAGCCGCCAATGTCGTGCGTCCAGTTGGGCAGGCCCGACATTGAGAGGTTGACGCCTGCGGAGATCTGGTTGCGCAGGTCGTCCCACCGCGCCGCGACGTCGCCCGACCACACCGCCGCCCCCGTCCGCTGCAGGCCGGCGAAGCCCGAGCGGGTGAGGATGAAGGAGCGGGTATCCGGCTTGTCCTCGTGCCAGCCCTGCGCGACGCCCTCGGCATGGACCAGCGGGAAGCTGTTGAAGAAGGCGGCACCCGGCCCAAGCGCGGTCGGCCCCATCCGATAGGCGCGCTCGCCGATCGAGATGTTGGAGTGCATGTCGGGCTCGGACGCGTCCATCCACCACGCATCGACGCCGAGCGCGGCGAGATTGTCCTTCACCTGCCGCCAGTAGATCGCCCGGCCCCGCGGGTTGTAGGGATCATAATCGGTATTCTCATAGCCCTTGCCGACCCAGTCCTTGGCGTGCGCTTCCAGATTGCGCGTGTAGACGGCGCCGGCCGCCGCCAATTCCTTGTAATTGTCGGTGGTCGGATAGAATTTCGGCCAGATCGAGATCATGAAATGGGCGTTTTCGCCGTGGATCGTGTCGATCATCCCCTTGGGATCGGGGAAGCGCGTGGGATCGAATTTGTGGCTGCCCCAATCATCCTCGCGCCAGTAGAACCAGTCCTCCACGATATTGTCGAGCGGCAGGCCGCGCTTGCGATAGCCGCCCAGCGCATCGAGAATCTCGGTCTGCGACGTGTAGCGCTGGCGGCTCTGCCAGAAGCCATAGGCCCATTCGGGCAGCATGATCGCCTTGCCGGTCAACTGGCGATAGCCGGCGATCACCCCGTCCATATCCTGCCCGCCGACATAATAATAATCGACCGAATGGCCGATCTCGGAGGCGAAGCCGATCGAATGGGTATCGGCATCGGGCCGCGGATCATTGTGGAGCAGACCGATATAGCCGGCATTGGGCTCCCACTCGACACGGATCGAGACGGGTTCGCCC
Source organism: Sphingomonas abietis (assembly GCF_027625475.1). Classification (NCBI taxonomy): domain Bacteria; kingdom Pseudomonadati; phylum Pseudomonadota; class Alphaproteobacteria; order Sphingomonadales; family Sphingomonadaceae; genus Sphingomonas; species Sphingomonas abietis. The sequence goes on from NZ_CP115174.1 coordinate 2,625,786, forward strand.
GCCTTCATCGGCAGATCGAAATTGCGATACCAGGGGTTCCAGTTCTGGCGCCACTGATCGACCAGCAGCTTGCCGTTGGCATAGACCTTCACATAGCTCGACGCATAGAGCCGGAACTTGTGGAGGCCGGCGGTGGTCGCGGTCAGGTCCGCGCTCCACATCACGCTCTGCTTCTGGGTCGCGTTGCCGGCGGTGTTCTGGCCCCCGCTCGCCGCCACCGTCCTGGACCTGGCGGCGGCCGGCCACTTCGCCTGATCCTCGATATATTGATAGTTGATGGTGGCTTCCTGCTGGGTCACCACCCGCTTGCCGTTGAGATAATAATGGGCGGTGAAGCCGGGCTGGCCGCCCACGCCGGTGACCTTCAGGTCGTCATAGCCGACCAGCGTATAGGCCTTGGGATCGCCGAAGCGGGTGATCGCATTATTGTCCCACAATATGCCGTAATTCTTCGTCGAGACGAGGAAGGGCACGGCGATGTCCATATTGTGCTGGGCGAGTTCGACGTCCTCGCCATTATAGTTCATCTGCCGGTTCTGGTGCTGGCCGAGGCCGTAGAGCCCCTCGTCGGTGCCGCGATTCCATTGCTGGGCGACCGCCAGGAAGGGTTCGTCCTCCGCGGTCGCCGGAGAGAAGCGCGCCGGGCCGCTTTCGGCCAGCGTCAGCCGCCCGGTGGCATCGTGGAAGCTGACCTCGCCGTCGGACAGGCTGACATCGGCGGTGAGCTTGGCCGTGGTCAGGATGACATGGCCGTCGCGCACCGATACCGCATAATTGTCGCCGGCCGGCTTGGCCGTCACCATCAGGCTCGCCGGCAGATCGAAATTGGCGGTCGGCACCTCGGTCACGCGGACGATCTGATCGCCATAGACCTGGAGGCGCACCGCCTTCGCCCCGCTGTCCGGCGACACCACGATGCCGTTGGCGGTGCGCGCATAGGTGCCGGCATGGGCTTGCGCGGCCAGGCTTCCCGCCAGAGCGAGCGCCGAGACGAGGCGAAGGGACATTGGGGGCGGCTCCGGGGATCAGCGATAGGTGGCGAGCCGGACCTTAAGCACCTGCGGGGCCGACGTGAAGTTGAGTCCGAAATCGGTCTGGTCGCCGTTCCACAGGCGATCGAACACCCACTGGCCCTGCGCGTCATAATGGCCTTCCTCGACGCGATCGAGGATCATGTGCTCGCCGGGCTTCGCAGCCGCGAGATCGAAGGTGACGCGGGCATGATAGCCGGTGACGAGATATTCGTTCGGCGAGAGTTCCGCGATGGCAACGCCCCCCGAAGGCTCGGCATTGCCCTTGGGCGCATCGGTGCCGAACTGGCCCTGGCCGAAGCCGAGGGTCGCCTTCCAGCGGCCCAATTCGAGCATCTGCATGTGGTTGGCGGCAGGATCGGTCGGCTCGGCGACGCCCCAGGTCTTGCCCTCGTAAGCAAGCTTGGCCCAGACCCGCTCCATCGGGCGGAACAGCCGGTAGTTGGCGGCGAAGGCGTCGACCGTCTCGGCATCGAGCTTGGCCGCGCCGAGCGGGAAGTTGACGAAGCCGGTCGAATCCATGCCGAACGGCGAGAAGCCGATGCCATGACGGCCCACCACCGGGAAGAAGAAGCGGGCATAATCCTTGGCATTGCCGGTTTCCGGCACGAACAGCGGATTGTCCGCGCGGCCGTAGAGCTCGAGATATTTCATGTAGGTCGCGAAATCGGACTTGTAGATGTCCGGCCCGAGCACGTCGATCGAGGGCGCCGCGACCTTCCACACGTCGATCACATGATGGGTCGGGCCGCCCGCCGCATAGGTCTTGGGATCCTGCGGCTTGAACGCATCGGACAGCGCGGCATTGGCGTACATCGGCAGCGGCTTCACCGCCTTGCCCGCCTTCGCCACCGCATCGACATAGCTGGCGATCGCCCAGGCGTGGAAATATTCGTCGGCATCCTTGCCGAACGCCTGCGCCCATGGCCCCGGCTTGCCGCCCATCCGCCTGACCAGCGCGGCGGGTGCCGGCGCGGCGAAAGCCTTGTCCGCCGCCGGCGAATGATCGCGCACGGTGCCATAGGTGCCGGTCTCGTTCTCGACCTGCATCATGATCACGGTGTTGTCCGGATCGGCCGCCTTCAGATGCGTCATCAGCGCGACGAACGCCTTGCGATCCGCATCGAGCGTGGTCTTGGCGAAGGGCGACAGCGCGTAGACCGTCTCCCCCTTCTCATCGATCATCCGCGGAAAGCGCTTATTGTCGAGCTTGACCCAGGCCGGGGCATAGCCCGGCGCGGTGTTCTTCCAGGTGCCGAACCACAGCAGCACCAGATGGACCTGGTGCGTGCGGGCCTGTGCCAGCAGCGTATCGAGGAAGGAGAAATCGAACTGGCCCTCGACAGGCTCGATCTGCTCCCAGGCGATCGGCACCTCCACCGTATTGGCGTGCAGCTGCTCGATCATCGGCCAGACCTTGGGCAGCATCGCCGGCCACGCGCTCGAATTGTTCACCTGCGCGCCGAGCATCAGATAGGGGGCGCCGTCGACGATCAGCGCCTGATGCCCCGGCTGGTTGACGATGCGCGGGAGTTCCCCGGCCATCGCCGGCGCGGAACCCGCTGCCAGGAGGGCCGCGCCCAGCATTCCAGCCTGCCACTTCGATCGCATTCCGCTCAATCCTCCCTGGCGGAACGACGGGCGACGCGCTGTCCGCGCCTTCCCCTTATTCGTTCCGCTTCTATTTCACTTCTATATGGTAGCGCTACAATCCGGCGTCGGCGCAACCGCGTCAAGCCGCATTCGTCCGGTCGCGCGATCAGCCGCGCGGCGCCCCATCCGACTGCCGGCGCACCAGCGCATGATCGAGCACCAGATGACGCCTGTCCTCCACCCGCCGGTTCCGCTTGGAGCGGATCTCGCGGACGAGCAGATCGACCGCCTCGCGCGACATGTCGGCGATCGGCTGATGGATGGTGGTCAGTTCCGGCCAGATCGTCGTCGCCAGCGCGGTGTCGTCGAAACCGCAGACGGTGAGATCGCGCGGCACATCCAGCCCGCGCCGGTGCGCGACCGCGACCACCGCGGCCGCCATGTCGTCGTTGCTGGCGAAGATCGCCGTCGGCGCGTCGGCGAGATCGAGCAGCGCCTCGGCCGCCTCCAGCCCGGATCGATAGGTGAACAGCCCCTGCCGGATCAGCGCCTCGTCGGCCGCCAGCCCGGCCTGCGCCAGCGCATCGCGGAAGCCGTTCAGGCGCTGCGCGCTGGCCGTCTGGTTCGGATTGCCGACGATGAAGCCGATCCGGCGATGCCCGAGCCCGGCGATGTGCCGCGCCATCTCGAACGCGGCGCGATGATCGTCGATACTGACCGCGCTGACCCGTTCGGCCGGTGCCCCGCTCGCCACCACCACCACCGGCGTCGCCGCGGCCGCCAGCACCGCGATCACGTCGGCGGCGTCGCACAGCGGCGGCGGCAGGATCACGCCGTCCACGCCGCTCGCCACCAGATGCCGCGCGGCCTCCACCTCATGCCCGTCGACATCGCATTTGTGGATGACCAGTTGCACGTCGGCCCGGCTCGCCTGCTCCAGCCCGCCGACCAGGAACTCGCTGAGATAGGCGGCGGACGGGTTGCTGTAGAGCAGGCCGATGCGGATCTGGTTGGCACCAGCGAGGCTGCGCGCCGCCGGGTTGGGCGCATAGTCCAGCTCGCTGATCGCCGCGTTCACCGCCTCGCGGGTCGCGTCGCGGACATTGGTTTCGCCGTTGATCACGCGCGAGACGGTCATCGGGGAAACCCCCGCGATCCGCGCGACATCGGCGATGGTGGGGGCGGTGCCCTGCTTGCGGGAGGATCGGCGCGTGGTGGTCATCTGGCCCCTGTCTACGCAAATCCAAGCGCCCTGCCTACGGGCTGACTGGCGGGGCTGACAGGCCGGTCATGCGTCGCTAGCATTTGCCGTGCCCCGATGGAGTCGGCTGATGGCGTTATTCTCGCGTGAGCCGTTGAAAACCCGCACCACCGAGGATCATGAGGCCCGTGCCCGTGCCTGGGAAGAGGCGCTCGACCGGCAGACCCTGCCCGCCTTCGTCACCGAGCGGCTGCAGAATGCCGCGATCGGCAGGCAGCCCTGGGTGGCGACGATGACGCCGGCCGAACTGCTGCTCGCCAAGAGCCACGGCGTGAAGCCGATCGCCACCGTCTCGGGCACCTGCTGGTTCCATTATGGCTGGAGCTGGACCGAGGGGCATGAGGAAGGCTGGCACCACGCGCTCAACCGGATCAAGCGCGAGGCCCACGCCGCCGGCGCCAATGCGGTGGTGGACGTGCGGATGCGGACGCTGCGCCACAGCGTCGGGCCGAGCATGGACTTCACCCTGATCGGCACCGCGATCCGCGTGGAGGGGCTGCCCGCCAGCCCCGATCCGGTCGTCGCGACCGTGCCCGCGCTCGAATTCGTGCGGCTGCTCGAGATGGGGATCGTGCCGGTCGGCATCGCGGTCGGCGCGCGCTACGACTGGCTCGGCAACGTGAACGGCAATGGCTGGGGCGGTTCCAACGGCTGGAGCGCGAACAGCTGGGGCGGCCAGACCACCCAATGGCAGACCGGCCTGTTCGCCGGCAACCAGCCGCTCACCGAACTCGGCCAGTTCTGGGAGGGCATCCGCCGCGATGCCCATGCCGCGCTGCGCAGCAACGCCGCGACGATGGGCAATGGCGTGCTCGCCCACACCCATTTCGGCCAGATCCTGCGGCGCGAGCAGGATAAGCAGCCGCCCGCCTATCTCGGCCGCCACATCGTCGTCGGCACCGTGGTCGACACCCCGCGCGGCGCCGGCGTGCCCCACGACGTCGAACCGGTCATCGACATGCGCGACGGGCTCAGCCCCTTGAAGCGCACCGGCGAGGTCCGCCACGCCGTCTACGATACCGACGCCCAAGAACAGGAAGGCAGCATCTGATGGCCGACGCGCACGGACAGGATATCCCCGAGCATGCGCTCGCCCGCCTCGCGGGGCTGCGCCGCGCCGGCCATCCTGACGGCATCTTCACCTCGGATTTCTCGGTCAACGAGTTCCTGCTGGTGCGCAAGGCCGGGTTCGAGCCGGTCGGGCTGTGCGTCGGCTCGTGCATCTATCATCTCGGCTTCCAGTTCGCCGCCTGGGGCTCGAACATGGAATTGGATGTGCTCTCCACCGCGATGTACGAGGCGCGCGCGCTGGCGATGGAGCGGATGCGGCTGGAGGCGGCGCAGATGGGCGCGGACGGCATCGTCGGCGTGCGGCTGACCGTGAAGCGCCTCGAATGGGACACGAAGGTGCTCGAATTCGTCGCGATCGGCACCGGCGTCGTCCACGCCAAGGGGCATCAGGGCTTCAAGGGGCCGAACGGCCAGCCCTTCACCTCGGCGCTGTCGGGGCAGGATTTCTGGACCCTCCTCGCCGCCGGCTATCGCCCGCTCGAGATGGTGATGGGCAGCTGCGTCTATCATGTCGCGCGGCGCGGCCCGATCGCGGCGCTCGGCAGCATCGGCCAGAATGTCGAGCTGACCAATTTCAGCCTCGCCCTCTACGAGGCGCGCGAGATCGCGATGGAGCGGATGCAGACCGAGGCCAGCCAGGCCGGCGCCGAGGGCGTCGTCGGCGCCGATCTCCACGAGGGCAGCCACAACTGGTCGCCGCATGTCATCGAATTCTTCGCGATCGGCACCGCCGTGCTGCCGATCGAGGGCCATGAGGCGGACGACATTCCCGATCCCAGGCTGGTGCTCTCGGTCAACAGCTGAGCGGCGCATCCCCTCGGACGATCGCCGCCCTTATTCCGTCACCCAATCCTTGCGGGCATAGCCCTGCGCCCACAGCAGGGCGGTCAGATCGCCATGATCGACGCGCGCCGCCGCCGCCGCCGCCGTCCTCGGCTTGGCATGGTAGGCGACGCCGAGCCCCGCCGCCTGGATCATCGGGATGTCGTTGGCGCCGTCGCCGACCGCCATCGTCGCGATCGTCTCCAGCCCGAGTGCCACCCGCTCCGCCTCGATCGTGGTGCGCTTGGTCGCCGCGTCGACGATCGGCCGCGCGACCAGCCCGTCGAGCTTGCCGTCGGCGATCCCCAGCCGGTTGGCGATGGCAACGTCGAAGCCGATCTCGGCGGCGACCGGATCGGCGAACACGGTGAACCCGCCCGACACCAGCACGGCACGGGCGCCGCGTGCCTTCATCGTGCGGACCAGCGCCTTGGCGCCCGGCATGATCGTCACCCGCTCCGCCCGGCAGCGATCGATCGCCGATGCGTCCAGATCGCGCAGCAGCGCGACGCGCGCGTCGAGCGCCTCGGCGAAATCGAGCTCGCCGCGCATCGCCGCCTCGGTGACTGCGGCGATCTGCGCCTTGATCCCGGCATAATCGGCCAGCTCGTCGATGCACTCGACGGTGATCATGGTCGAATCCATGTCGGCGACGAGCAGCGTCTTCTCGCGCGCATCGGATGGCTGGACGATCACGTCGAAGCCACTCGCCCGCGCCAGCGCCTCCAGCGCGGCCCGCGCCGCCTGCGGATCGGCAGCGAAGATCAGGTCGGCGGCGTCGCCCTCGTCGACCCATGCGCCCTGCGCCGGACGACAGCCCGCCTGATCGAGCGCATCGATGCCGCTCGAAATATCGCCGCGCTTGAGCTTTCCCGCTGCTATCAGCGTCGCCGTGAACATGCTTTCTCCCGATCTGCCGCCGCTGGCGCTCATCGCAGGGCCGACCGCGAGCGGCAAGAGCGCTCTCGCGCTCGCGCTCGCCGAACGCATCGGCGGCACCATCGTCAACGCCGATGCCAGCCAGGTCTATGCCGATCTCCGCATCCTCTCTGCCCGTCCCTCGGCGGCGGAGGAGGCACGCGCCCCGCACCGATTATTTGGCCATGTCGATGCCGCGATCGCCCACAACGCCGCCGCCTGGGCGAGCGAGGCCAAGGCCGCGATCGCCGAGATCCATGCGGCGGGCGGCACCCCGATCTTGGTCGGCGGCACCGGCCTCTATATCCGCACCCTGCTCGACGGCATCGCGCCGGTGCCCGAGATCGCCCCGGCGGTGCGCGCCGAGGTCCGCGCGCTGGCGACCGCCGATGCCTATGCCGCGCTCGTCCGCGAAGACCGCACGGCCGCCGAGCGCCTGCGCCCGAGCGACACCACCCGCGTCGCCCGCGCGCTGGAGGTGATCCGATCGACCGGCAGGCCACTTGCCGAATGGCAACAGGAGAAGGCGGGGGGGATCGCCGCCCATGTCCGGCTCTCGCCGCTGCTGCTGGTGCCGGACAGCCTGTGGCTCGCGGCCCGGATCGATGCCCGCTTCCTCGCGATGCTGGAGCAAGGCGGGATCGCGGAGGCCGATGCGCTGCTCGCCCGCGGGCTCGATCCGATGCTGCCGGCGATGCGCGCGATCGGCGTGCCGGATATCGCCGCGTGGCGGGCCGGTGAAGGCGACCGTGACGCCATGGTGGCGCGCGCCCAGGCCGCCAGCCGCCAATATGCCAAGCGCCAGCGAACATGGTTTCGCCACCAGCCCCCCGACAACTGGCCCCGCATCTTGCAATTTTATGACTCCCAAGATGTCCAGATAGACAGATTATTTCCAGATATCGTGTTGACACGCTAGTTTGTTACCGGTAGCTGCGCCCCTCCCGTGCATCTGTTAGGGCGCGCGGCAGTTTTTCAGAGTGAGTCCCGACGATGAGCGAACAGAGCGGAGCAGATATCCTCGTCCAGGCGCTGACCGATCTCGGTGTCGAGGTCGTGTTCGGCTATCCCGGCGGCGCGGTGCTTCCGATCTACGACGCGATCTTCAAGCAGAAGAAGATCCGGCACATTCTCGTCCGCCAGGAAGGCGGCGCGGCCCATGCCGCCGAGGGCTATGCGCGCTCCACCGGCAAGCCCGGCGTCGTGCTCGTTACCTCCGGCCCGGGTGCGACCAACGTCGTCACCGGGCTGGCCGATGCGCTGATGGATTCGATCCCGCTGGTCGTCATCACCGGCCAGGTGCCCACCCAGCTGATCGGCACCGATGCCTTCCAGGAGGCCGATACGGTCGGCATCACCCGCCACTGCACCAAGCATAATTATCTGGTGAAGGATCCGGCGAGCCTCGGTGCGATCGTCCACGAGGCGTTCCACATCGCGACGTCCGGCCGCCCCGGCCCGGTCGTCATCGATCTGCCCAAGGACGTCCAGATCGCGTCGGCGCGCTATACGAAGCCGACCGCCCCGCTCCAACACAAGACCTATCGCCCGCAGGTCAAGGCCGATGCGACGGCGATCGAGACCGCGGTCGAGATGCTCGCCGCAGCCGAGCGACCGATCCTCTACACGGGCGGCGGCATCATCAATGCCGGCCCGCAGGCGTCCGCGCTGCTGCGCGAATTGCAGGCGCTGACCGGCGCGCCGGTGACCTCGACGCTGATGGGCCTCGGCGCCTTCCCGGCCAGCCACGACGCATGGCTGGGAATGCTCGGGATGCACGGCACCTACGAAGCCAATATGGCGATGAACAAGGCCGACCTGATCCTCTGCCTCGGCGCCCGTTTCGACGATCGCGTGACCGGACGGCTGGATGCTTTCTCGCCCGATTCCCGTAAGATCCATGTCGATATTGACAGATCTTCGATCAACAAGAATGTCCGTGTCGATCTGCCGGTGGTGGCCGACGTCGGCTCGGCGATGGCCGACATGATCGCGGTGTGGAAGCAGCGCGGCCATGAGCCCGCCGATCTCGGCGAATGGAACGCCCGGATCACCGGCTGGCGCGCGCGCAACTCGCTCGCCTACCCGGCGTCCGATCACGAGATCATGCCCCAGCACGCGATCCGGCGGGTCTGGGAGATGACGCGCGCGCAGGATCCGATCGTCACCACCGAGGTCGGCCAGCACCAGATGTGGGCGGCCCAGCATTTCCATTTCGACGGGCCGAACCGCTGGCTGACCTCCGGCGGCCTCGGCACGATGGGCTATGGCCTGCCCGCGGCGATCGGCGCGCAGGTCGGCGATCTGGATCGGCTGGTGATCGGCCTGTCGGGCGATGCCTCGGTGCTGATGAACATCCAGGAGATGTCGACCGCCGCGCAATATCGCCTGCCGGTCAAGATCTTCATCCTCAACAACCAATATATGGGGATGGTCCGCCAGTGGCAGGAGCTGGTCTATGCGTCCCGTTATTCAGAGAGTTACAGCGAGGCCCTGCCAGACTTCGTGAAGCTGGCGGAAAGCTTCGGCTGGACCGGGATGCGGATCGAGCATCCGGCCGATCTGGATGACGGCATCGCGGCGATGCTGGCCACGCCCGGCCCGGTGATGGTCGATTGCCGCGTCGCCCAGCTCGCCAATTGCTTCCCGATGATCCCGTCGGGCGCCGCGCACACCGACATGATCCTCCATGCGGAGGAGGTGATCGGCGAAGCGAGCGACGAGGCGAAGGCGCTGGTCTGATGGCCGGCCGTCCGACGGAGGTCGTCTGATGCCGAAAATGCGTCTGATCGTGCATCTCGCCGAGCCGTTCGATTTCGGACGACTGAACGGCGGCAGTGCCGACCTCGAAGGCTGGACCGCCCAGGCAACCCCCGCCTTCTCGGACTGGGTGGTCCATCTCGATCGCCCGGCCCAGATCGGCGAGGAGGAATTCGACAAGGTCAAGATCACCTCGCGCTATGCCGGAGAAACCGTCTCCAAGGTATTGGAAGGGTTCGGTTTCACTGCCGTGAACATCCAATATCCGCGCCGCGAGGAGAATGGCCGCCTCTATTGGCATTTTGGCATGGTCGGCAACGTCCAGCTCGCACCCGAGAAAGAATAAGCGACATGCACATCACCCAGCAGGCCGCCGAGCGGCATACCCTGTCGATCGTCGTCGACAATGAGGCGGGCATCCTCGCGCGGATCGCCGGCATGTTCACCGCGCGCGGCTACAACATCGCGTCGCTGACCGTCGCCGACATCACCGAGGATCATGCGGTCAGCCGGATCACGATCGTGACCTACGGCTCGCCCGACGTCGTCGACCAGATCATCGCCCAGCTCGATCGGCTGGTGCCGGTCCACCGCGTCACCGACCTGTCGGACCTTGGGCCTCATATCGAGCGTGAGCTGGCGCTGGTGAAGGTGGCCGGCACCGGCGAGCATCGCATCGAGGCGCTGCGCCTGGCCGAGGTCTATCGGTGCCGCGTGGTCGATAGCACGACGTCGAGCTTCGTCTTCGAAGTTACCGGAAATCCAGATAAAATCGACAAATTCTGCGAACTGATGCGGGAACTCGGCCTGGTCGAGGTCGCCCGTACCGGTGTCGCGGCGATCGCTCGCGGACGAGAGGCCGCCTGAACCCCCATCCGGCCGATAGCGGCCCGTCCATTCGAAAGAGGAACGAACATGCGCGTTTATTATGATGCCGATGCCGATACCGGACTGATCAAGCAGAAGAAGGTCGCGATCGTCGGCTATGGCTCGCAGGGCCACGCCCATGCCCAGAATCTGCGCGACAGCGGCGTCCAGGATGTTGCGATCGCGCTGCGCGCCGGCTCGGCGACCGCCAAGAAGGCGCAGGATGCCGGCTTCCAGGTGATGACCACCGCCGAGGCCGCCGCCTGGGCGGACATCACCATGATCCTCGCCCCCGACGAGCATCAGGCCGCGATCTACGCCGCCGATCTGCACGACAACCTCAAGCAGGGCGCGACGATCGCCTTCGCCCACGGCCTCAACATCCATTTCGGCCTGATCGAGCCACGCGCCGATCTCGACGTGATCATGATCGCGCCGAAAGGCCCGGGCCATACCGTCCGCAGCGAATATGTCCGCGGCGGCGGCGTGCCCTGCCTCGTCGCCATCCACCAGGACAAAAGCGGCAACGCCCATGACATCGCGCTGGCTTATGCGTCCGGCGTCGGCGGCGGCCGTTCGGGCATCATCGAGACCAACTTCCGCGAGGAATGCGAGACCGATCTGTTCGGCGAGCAGGCCGTGCTGTGCGGCGGCACCACCGCGCTGGTCCAGGCCGGCTTCGAGACGCTGGTCGAGGCCGGCTACGCGCCGGAAATGGCCTATTTCGAGTGCCTGCACGAGCTCAAGCTGATCGTCGACCTGATGTATGAGGGCGGCATCGCCAACATGCGCTATTCGATCTCGAACACCGCCGAATATGGGGACATCAAGACCGGCCCGCGGATCATCACCGAAGAGACCAAGAAGGAAATGAAGCGCGTGCTCGCCGACATCCAGTCGGGCCGCTTCGTGAAGGACTTCGTGCTCGACAACCGCGCCGGCCAGCCCGAGCTGAAGGCGGCACGCGGCCTCGCCCAGCGTCATCCGATCGAGGAGACCGGCGCCAAGCTGCGCGCCATGATGCCGTGGATCGGCGCCAATGCGCTGGTCGACAAGGCCAAGAACTGATCCGGCGACGCCGCAGCCCCACGCCCGGGGCTGCGGCGTCCTCGTTCAAGGTCGCTCGGCGTTCGGGATCGTTCGAGAAAATCGAATGCTCATCACGACAAAGTCCCTCTAGCCAGAATAGCGCACGGCATTAGAACAATCGCTCCATTCCGCCGGAGGTTTTCCCCGACCATGCGCTTTCTCGCCCCAGCCCTCGCTCTGCTGCTCGCCGTCCCCGCCGTGGCGCAGGCCCCCGCCCTGCCCGGCGCGCCCGACACGAGCCGCCTCACCGCCGGCACCTATGCACTCGAGACCAACCACACCCAGGTGGTGTTCGCGGTCGATCATTTCGGCTTCTCGATCTTCCGGGGCTTCTTCTCGCAGGCCAGCGGTTCGCTGACGCTCGACCCGACCAGCCCGGACAAGACCGCGCTGACGGTGACCATCCCGATCGCCTCGGTCCACACCACCTCGGACAAGCTCAATGAGGAACTCGTCTCGGCCGACTGGTTCGATGCGGCGCAGTTCCCCAACGCCACCTTCGTCTCCACCGGCATCACCCCCGGCCCGCAGAACACCGCCGAAGTCGATGGCAAGCTGACCATCCACGGCGTCACCAAGCCGGCCAAGCTGCTCGTCCACTTCCACGGCGCCGGCACCAACCCGATGGACAAGGCCTTCACCGCCGGGTTCGACGGCCGCCTGTCGTTCAACCGCAGCGATTTCGGCGTCACCAAATATGTGCCCGTCGTTTCCGATCATGTCGAACTGACGATCACCGCGGCGTTCGAGAAGAAGTAATTCCGGCCCCATCCGGGCCCGCGATTTGACAGGAGGGGCGGAGCGCGCAAGCGTCCGCCCCTCTTCGTTTGTCGGGAGTCGATAGGATGCGCCGTCCCCTGCTTGTTGCCGCCCTGCTGATCGCTGCCCTGCCCGCCGCCGCGCAGGCCCCGATGAAACTGCCGAGCACGCCGCCCGGCGCGCCCGATCCCGCCCGCCTGGTCGCCGGCCATTATGCGATCGAGCCGGCGCACACCCAGGTGATGTTCACCCTCGATCATCTCGGCCTCTCGCTGTTCCGCGGCTTCTTTTCCGAAGCGTCCGGCACGCTCGACCTCGATCCCAAGACGCTGAGCGCCACGAAACTCAGCGTCTCCATCCCGATCGACTCGGTCTACACGACCAGCCGGAAGCTCAACGAGGAGCTGCTCAGCCCGCAATTCTTCGACGTGCAGCATTGGCCGAACGCCACCTTCACCTCGACCGACGTCATTCCCGGCACCGATGGCTGGGTGTTCGTGAACGGCGATCTCAGCCTCCATGGCCAGACCCGCCCGGTACAGATGCGGGTGCGACTCCACGGCGCCGGCAAGAGCATGATGGGCAAGGGCCAGGCCGTCGGCTTCGACGCGCGCCTCTCGCTCAACCGCAGCGAGTTCGGGATCGGGGGCGGCGTGCCGCTGGTCTCGGATCAGGTCCAGCTGTCGATCGCGGCCGCGTTCGAGCAGTCATGACAGCATCGGATACTTCCTGTCGCGCAATCGCACCGTCGCGACAGGAAACATGCCCGGCCATCGCCGGATAACTCACAAATTGCTGGACAGGCGCAGCCCGTTCGGCGACAGAGCATCCGTGACCGTGGCGATCCGCCTTCCCCTGCTTCGACTTACGCGCCCTTAGGCGCGCCGTTGTCGCGTGGGCGAAAGCCTGCGCCGCGCCTGAGGGGATGATCGCCGCCCGCCGAGCCGGGCCTCAGACGATATCCGCCCCGCCAAGAGCCGGGGCAGCGGAGTGCCACCCATGACCGATACGATCCTGATCTTCGATACCACCTTGCGCGACGGCGAGCAGTCTCCCGGCTGTTCGATGAATCTCGAGGAGAAACTGAAGGTCGCCGCCCAGCTCGAGACGATGGGCGTCGACATCATCGAGGCCGGCTTCGCGATCGCCTCGGAAGGCGATTTCGAGGCGGTGACCGAGGTCGCCAAGCAGGCCGACAAGGCGATCATCGCCAGCCTCGCGCGCGCCGCCGACGGCGACATCGATCGCGCCGGCGAGGCGGTGCGCCATGCCCGCCGCCCGCGCATCCACACCTTCATCGCCACCTCGCCGCTGCACATGCGGGTGAAGCTCAACAAGACGCCCGAGCAGGTGCTCGCCTCGATCGAGCGCTCGGTGAGCCGCGCGCGCAACCTCGTCGAGGATGTCGAATGGTCGGCCGAGGACGCCACCCGTTCCGATCCCGAATTCCTCGCCCGCTGCATCGAGACCGCGATCAAGGCCGGTGCGACCACGATCAACCTGCCCGATACCGTCGGCTATGCCACGCCCGAAACCTATGGCGCGCTGTTCCAGGACATGATGGCGCGGGTGCCCAATGCCGACCGGGCGATCTTCTCCACCCATTGCCACAATGATCTCGGCCTGGGCGTCGCCAACACGCTGGCGGCGGTGATGGCCGGCGCCCGCCAGGTCGAGTCCACGATCAACGGCATCGGCGAGCGCGCCGGCAATGCCGCGGTCGAGGAGATCGCGATGGCGATCAAGGTGCGCGGCGACATCATGCCGTTCCGCACCAACATCGTCTCGACCGAGATCACCAGATCGTCGCGCCTCGTTTCGGCGGTCACCGGCTTCCAGGTCCAGCCCAACAAGGCGATCGTCGGCGCCAACGCCTTTGCGCACGAGAGCGGCATCCACCAGGACGGGATGCTCAAGGACAGCTCGACCTACGAGATCATGACCCCGGAGAGCGTCGGCGTCTCGACCTCCAATCTGGTGATGGGCAAGCATTCGGGCCGCGCCGCCTTCCGCTCCAAGCTCGAGGCGATGGGCTATGAGCTGGGCGACAACGCCTTCCAGGATGCGTTCGTGCGCTTCAAGGCGCTCGCCGACGCCAAGAAGGCGGTGTTCGACGAGGATATCGTCGCGCTGGTCGACGACGAGGTGCTGCGCGGCCACGACTCGATCCAGGTCAAGGATGTCGAGATCCATTGCGGCACCGGCCCGGCCCGCGCGATCCTGACCCTCGAGGTCGATGGCGTCGAGAAGACCAGCGCGACGCGCGGCAACGGCCCGGTCGACGCGCTGTTCAACGCGATCCGCGAGATCGTGCCGCACGAGGCCTCGGCGATGGAGCGCTACGAAGTCCACGCCGTCACCGGCGGCACCGACGCGCAGGCCGAGGTCTCGGTGGTGCTCGCCGAGAATGGCCGCACCACGCGCGGCACCGGCACCCACCACGATACGATGGTGGCGAGCGTCCGCGCCTATGTGAACGCGCTCAACAAGCTGATGGTGAAGCGTGGCAAGCGCGCGCCGGACGCGATGGCGGGCTGAATCAGAAATGGCGCCGCGACAGGGTCGCGGCGCCGTTTCGATCAACCGATCGGCGGATCAGCAGCGGGTGCGATGGCGCCCGATCGCATTGCCGAGCAGCGCACCACCACCCGCACCGACGACGGTGCCGAGCGTCTTGTCGCCACGGCCGGCGATGGAATTACCCGCGAGACCACCCGCCAGCGCGCCGACGATGGCGCCGGTGCCGCCGCCGCGATGGCAGCGATAGCCCCGATCATAGCCGCCGCGATCGCCATAATAGCCACCATGGCGGCCATAGCCGCCGCGGTCGTAACCGCCATGATCATAGTAACCACCATGATGATGGTGCGCCTGCGCAGGGACGGCGACGCCCACCACGCCCATGCTCGCCAGTGCGGTGGCGGCGATGACTTTCTTGAACATGGACTCACTCCCGATGTCTGGACCGTGATCAGGTCTAGGCCATCGCGCTTGACCTGCGACTGAACCGCCCTGTCAGCATCGGTTCAGTCGCCATTCTTCGATCCGGGAGGAATTCCGGCCGCCGCGCGTCGCTGCGCAGGGCGGCCGGCGCGGCCTTATATCGCGAGCTTCACCACGAAGCGGACATTGCGGCCGGGCAGCACCACGTCGTCCTTGTTGAGCGAGGCCGCGTTGCGCTGGATGTCGTTGGTCAGATTATGGCCGACGATCGCCAGTTCGAGGCCCGGATGCTGCTCAAGCGGCCGCCAGGCGAGGTTCGCATCCAGCTCGACATAGCTGGGCGTCGCGGTGTCAAAGGCGCCGAAGCGGTTCTGCCGCCCATAATAAGTGAACAGGAAGCCGGCATCGACCGGCTTGCTCTCCCACGACAGGCCGCCGCCGACGCGATAGGGCGGGATGCGCGGCACATTGCCGTCATGGTTCAGCGTGGCGCGGGTATAGTCGCCGATCGCCTTGGCCTCCAGCGTGCCGCCCGACGCGGTCTTGACCAGCGCATAGGAGGCCTGCCCTTCGAGGCCGCGGAAATGCGCGCCCTGCTGGCGATAGTTGAGCTCCTTCAGATCGTCGCCATCGCCGACCACGCAATCGCCGTCATCGTCGCAGGTGCGGCCGGTGAGTTCGCCATAGATATAGTTGTGGAACCAGGTGCTGTAGACGCTGCCCTCGAAGCGGAAGCCGCCGGTGTTGACGCGGATCGTCCCTTCCAGCGAGTTGGCGCGCTCGATCTTGAGGTTGGGATCGCCGGTCTCGAAGGTGTCGGGGCCGTCATGGCCGCCGCGCGCGAACAATTCGGTCTGCGCCGGGGCGCGGCCGGTGCTGGAGAAGGTCAGGCCGAGCTTCACCGCCTTGTTGACGTCGAGCAGCGCGCCGATCGATCCGCTCGCCGGCGTGAAATTGTCCCTGGTGGGGACGTCGGAGCGCGGCGTGCCCTTGACGCTGACATGCTCGATACGGCCGCTCGCCTGGATCTTCAGCGCCGCAGTGATCGGCGCCTCGGTGAAGATATAGCCGGCCTCCGATTTGGTCAGGGTCGGGAAAAGATAGGAGCTGTCCTCGCCCAGCGCGGAGAATGTGCGATGCTGGACCTCGGCACCGAGCGCCGTGTTTTGCAGGAAGCCGATCGGGCCGAGCAGCAATTCGGCATGGCCGTCATATTCGCGGTTGCGGAAGGTGCTGTCGACGCTGCCGTCGGGTTCCTTTTCGCTATGCTGATATTTGGCATAGCTGCCGTCGAAGGTCAGCGTTCGGAACAGGCCGCTTCCGAGATCGAAGCTGTCGCGGGTCAGCAGCTTGGTCTGGTGCATGTCGATATAGGTGGTGTCGCTGGGGATGCCGTATTGCGCGTCATAATCCATGATCGCGATGCCGACATGGCTCGTCTTGCCCGGGCCGAAGAAATAGGAGGTGCCGACCGTCTCGCCATAGCCATGGAAGAAGCTGTTCTGCTGGGTGCCGAGCGGCGTGTCATAATCGTCGGCATGGCGGTAGAAGCCGTCGACATGCACGGCGAGATCGCCGACCTGCCCGTCCGCCATCAGCGAGCCCTGCCCGGTGTTGGAGACGGTATCGAAGCTGCCGTCCATCTCGGCCGACAGCGGCCTGGTCGGCAGGGTCATCGGCACGCGGTTGTTGAGCACGTTGACGACGCCGCCGATCGCCTGGCTGCCATAGCGCAGCGTGCCGGCGCCGCGCACCACCTCGATGCTCTGCGCGGACAGCGGATCGATCGGGACGCCGTGATCGGGGCCGATGTCCGACACGTCCGAGCTGCTCGAGCCATCCTCCAGGATGCGGACGCGGGTGGCGTCCATGCCGCGGATGATCGGGCGGCTGGCGCCGGAGGCAAAGGTCGTCGCCGCAATGCCGGGCACCTGGGCGAGCGCGTCGGCGATGCTGGCGCCGCCATTCTGCAGGATCGTCTCGCGATCGACCTTGGCGGCGATGGTCGGCGTATCGCTGCCGTCGGAGACGAAGGGCGAGGCGGTGACGATGATATCCTGCGCCTTCGTCGGGGCAGCGACAGGGGCCTGCTGCGCGGACACGGCGGCAGGGATGAGCGCGGCGGAGGCCACGCCCAGCAGGAAGAGGGTACGCATGGGAATTCACTCCAGAATCTGGGTGGCCGGGCGCACGCGCGCCGGCGGCGAGGAGAGGCGACGCGCCCCTCTCCCTTCGATGTCGTTCAGGTGATGTGGTTCAGGCGTGGGTGGGGGTCGGCGGCCCGCGACCACGCCATGCATGGGATCGCGCCTGCCCGGTCAGATCGGAGAGAATGACGAAGAGACGCCAGTAGATCGCGGCGATCGGCAGCGGAACGCGGATATCCGCCGACGAGACATAGGCGCCCGCCTGACGGGCATCGAAACAGATCGCGCAATCCGTCGGCTGGCCCGAGAAACGCCCCGCTGCCGAAACGACGGTGGGCGCCGCCGCCTGCGTCGCGACCGGACGGGATCGCACGGCCCGGTCGACATGGGTTTCGATCACGAAGCTTTGCCACAGCAGAGCGGCGAGCAAGGCGATCGTCAGCACGAGGCGATGCCCCGGCCGCAACCTCAGCCCCGGCCGACCGACGGCATCATCACCGGCGGACGCGGCGCGCGGTCGCAAGTCCGTCCTTCCCACCCTGCTGCGACATATGATCACGGTCCCACCTTTTCGCGACGCCTGGCGGCGCTCTGCGTTCAGGGATGAGATGTTATGATATCTCATCGGTGGTGGCAATGGCCTATCGATGCGGATCAGCGCGGTGGACCGCCATCCGCTTCCGGCGGCTCGCATCCTCAAAATATCTCGGAGTGTCGATGCGCCCCGTCCCCCCGATGGCCGCCCCGCGCCCCTCTACGCCGCCGAACCGCCGCTTTTCGCTGTCCGTTCACGATCCATCGTTTAATGTGATGGTATATCGTTCTATATTGTCGCATGGCCACCGTCAAACCAGCGAACGATAGCGATGCCATGATGACCATCCCCCGCTCCCGCGCCCCACGGCCGAGGCCGCCGATCCGGCCATGGCCCGCTGCCCGCCATCGGGAGGCCGGACGGTGACCGGTCCATCCGGCATGGCGCTGCTGCTCGGGATCGCGGCGAGCGGGGCGACGCTGATCGGCGGCACGCTCGCCTTGCGCTACCATCGCCGGCTCGGCGTGATCCTCGGCCTGGCGGCCGGCATGGTGATCGGCGTCGCCCTGTTCGATCTGCTTCCCGAAGCGCTGGCGCTGACCGGCACCCGCTTCGCCGATGGATCGGTGCTGACGATGACCGGGCTGGCGCTGATCGCCTATATGTTCGTCGATCGGCTGGCGGGGGGCGCAACATCCCTGTCGGGCCGTCTGCGCGCCCATCTCGCGCCGGCGAGCCTGACCCTCCACAGCTTCATCGACGGCACCGGGATCGGGCTGGCCTTCCAGCTGTCCCCGGCCGCAGGCGTGCTCGTCGCCACCGCCGTCATCGCCCATGATCTGGCCGATGGCGTGAACGCCGTCAGCCTCGCCCTCGCCACCGGGGATCGCGCCTCGGCGCGGCGCTGGCTCGCGCTCAACGCGGCCGCGCCGATCGCCGGCGTGCTGGCGGGAAGCGCGGTGCCGGTCTCGGCGCCAATCCTCGGCATGACGCTGGCGACCTTCGCCGGCGTCTTCCTTTATATCGGCGCGTCGCAACTGCTGCCGCGCAGCCATGCGCTCCGCCCCGCGCCGTCGACCAGCCTCGCCAGCCTGGCGGGCGCGCTGTTCATGCTGGTCGCGGTGCGGCTGGGCCACTGATCCGCGGCGCCAAGCCATTCCACCATGGCCAGGGGCGACGCGCCCGCGCCCGCCCGCGTCGATGGCGATCGTGCCGGGGGATCACGCAATGGGTTACAGCGGTCGCTGCGTCCGTTAAAGGGAGGCCATGAGGCAAGCATCCGGCACCATCGAACGCGCCTATCAACTGGCGGGCACAGGGCATTGTCGCACGATAGACGAGATCGTTCGACGCCTCACCGCCGAAGGCTATGACAGTCCGCAGGCGCATCTTGCCGGCAAGGGCCTCCGCCTCGAATTGCGCAAGCTGATCAAGGCGCGCGAAAATCCGTCCGCCGCCCGGCCGACCGGCACCGAGCCCGGCACCGAGCCCAACACCTCGGCAGCGGGCTGAGCGCCGGCTGACGACCACGCCTCAAGGGGAAGGATAGACTTCCAGCAGGGCCTTGATCCGCGCCTTTATCTCGGCGGGCAGCACGAAGCTTCGCCCATAGGACGCCCGATCCACCGCGCGCCGCTCGACCAATTGATCATGGAGATCGCCCATCAGGCCGTTGATCGCGCTGAGCGAGCGCGACATGTCGTATCGGTCCTGCGTCGGCTCGATCGTCCGCAGCGTATCCCAGAACGACACCTGCCGCCCGATCACCTTGCGGGTGACGTGAAACCGATGCCCCGTCACCATGTCGTCGGCCACCAGCGCGGCGAGCGAGCGGACGTCTTTCTCCAGCAACGCCCGGAACGCCGACGGGCTGGTCAGCAGCAGCCGATCGGCCTCCCGGTAGAGCCGGGCCAGCGGCAGCCGGGCCAGCAGCAGCCGAAGAATATAGGCCTCCCGCAGCACCGTGCCCCGCCGCTTGTTGCGATAGGCGTCCTGCAGATGGCCCATCGTGACCGTCACGCGGTTGAGCAGCCGCGGATAGGCATGGGGCGCGCCATAGAGCGCGTGCGCGTACCGGAAATGCTTGAACTTCGCGCGGATGTGCTTGAATCGCAGCCGATCCGCGGCATCCAGGTCGCGATCCCGCACCAGCCTGGCGATGAGCTGGCCGAGGCCGTCCCGGTCGAAGCCCGAATACCAGAGCTGTCGGCAGATCCGGAAACAGGCGGCCAGCTCGTCCTGGGCATAATCGAACCGAATCTCGGCCGGCAGCCGGGCGTCGGCGTCCAGCTCGTCGTCGATCAGCACGGCGGCGAACAGCGCATCGCATTGCGCGATCGGGAACGGGCCGGCGTCGAGCGCGGCGCGGTCCAGCGCGCGGGGTGCGTCGGTCATGCCGGCTGCCGTTCGAGCATGGCGGCGACCGCCGCCTTGGCCTCCGCGACGACGATCGCCAGCGGCTGGCTGGTATCGATATCGACGATGGGGACGGTCCCGCCAAAGCGCAGGTCCGAGATCCGGGCGATCTTCTTGGCCAGCGCGGCCGGATCATGATCCGGCTTGCGTAACATAGCCGTCTCGACATCGACATGAAGCCGGATCACGAGATCGGGCGCGTGCGCCGTCATCCATTCGAAATGCTTCTGCTCGCGCACCGCGAGCGTCCGGGCGATCCCGCGATCATGACGCACCTTGCCGAACCCGGGGCCATCGAGCCCGTCGGGCACGTCCAGTTGCGGAAAACGATCGGCCAGGATCGCGATACCCTGCCGGCGCATGGCGAGCATCCGCCGGAACCGCCGCAGGCGCCGCAACGAGAAGGCGTAGATGGCGAGCGCGGCGATCGGGCTCGGCCCCTTCCGGCTGCCCGCGTCCTTGACCGTCTTCTGGATCGTGCGGTCCATCCGGCGCCCGATCATCGGCATCCGCCCGATGGCGCGGCCGAGATTGCCCGACTGCTTGCCGAGATGACAGAGCATGGCGGGACGCTGTTCGCCCATCCATTCGAGCAAGGCCTGACCGACCGTCGATTTCCCCGATCCGTCCGAACCGACGATGGCGATCAATGGTGCCACGCGCACAAATCCTCGATCCGATGCCCGGAAAAGGGCCGACCGGGCCGGCAGATGCTGCCGCTCACCAAATATGTCAAATCGAATATTATTGATCTGGAACATTGCAGAATGATGACAAGATGATCATCTAGCGCGGCGGGAAGCGTTGATCGAATGTGTCGGAGTCTGCCGTGAAGAGCTGGGCCGTGAAGAGCTGGAACGTGGTGGCGGGGCATCGCTGGCTGAGCGTCGCCATCCTGCTGGTCCTGTGTCTGGTCGCGGCCGCACGCCTGACCCTGACCCATCGCGACGATATCGGCCTGATCGTCATCCTGTGCGCCATTGCCCTTATCGCGGATCGCTTCTGGCCGACGCTCGACTATCGGCTGACCGCCGCGCCGATGGCGCCGCTGGTCGCGTTCGTCGGCTGCGATGGATCGGGCAAGTCGACCCTGACCACCGATCTTTTCAAGGCGGTGAGCGACGTGCAGCCGACGGCGGTCAGCTATCTGGGCCTGGGCTCCGGGGCGATCGGCGAACGGATCAAGCGGCTGCCGATCATCGGCCGGCATGTCGAGCGCAGGCTCGCCCGGAAAGCCGCCCAGACCCGGACGAGGGGCGAGAAGATTCCCGGTCTCTTCACGGCGCTGGTCGTCTACATGTTCTCGCTCGCCCGTCTTCGCCGCTTCAACCAGATGCTCAAATTGCGCCGCGCCGGGGTCGTCATCCTGACCGACAGATATCCGCAGATCGAATATCCCGGCTTCTATGACGGCCCGGGGCTGTCCGCGGCATCGCCACGCAGCCGGCTGGTGTTCGCGCTCGCCCGGCAGGAGCGCCGCCTGTACGAATATATGACG
The DNA here is from genome assembly GCF_027625475.1 of Sphingomonas abietis. Lineage (NCBI taxonomy): Bacteria > Pseudomonadati > Pseudomonadota > Alphaproteobacteria > Sphingomonadales > Sphingomonadaceae > Sphingomonas > Sphingomonas abietis. Next base: position 2,647,495 of record NZ_CP115174.1, read on the forward strand.
AGCTTCCGCCCGGATGTCGTGGTCCGGCTGGATGTCGATGTCGACACCGCGCTGGCGCGCAAACCCGATCATCGCGCGGACCTGCTCCGCAAGAAGGTGGAGGTGACCCCGCTGCTGCGTTTTGCGGGCGCCCCGATCGTCGATCTGGACGCCACCCTGCCCTACACCGTGGTCTATCGTCAGGCCGCCCAGATCCTGGGCAGCACGATCGCGCGCCGGGCGGTCGATCGTCTGTCGGCGATCGCGGCCTGATCACGGCCCCCTCTCCGCCGAGCGGCACAGGGGAATGTTGGGGAATGGCGGGGAGAGGGGGAACGGCCGGGTGGTCGCGCCGACGCTCGATTGCCCGGCGGGCGCTCGCTCGGTCGACGATCCGATGGCGCCGGCGTTGCGCGACGGCGCAAAGCCGATCGCGGGCCCCCCTGCCGGCCGATCCGGCGCCATCGGCAGGCCGCCTGCTACATCTCCCGGATCGCACCGAAGTCCATGTTGCGCAGGTCGGTGAGGAGATCCGGCCCCGTCGGCTCCCAGCCCAGCATGGCGCGGGTCTTCGCGCTGGCGGCGGGCATGTCGAGATGGGCGAACATGGCGAACCAGCCGAAATGAGCGGCGGCCGCCTCGGCGGCCAAGGCGACGACCGGCAGGTTCAGGCCCGCCCCCAGCACCTCGGCGACGTGGCGGGCGGCCACCCCTTCCTCGGCCACGGCATGGTAGCGCGCACCTGGCTCCGCCCGGTCCAGCGCGAGCGCATAGAGCCTGGCGACGTCGACGACATGGGCGGCGGGCCAGCGGTTGAGCCCCTCGCCGACATAGGCGAACGCGCCTTTCGCGAGTGAAATCTGGATATAGGGCGAGATGAGGCCCTGCTTGACGGTGTCGTGGACCTGCGGGAGCCGCACCACCGACAGGTTGATGCCGTCCTCCAACAGCGTCTGCCCGGCCCGTTCGGATGCGATCCGCGGATTGGGGTGGTGCGGGTTGAAGACAGTCTCGACGGCGGGCCGGCCGTCGCCGGGATCGCCGATCCCGGTGCCCGACGTGATCAGCAGAGGCCGGTTCGAGCCCTTCAGCGCCGATCCCAGAGCCTCGATCACGCGGCGATCCTTCTCGCAATTCGCCGCGAAATTGGAGAAGTCATGGTCGAAGGCGGTGTGGATCACGCCATCGGCCTCGGCCGCCCCGGCGGCGATGCCGGCGGGATCCTCCAGCGTGGCGAAATGGGCGCGGGCACCGGCTGCGGCGAGCGCCCTCGCCCCCTCTTCCGATCGCGTCATGCCCACCACTTCATGGCCGGCAGCGAGCAATTCGGGGATGATGCGCGACCCGATGAAGCCGGTCGCACCTGTGAGGAATATACGCATGGACACTCTCCGTCATTGTTCGGAGGGCCAAGGTGGCCTATGGATTTTCCTGTTAAAGTAGTGACTTTATCATGGTATAAAAACCAACAGGCCCGCGATGCTCCTGCAAGAGACCACCCCGCTCGGCACCTTCCTGCGTGATCGCAGGATGCGGCTCGATCCCGCCACCTTCGGATTTTCGACCGGACGGCGCCGGACCCCGGGGCTGCGCCGGGAAGAGGTCGCCCAGCGCGCGAACATCAGCCCGACCTGGTACACCTGGCTCGAACAGGGCCGCGGCGGGGCGCCCTCGGCGGACGTGCTGGAGCGGATCGCGACCGGGCTGATGCTGACCGAACCCGAACGCGAGCATCTCCACATCCTCGCCTTCGGGCATCCGCCGGAAGCCCGATACCGGGAACCGGAGGGGATCACGCCACGCCTGCAGCGCGTTCTCGATGCCATCCCGGCCTGCCCCGCCATGATCCGCACCGCGACCTGGGATATCGTCGCCTGGAATCGCGCGGCGGCGCTCGTCCTGCTCGATTATGCGACGCTTCCCCGCCCGGCGCGCAACATCCTGCGGCTGATGTTCTCCGATTCCCGGGTGAAGGCGGTGCAGGAGGATTGGCGCAGCGTCGCGCGCTTCGTGGTCGGGGCGTTCCGCGCCGATGCCGCGCGCGCGGGTGCCGGTGACGAAATCCGGCAGCTCGTCGAAGAACTCTCCGCGATGAGCCCGGAGTTCGCTGCGATGTGGCGCGACAATGAGGTGGTCGGCCATGGCGAGGGCGTCAAGCGCCTGCACCATCCCGAACTCGGCCCCATCGAGCTCGAATTTTCCACCTTCGCGGTCGAGGGCCGCCCCGATCTCAACATGTTGGTCTATGCGCCGGCGACCGAGGACGTCGCCGCGCGCATCCAGGCCCTGGTCGCGGGCGGAGCGGCTGGGCAAGCCGCACCATCATGACGGCGGCCCGCGGTCACGCTTGCCGGGAGGGTGCGAACCCGCAGGCCGTCGCCTGCGAAAGCATCGTCCGATCCGCTCAGATCAGGATCAATTCCTCTTCGTCGATCCGCATCGCCAGCAGCCACGCCTCCCGATAGTCGAGCCGGTCGAGCGCCGCGTCGAGAGCGTCGCGCAATCGCTGCATCGCGTTTTCATGTCGTTGATCGTCGAACACCAAGCCCCTCCTGCACAATGGTCGGATAGGCCGAGATCGTTACCAGCCCGACACGAGGGCCGGTTAACATCGGTAAAGCAGACCTGCGTCTGGCGGCGATGTCGACGGCGACGGCCGGAGCGAACCGTCCACGCCGCCGATGGCGGCGGCGCGAACGCCGCGCGCGATGTCATCACGCTGCCATCGTCTTTCGCCATGGCGATCCGATCGCAATGCTCCAAAGCCAATCCGTGCCTATCAGCCGCCATTCGCTCGATACCCTCGCGGGCCTGTGGATCGGCGCCCTCGGCCTCGCATCGCTAGGTCTCCAGCCCCAGATTCTGCTGGCGTCGGTCACGACAAGCCTGACCGCGATGGAGGCCGGCCGCCTGGCGACGCTCGAGATCGGCGCGATGGCGATCGCCAGCGCGGTGGTCATATGCGGTGCGGCAGGCCCGTTTCGCAGTACCCTGTCCGGTCTCGGCTGCGCGCTGATGGCCGGTGGAAGTCTGCTCGCGGCCTGTTCGGCGAATATAGTCACGGCCTCCGCCGGGCGGGCGCTGGCCGGTATCGGCGAAGGCATATTGGCCTCGGCGGGCGTCGTCGCCGTTCTGGGCAGCGCCAGGCCCGTCCGCGCCAGCGCCGGCTTCGTCACCATCGCCGCCCTGCCCCCGCTTGCGGGTTCCGTCGTCCTGGCGCTGATCGGCCGGCAGATATGGGGCGGCAATGCGCCGCTGCTGCTGCTCGCCGCCGGTGGCCTGCTGGCCCTGATTCCGGTCCTTTTCCGGCGATCCCGCACGCCGGTGCCGCTCCCGAAGCCCCGCCCGCCCGCGATCGGATCGGTCATCGTCATCATGCTGCTATGGCTGCTGAACGCGATCGCCAGCGCCTGTTGGACCTATCTCGGGGCGCTGGGTGCCGAACAGGGCCTCGCGCCGCCGTTCGTCGCACACAGCCTCTCCGTCGGGCTTCTGGCGCAGATGGCGGCCAGCATTTTGCTGGCGTGGCGCGGGCCGGATGCTCGCCTCGCGCTTTTTCTCCTGATCGCCGTCGGCGCCGAGGGGGGTGGCGTCCTCCTCGCATCCGGGGCGGCGGGCCGGCCGACCGCCTATCTGGTCGCGACCGCGATCTTCGGCTTCGCCCTGCACGCCGCCTCTCCGCTGGTGACCGGCCTCTTCACCCAGTCCGATCCCACCCGCCGTTGCAGCTATCTGATCCTGCCGGTCACGCTTCTCGGCATCGCGACCGGCCCGGCCATGGCCTCGCTCTTTCCGGATCCGGCCTCCGCCTTCCTCGCCGGCGGCGGGCTGCTGATCGGGGTCGCCGTCGCGCTCGCGGTCTTCACGCAACGGCCCATGCCCTGGGCCAGGGAGTCCTTCATCGCGATGCCCTAGCCGGGGTGACCGGATGCCATGGCCAGGGTCGGCGCCGGCGGCGGTGCGGTCCCCCATGCGCCGGGCTTCGGCCCCATGTGCAGCACCAGCATCCCGCCATGGGCGATCTCTTCGTGGCGCAGCCACGCGCGATCGAGCGGACGCCCGTCGAGTTCTGCCGATTGCACGAACGGGTTCTCGCCGGTCGCGCCGAGCCCCGGCGCGCGAATGTGGAGGATATGGCCGCCGCCCAGATCGATGTCGCTGGCGGTGAATTCCGGCGACCCGATCAGATAGAGATCCTGCCCGGCCACCGGGAACAGCCCGAGCGACTGGAACACCAGCCAGCTCGACATCGCGCCGCTGTCGTCATTGGCGGGCAGGCCGCCGCGGCCGTCGAAGAAGCCCTTTTCGCGATAGTCGATCAGCCGCTCGACCGAGAGATCGGGCCGTCCGAGCCAGTGATAGAGCATCGGGATCAGGAAGCCCGGCTCGTTGGTGATGTCGAAATGGAGATGGTCGAACAGCGTATCGAGCCGCTTGCGGAACGCGTCGGCCCCGCCCGCCTTGGCGATGAGGCCGGGGATGTCCTGCGGCGCATAGAGCGAATAGGTCCAGATATCGCCTTCGTAGAGGAAATCCGGCCAGGTGCCGCGCGTGACGAGATAGGGATCGGCCCATGTCCCGTCGGGCTTGCGCGGGCGCAGGAAGCCCGAGACGCCCTCGCGGCTGAGTGCGGGATCCCACAGATGGGCCCAGTTGCCCGAGCGCTTCAGCGCCGCGCGCGCGATATCGGCGTGACCCAGACCGTTCGCCAGCTCGGCGATGGCGAAATCGTCATAGGCATATTCGACAGTGCGCGAGCCGGCCCGCGGGAAATCAGTGCTGACATAGCCCTTGGCGAGATAGTCGCTGATGCCGCCGCGGCCATATTGCTCGGGGCGGTCCGGCTCGACCGCGGCGTTCTTTTCCATGCCCTGGAGCGCGGTGGCATAGTCGATGCCGCGCAGGCCCTTCACATAGGCATCGGCGATCATCACGTCGGCGTTGCTGCCGCCCTGGGTGCGGCCGGTGCTGTTGCCGCTGCGGCCATCGGGCAGCCAGCCCTCATGGCGATAGATGTCGACCAGCGAGCGGACCAGATCGCGCTCGCGTTCCGGCGCGATCAGGGTGAGCAGCGGGGCGTTGGTGCGGAACGTGTCCCAGATCGTGTAATAATCGTCATAATAAGGTTCGCTCGACGACCATTTCGGATTCTCGCCGCTATGATCCGACGGCATCATCATGACGTGGTAGAGCGCGCTGTAGAATTGCCGCTGCTGGGAGGCGGTGCCGCCCGCAATCCGGATCGGGGACAGGGCGTGGCGCCATGCCTGCTCGCCGGCGGCGCGGGTCGCGTCGAAGCCGGCGGCGGCCAGCGCGTTCTGCCGGGCCTTGTCGACGCTGACGAACGAGATACCGACGCGCGCGGTGACGGTCTGGCCGGCACGACCGGGGAAATCGAGCGTGGCGCCGATCGGATGGTCGCCGTCCACGGACGCGGATGGCGCGGCGGACAGCGCCTCGCCGGTCCATGTCCGGGTGCCGGCCGCATCGCGATCGGCGATCAGCGCGAAATAGACGCGATATTCGTCGCCCATGTTCCAGCCGCCGGCATAGCGCCCCATGCCGTCAATCTCATGGGCCGAGCGCGCCGTGACATTGCCGCCGAGGAAACGCTGATCCTCCTTGCCGCCGCGCTTGTTGAGCATCTGGTCGAGCCGCACCGTGATGTGCGCGGCCTGCGCCGTGCGGAAGGTGTAGCGATGGACCCCGGCGCGGGCGCCGGCGGTGAGTTCGGCGCGGACAGCGGGGCGCACCAGCGTCGCCGCATAATAGCCGGGCCGCACCACCTCGTCGGTGCGCGGGCTGGCGACATCGGCGATGTCGAGCGCGCCGCTGGCGGGCATCACCCGGATATTGCCATATTTGCCGGCGGCGCCGCTCAGATGGAGATGGCTGAAGCCCAGCACATTGCCGTCGCGGCGATAGCCATATTTGGAGGCCACGCCATCGAAGCTCGCCATGTCGGGGCCGAGCTTGACCATCCCGAACGGCACCGTCGCGCCGACAAAGGTGTAGCCATACCAGTCGGTGCCGATCAGCGGATCGACCAGGGGCAGCGGATCGGCGGTCATCGCCGCCCGATCCGCTGCCAGCGCCGGAAAAGCGAGCGTCGCGAGCAGCAGGGCGATCGCGCGCGCCGGGCGGTTCATGGCTGCACGATCGCGTCGCGCGGCGCCGGCTGGCTGATCGGCGCGGCCTCGGCGCGCGCCCAGTCGGCGTCGCTCACCCGCTCGACCGGCAGTCCGCTGCACTGCGCGGCGGCCCGCACCGGGTTGCAGACCGCCGCGTCATGATCGGGCAGCCGCACCGCGAAGCCGCCGGGCAGGCGCGGATCGGGCCAGAGATAGTCGGTCGAGACGAATTGCGCGCCGGTCTTCAGCGCGAGATCGCGATGAGCGACGTCGTTGCGCCGCGCCTCCCAGGTGTTGTCGTCGGCGCGGGTGCGGACGAGGAAGCCGGCGCGGACGTCGTCGGCGATCCGCTGCCCCTGCTCGACCGGATGGTTGAGCGTCAGATAGGCGGCGGCGGGCGAATGCTCGTCGGTGTTGACGAAGGCGACCCGGCCCTCGAGCGAGGCGCGCCCCCCCCGATAGATCGCGACCTTCTCGGGGGTTTCGTCGAGCGCGAACAGGATCTTGCCGCGCGCCGCGCCGAGCGTCGGCCAATGGTCGGCGAGCACCGCCTCGCGCAGCGTCGGATAATGGCCCTGTACGTCATCGGGCGTGATCAGCTTCGACGGCGGCAGCACCGCGCGGATCTCCGCGTCGAAGGCATCGAAGGCGGCGGTGTCGAAGGACAGCAGCGGCACGCCGCCGGGCGCGGCCTTGCCGTCCTTGGCGTTGATCAGGATGGTGATCGGGGCGTGGCGCGGATGCGCGTCGGACCAGGCCTTCACCAGCCCGAGGCATTGCTTGAAGGTGACGCAGCTCGATCGGAAATCGACGTCGGGGATGTGCAGCACCTTGAAGCCGGGCTGCATCATCGTCGCGGTCCACGCCGGATCGAGCGCGGTGTGGGTCGCCTCGGCAATGTGCGGATGGGCGTAGCGGCCGCCCTGCGGATCATAGACCACATCGATCTCGATCTGCCGCATCCCGGCGTCGAGCTCGGCCGGCAGCGACTTGTGGGTGTAATCGAGCGACTGGGCGCCCTTGGCGGTGGCGGCGGCGATCAGGCGATAATCGGCCGGCGGGATCGCCTGCTTGTAGCTGTTGTGGGTGCCGACCGTCATCAGGTCGTTGAGCCTGAGGTGGCGATCCATCCAGGCCTCCGCGCAGCCGTCACCGGCCTGGCGCGCGTCCGCCGCGGCCAGGTGGCAGCCATGGCGCGCCGGCGGCGTCGCCGATGCGGCATGAGCGGACAGCCCTGCACCACCCAGCATCAGGATAGGGATCAACGCACGCATACGCACTTCCTTCATGGGGCGGCCACGGGTTGCTCTCGCCCCCTGCTCGCCGCGATATAGAACGGGTTTGTGAGGATCGCGGGACGGCGCGATGCCGAGCGCGGCTGCGATCGGAGCGGCAATCATCGGCACCTCGGTCAGTGTCCTGCGAATATGGGCGGCGGCCAAGGGGGGTAAGACCGCCGCCCCGGTTCACGATCAGAATTTGTAGCTGATCGCGCCCCGAACGCTGCGGCCGAAGATCGAGCGCGCCAGATAGGTGGCGGCCCCGGCCTCTGAATTGTCGATCGTGCCGGCGCGGGGATTGCCCTCGGTCAGGCCGATCGTGTTGGTGACATTGTCGACATAGAGGTTGAGCTCCAGGCGCTTGGTGACATCGAACTGCGCGTCGAGATCGAGCGTCGTGTAGGACGGCAGCTTGATCTGGTTGGCGACGTCCGAGAAGCGCTTGCCATAATAGGAGATGCCCGCCTCGATCCGCAGGCGTCGATCGAGCAGGTTGACCGCCGGCGTGATGCGGAACGAGTTCTTCGGCACGCGGATCAGATAATGGTTGGAATAGTCGGTCAGCACGCCGCTGCTGTTGGTATAGATGAACTTCGAGAAGCGCGGATCCTGCCAGGTATATTGCGCATGGAGATCGAACCAGGTGCGCGGGTGCCAGGTGCCTTCGAGCTCGACGCCCCAGGTCTTGGTGTTGCCGTACACGGTTCGCCCGCTATAGGCGCCATTGGTGAGGGTGTAGTCCGTGATCGCATAGCTCTTGTAGATCGAACGGAACGCCGTCGCGTAGAAGTCGAAGCTGTGCTTCGAGACCTTGAGGCCGCCTTCCAGGAAGTTCATCTTCTGGACGATCGGATTGTTGTTGGCGTTGCCGATGAAATCGCCGACGCTCGGCAGGCGGAAGGCGGAGGTGTAGCGCGCGAACAGGCCCAGGCCCGGCTGGAACTGGTAATTGGTGCCGAGTGTCCAGCCGGTGTGGCTGAAGCTGCGCGAGAATGGCGTGTAGACGCCCGAGCCGGTGAGCACGGCATTGTCCGCAATGGTGGCGGACTGGCCGAGATTGACCGTCTGCTTGCCTTCCACCGTGCCGCTGGTGTGGACATGCTCCCAGCGGAAGCCGCCATCGATCCGCAGCTTGTTGGTCACCTGCCATTCGTCGCTGCCGTAGATCGCGGCGGTATCGGACTGGCCGCGACCGTTCGCGAATTCGGCACCATAGCTGAGGATGCCATTCTCGGTGATCGACTGGGTGGGATTGCCGGCGGCATCGAGCGCATAGATGTCGAGCAACTGCGCCTGGTTCTTCACGTCGGTCAGCGCGGTGGCGGACGTCGAGTGATATTGTTCGGAGACATGCGCGAAATAGCCGCCCAGCGCGAAATCATGCTTCTGGCCGAAGATATAGGCGGTCTTCTGGAAGCGGCCGTCGTTGATGAACTCCTTCTCGGGGATGGTGAAGGAGCGGATCAGGTTGACCAGCGCCAGGCCGTTGCCGTTGCGCCCGGTCATGTCGATGGCCTGGGTCGGGTTGTCGGTATAGGCATAGCCGACGCTCGTTCCGCCATAGGCCGAGGCATATTTGCTGTAGGCCGACAGCAGGGTGGCCGCGTCATACACCGCATAGGGCGTCACCGCGTTGCGCTTGGTGAAGCTCGACCGGTAGCGCATATTGTCCTGGAAGGTCAGGCCTTCGGCGATGTTGAGCTTGAGCTCGCCGGTCAGCTGGGTGAGCTTCTCCGTGGTGCCGACGCCGTCGTCGAACCGGTAGGTGCTGCCGTCGGCCTGGCGGAAGTTGAAGTAGCGCGTGTCCGGCCCGGCGATGGTGTCGTAGAGCGCGTTGAAGCCGTTCACGCCGACCGGATTGCCGCTGCTGTCGTTGACGAAGGGCGAGACCATCGAATTGCCGATGCGCTCGTCGATCCGCTTGACGCCGAACATCAGCGAACCCCAGTCATAGCTGGCGTTCAGCGTGCCGCGGATCTGGCCGCCCTGGTCCTGGCGATAGCCGCTCTGCCGCTGGCCGTCGGAGAGGGTATAGAAGCCGCCGATCAGATAATGCCACGGCGTCGAACCGATCGGGCCGCCGATCCAGCCGTCGACGCGGTGGTCGTTATAGCTGCCGACCTCATATTTGGCGTAGCCCTCGAAATGATCGCCGCCCTTGCGGGTGATGAAATTGACCGTGGCGCCCGGCGCGTTCGAGGCGAAGATCGACGACGGGCCGCCGCGGACCACCTCGACCTGCTCGATGGTCGAATCCATGCGGAACGACTGATCCGCGTTGAGCCAGCCGAGGCCGCCATCATGCTGGGTGGTCAGCCCGTCTTCCTGCAAGGTGATGGTCGAATAGCCATCATTGGGAATGCCGCGGACGCGGATATTGCCGCTGGCCTCGCCCGACGAGCTTTCGATCCAGAAGCCGGGCACGTTCTTGAGCGCCTCGCCGACGCCGCGCGGCGACTTCATCTGGAGTTCGGCGGCGCTGATCGTGGAGATGGCGTAGCTCGCCTCGACCTTGCGGCGCGCGGTGTTGCCGGCGCGGCCGGTCACGATGATGTCATTGCCGCTCGACGTCGGATCGGCCTGTGCGGCGGAACTATCCTGATCCGTGTCCGGCTTGGCCGCATCCGCCGCGGCCGACGTCGCTGTCGCCGTCTCCGCGACGACCGGCGTCGCCAGCACGCACGCCATCATTAGCGCGGGCAGCGCCGCGCTATTCAAAAACCGAACTCGCATTGAAATGACCCCTAGCTGTCTCGTCTCGCCGGCCATATGATAGCGATAGATATCATTTTTATGACAGAGCTGTCATTATTTGGACGGGCGGACAAAATAGCGACCGCGGCATGGCGGGGGTCGGCGTGACGAGGATGGGATGGATGGACATGATCAAAGCGGTGAGACCGGCACGATGAGCAGCGAGGGCAAGCGTCAGCCCGTGAAGCCGAAGCAGGCACGCTCGCTGCTGACCCGTGCGCTGCTGCTGCGCGCCGCCGACGAGCTTCTGGCCGAGGTGGGCGTGGAGCGCATCTCCACCAATATGGTGTGCAAGCGCGCCGGCGTCTCCCCGCCCGCTTTATATCGATATTTCCAGGACAAATATGACATCATCGTCGCGCTCGCGGTCGAGATGATGGAGCGCAAGAGCCTCGTGGTCGATGCCTGGATCGCCCGCCACTCACCCGGCGGATTGCCGGCCATGTCCGCCCATGTCGAGGAATTGCTTCGGCAATTGACCGCCGCCCGGGAGGAGCAACCGGGCGCGGTATGGATCATGCGGAGTTTCCGCGCGATCCCGCAATTATTCACCATGCGCGAAGGCGCGCAGGTGCAGGCGACCGAACAGCTGGTCCGAATCTACCGGCCGTTCCTGCCCGATGTGCCCGAGGACATGCTGCGCGTCCGGGTCAGGCTGTCGGTCGAGTTCGGGATCGCCATCGACGAGCTGCTCGCAGACGGCGCGATGGACCGCGAACGGATTTTTTACGAGGGGGGCAGGATGCTCGGCTCGCTCTTCCAATTCGCCGAAGCGGCCAACATCGCCCCTCCGGGAAGCGAGCCTCGCTCGGGCAATTGATCGGCGACTGATCGACGACCGCCGGAGACAACCCTTTGCCACGCCCGATAGCATGCGGAAATGTCAAGGAAACGTGGTACAGTGAGCCATCGGAGATGATCCCATGGGTGACGCGTACCAGACGGCCGAAGGCGATTCGCGGCACCCGCAATTGTTCCTGATCGAGGCGAGCGAGCAGCTGGCGGCCGCCCGATCGATGGACGAAGTCGTCGAGGTGCTCCGGCGCACCGCCCGGACGGTGGTCGGCGCCGAGGGCATCGCCGTCGTCATTCGCGACGAGGGCCGCTGCTTCTACGTCGCGGAGGATGCGGTGGGTCCGCTGTGGTCCGGCAGCCGCTTCGATGAGAATATCTGCATTTCCGGCTGGGCGATGCAGCATCTCGAAACGGTTGCCATTGCCGATGTGCGGTGTGACGATCGGGTGCCGCAGGCGGCCTATGCGCCGACCTTCGTGCGCAGCCTGCTCATGGCGCCGATCGGCCGGCCGCAGGCGGTGGCGGCGCTCGGCGCCTATTGGTCGGACGTTCGCCTACATGATGTCGAGACGATCCGCCGGCTGGAAAGCCTCGCCCGGCTCGCGGCGATCGCGATCGAGAATGCCCGGCTGCTCCGCCAGGCGGAGGATAATGGCCGCCAGCGCAGCCTCATGGTCGCCGCCGGGCGCATGGGCATGTGGTCGTTCGACATCGCGACGGAAGTGCTCGAATCCTCCCCGATGTGCCGCGAGAATTTCGGCCGGGATCCACTGATCCCGTTCAGCTACGGCGATCTGCACGCCGCCATCCACGATGACGACAAGGCGCGCGTGCAGGACGCGATCGCGACGAGCATCCGCACCGGCGGCGACTATGACATCGAATATCGGGTGATCACGCCGACCGGCGACACCCGCTGGATCGGGATACGGGCGAAGCCGTCCTATGCGGCCGACGGCACGCCGCGTTCGCTCGACGGCCTGTCGATCGACATCACCGAGCGCAGGCGGATGGAAGAGGTGCTCCAGACCTCCGCCGCCACGCTGGAGCATCTCGTCGAGGAGCGGACCCGCGAACTCGTCGCGGCGCAGGAAGCCTTGCGTCAGGCGCAGAAACTCGAGGCGATGGGCCAATTGACCGGCGGGGTCGCGCACGACTTCAACAATCTCCTCACGCCGATCATCGGCAGCCTCGATCTGCTCCAGCGCCGCAAGATCGGTGGCGAGCGCGAACAGCGCATGATCACCGGCGCACTCCAGTCGGCCGATCGTGCCCGCACGCTGGTCCAGCGGCTGCTCGCCTTCGCCCGGCGCCAGCCCCTGAAACCGGAGCCGGTCGACGCCGCCGCGCTGATCATCGGGATGAGCGAGCTCGTCGCCACGACATGCGGGCCGCAGGTCGAGTTGCGGATCGATGTGCCCATCGGCCTGCCGCTCGCCGTCGCCGATCCGCACCAGATCGAGATGGCGATCCTGAATCTGGCGGTGAACGCCCGCGACGCCATGCCCCAGGGCGGGCGACTGACGCTATCGGCCGCCCGGCAAAGCCCCGGATCGGATCATCGCGACGTGGCGGCGGGGAGCTACATCGTCATCGCGGTGGCCGACACCGGCACCGGCATGGACGAGACCACCCGCCGCCGCGCGATCGAGCCATTTTACTCGACCAAGGGCATCGGTCGCGGCACCGGCCTCGGCCTCTCGATGGCCCATGGCCTCGCCTCGCAGCTCGGCGGCGCGCTGACGCTGGAGAGCGCCATCGGGGTCGGCACGACGGTACGCCTTTGGCTTCCGATCAGCGCCCAGACGCAGCCTCGGGCGACGACACCGGCGATCGAGGACATACCGATTGCCGGTGTCGCGCTGCTGGTGGACGACGAGGATTCCGTGCGGGCGAGCACCGCCGACATGCTCGCCGAGATCGGGTTCGAGGTGATCGAAGCCCGATCCGGTGCCGAGGCGCTCGCGCATCTGCGCCGGCGGGGGCCGGTGGACGTCCTCGTCACCGACCATCTGATGCCGCACATGACCGGCGTCGATCTGGCGCGGACGGCGGTCGTCGAGTGGCCCGGCCTGCCGGTGCTGGTCGTCTCCGGCTATTGCGACGCCATCGGGATCGACGCGGAGTTCCCGCGCCTCGAAAAGCCGTTCCGCCAGGCCGATCTGGCCGCATCCCTTGCCGCCGTGCTGTCGAAGGCGCCCGCCGCATCGGACGTGCCCATCATCATCACCGAATGGTGACGGCCGAACGCTGACGGCCGCATGGTGACGGCTGAATGGTGACGGCCGCAGGGTGACGAGGACCAGCCGCCTGCGATAATCCTGCATGGCCGGCGATTGGGTGATCGGCCGCCCGGTGTCGGTTCACCGCCGATCGAGCCGGGTCAGCGCCGCGATCCGGATATCGTCACCCGCGGGCGCGGCGGGCGTCGCGCAGGACACGCGAAAGCTCGTCGACGGAATATGGCTTGTGCAGCAGGGCGAAGCCATGCCCCGCATCCTCTGCCAGCACATGGCTGTAGCCGCTGGTCAGCACGATCGTCAGATCGGGCCAGCGCGCGCGGACCAGCCGGCCAAGCTCGACGCCATCGATCCCCGGCATCACGACGTCCGAGAACAGGATGTCGATCTCGTCATGCTGGTCTTCGAGTATCGCGATCGCCTCGTTCGCATTCGCCGCGCGGCGGGTGGCAAAGCCCAGATCGGTCAGCAGATGCGACGCGAACTCCCCGACCTGGTCATTATCCTCCACGATCAGGATGCTGGCCTCGCTGGCGACGATCCTGTCGCGAAACGCCATGTCGCCGGACGGCTTCGGCGCGGCGACGCGGGGCAGATAGAGGCTGAAGACCGTGCCTTCGCCGATCCGGCTGCGGACGTCGATCTCGCCGCCGGACTGTTTGGTGAAACCATAGACCTGGCTCAGCCCGAGGCCGGTCCCCTTGCCGACCTCCTTCGTGGTGAAGAACGGCTCGAAGATCCGCTCCAGCTGCTCGGGCGGCATGCCCGACCCGACGTCCGACACCGACAGCTTCACGAAGTCGCCCTTCGCGCCGGCATGGCCCCGCCGCGGAGGAATCGATCCGGCCGCCTCGATCGAGATTTCGATGCGGCCTTCGCCGTTCATCGCGTCACGGGCGTTCACCGCCATGTTCACGAGCGCGGTCTCGAACTGGCTCGCATCGACCTCGACGAAGCAGGACGAGCAGATCGGATCGACGGCCAGGGCGACCCGCGAACCGATCACCGTCCGCAGCATCTCCGCGACGCTGCCGACCTTGTCCGCGACGTTGAACACCTCCGGCTTGAGCGCCTGCCGCCGCGCGAAGGCGAGGAGCTGGCTCGTCAGCTTCGCGGCCCGGTCGGCCGTCTCCGAGATCGCGTCGATATAGCGGCGCTGCTTCTCGCGCGGGAGTTCGCGGCGGGCGAGAAGCTCGGCGGACGAGCGGATGATGGTGAGCAGATTGTTGAAGTCATGCGCGACGCCGCCGGTCAGCTGACCGATCGCCTCCATCTTCTGTAGCTGGCGCACCTGATCCTCGGACGCCAACAGCTCGCGCGATCGCTCTTCGACGCGGATCTCCAGCGTTTCATTGAGTTCGCGCAGCGCCTCCTCGGCGATCGTGCGCTCGAGAATGTCGGCGGCCTGTCGCGCGACGATGTCGAGCATCCGCAGATCGCGATCGGACGGTTCGTGGCGCGTGCTCCAATGCGTCGAGATCATGCCGAGCAGCTTGCCGCTGCGCGAGAGCAGCGGCGTGGTCTGGGCGGAGCGGATGCCGGCACGGCGGAACGCCTCGAGATCGGGCGTGCCCGCAATGTCGTCCCATTCCTCGAAATCGGGCACGATCGATCGCTGCCCGAACTTCAACGCCAGGGTGCAGCTGCTGAACGCCGCCGGATTGACCCATTGCCAGAAGCCGACCGCTTCCGGCGGAAGGCCGCGATGCGCCAGGAGCTGAAGTTCGCCGCCATGGCCCGAGGGATCGCCCGCCGGGCACAGCAGCTGCATCGTGCCGCACTGCGATCCCGTGATCGCCACGGCCGCCTCGACGATCTTGCCATAGAGTTCGTGGCGGTCCTGCTCGTTGATCAGTTCGACGCTGATCCGATGGAGCAGGCCGACGTCCGACATTTCGCCGTCCACCGTGACGATCGGATCGTGGAGCGACATGAGCCGCGGTCCGTGCTGCGATGTCTTCATGAAACTGCTATCCCCCGCGGCCGCCTGAACAGCGAAGCGCACCGTGTCGGTGAAACCGACCAACATCGTCATGGTTCCCCCACCGTTGCACGACAAGCCGTTGCAAGGTGAGCCGTTGCACGGCCCGCGCCGGCATGTTCAGCATGCTGTTCCAGCATCCCGGGAAGATGGAAGAAAGAGCAAGGATCGCGCCGAAATGCGCCGAATTCGCGCAATCGCCGCAGCCGATCGGGGCACGAAAAAGCCCCGGAAAACCGAACGTTTTCCGAGGCTTGATCTGGTGGGCGTGGCAAGGATTGAACTTGCGGCCACTGCGATGTCAACACAGTGCTCTACCACTGAGCTACACGCCCGTGGGGGGTGCCTCTAACCATGCGCCCCGGCGATGGCAAGCGACATTTTCCGCCTTTTTTAGAGATCCCCTCCGGCGACATTGCCGACGCCGAAGATGCGATCCACCTCGAGCACGAGATCGCGCAGATGGAAGGGCTTGGAGAGGACTTTCGCGTTCGGATGGGTGATGCCGCCCTTCAGCGCGACGGCGGCGAAGCCGGTGATGAACATCACCCGCATGTCGGGCGCGATCCGGGCGGCGCGCTGGGCCAGCTCGATGCCATCCATCTCGGGCATCACGATATCGGTCAGCAACAGGTCGAAATGTTCGGTCTCGAGCAGCGGCAGCGCCGCCGTGCCGCAATCGACCGCGGTGACGGCATAGCCGACCTTCTCCAGCGCGCGCGAAAGATATTCGCGCATCGACGTGTCGTCCTCAGCCAGCAAGATCCTGATCATTATGTTCCAAACGCCCCCGCCGGGTTCCTGATCCACCGGCGGAAACAGTCCGCCAGCGGCGCCTCGATCAGCGGTGTCCGGTCTATGCCGAACCGCTTGCCCGCGACGCTCCTGATGCCTAGCAGAATAGCATGGCCACGCATCTGCCGGAACCGAGCGCTTATGCCAGGTTGGGACAGGTCGCCGCACGCTCGCCGCTGGTCATCGCGGTGCCCCATGCCGGGCACCATTATCCCAAGACGATGCTCGCCGCGTCGCGCCTGCCGCCGGCGGCGCTGGAGACGATCGAGGATCGCCATGCCGACCTGCTGGTGAGCGATGCAGTGCAGGCCGGCGCGATCGCGATCGTCGCCCGCTATGCCCGCGCCTATGTCGACCTCAACCGGGACGAGCGCGAACTCGATCCGGCGCTGCTCGGCCGCCGCCCGCCGCCAGGCCTGCTGATCCATTCGGCGAAGGTGGCGGGCGGGCTGGGCGTGATCCCGAGCCGGATCGCCGCCGGTGGCGCGGTCTGGGCGCGGCCGCTCGGCGAGCAGGAGATCGAGACGCGGCTGGCGACCGCCTACCGGCCCTATCATGCCGCCATCGAAGCCGCGCTGGATGCCGCTTATGCCGCCCATGGCATCGCGATCCTGCTCGATTGCCATTCGATGCCGCCGCTGCCGTCTTCGCCGCACCACGGCATCGCGCCGCGCGTGGTGGTGGGAGACCGGCACGGCCGCTCCTCCGATTCGCGCTTCGTCGTGGCGATCATGGAGCGTGTGAAGCGGGCTGGATTCGCGGTGGCGCGCAACCATCCCTATGCGGGTGGCCACAGCCTCGATCGGCACGGCGCGCGCGCCGTCGGCCGGCACGCCATCCAGATCGAGGTCGATCGCAGCCTCTATCTGGACCAGGCCCAGCGCGATCCGGGCGACGGCCTGGCCGATACCCGCCGCCTGGTCGCCGCCATCGCCGCCGCACTGGAGGCGGAGTCCCGCAGCTATCCCCTTGCGGCGGAATAGGTTTTTCCGGCCATAAAAAAACCGCCCCGCGTTTTCACGCGGAGCGGCCAAGGTTCAGGGAGGGATGCGCCCGGAGGCGCATCGTGCGCGACCACGAAGGGGGGGACATGACCGCGCCCAACCCAAATAGGCCGGTGAGAATCTTATTCAAGCGCCGCAGTG
This sequence comes from Sphingomonas abietis, assembly GCF_027625475.1. Classification (NCBI taxonomy): domain Bacteria; kingdom Pseudomonadati; phylum Pseudomonadota; class Alphaproteobacteria; order Sphingomonadales; family Sphingomonadaceae; genus Sphingomonas; species Sphingomonas abietis. Next base: position 2,664,595 of record NZ_CP115174.1, read on the forward strand.
CAAAAAAATCACGCTTTTCAAAAAAAAATCCGGCTTCGGCCAAATATTCTTGACTTATCCCGACCACGCCCTCCGCGATGTCCGATCGAGAACCCCGTCGCGATCCGGCAAGCGATGCTTCAGCGCAGCGGCGATGGCGAGGATGGGGACCGCGATCGCCCAGTGCGGCGTCACCGCACCCCGGTCGCGCCGGGTGCGCCGGCTTCGATCCCGGCGGTGGCCGGTGCGGTCCCCTCGCCTCTGCCGATATCAGCCGAGCAACGGCCCGTTGGGCGGCGGCAGCTTGCCCTGAATGCTCTGCCGACCGAAGATATCGGCCATCCGCTGCAAGGAGAAGAGGTGGGCGTAGATCAGCGGCATCAGGCCGTTCTGGAGCCACTTGCGGGCGACGTCGCCACGCAGATTCTTCACCGCATCCTCGGAGATGATCTGGAATCCGCGATAGATATAAGGCTGCGGCGCGCCGTTCGGCTGGGCGGTGAACTCACCGTCGGTCAGCAGCTTCTGCTCGCGAATGTCCTGGAAGAAGGCGTTGGTCAGCACGCTGGCTTGCTCGACCTGCTCGCAGAATTGCAGGATCGCGGTGGTCCGCTCGCTGGGCGCGCCATCGGTGAAGATCGCCTCGCCGTCCTCGAACGGGCCGATCGCCCCCGACGTCGGATCGAAGCATAGCGACAGATCGTCGCTGTCCGGGCGCAGACGCGCGAGCAGGAACGGGTAGCGGCGCACATAAGCAGGCACGTACCAATCGTCCGGGAACATGCCGCGCTCGTCGACGATGACGTTGACGCCTTCGTTCAGGCCCATCAGCGCGAGCGGCACGGGCGTATCGCCCAACGAGAAGACGATCGGATAGAAACGGCTCGCCTGGATGAACTCCTCGGCGAGAAGCGGCACCGCATGGGCGGTCTTGAGGAACTGCGCGCCTTCGATCGGACGGAATTTCCAGTCGCCATGCTCCTGGCTCGAGATCGGCGTCAGATCGTTGTAGAACAGCGGCAGGCCCTGCTGGGGTGCGCTCGCCATAACATGATACTCCTGAATATGCCCCGAAACGGCCCCCCGGCCGCCCGACGAAGCGTTGTCGTCTATTGAGGCTCGTCTTTTTCTGCAAGCGGCAGCAGCGCCCCGGGGTTCATGATTCCGGCCGGATCGAGCGCCGCCTTGATCGCCAGCATCGCCCGCATCCGGGCCGGATCGGTCAGCGCGACGAAATCGCCGCGCTTGAACCGCCCGATGCCATGTTCGGCCGACATCGTGCCCCCCGCCTCGGTCGCCAGGCCGTGGACGAAGCTCGAGACGGCCGACGCCTGCGCCGCGAACCAGGCCCTGTCGTCGCTGCCCGCCGGCGCGCGGACGTTGAAGTGGACATTGCCGTCGCCCAGATGTCCGAAGGCGATCGGCCGCGTGCCCGGAAAGCGCTCGACCACCGCCTGCGATGCACTCGCCATGAAGTCCGGCATCGCCGCGACCGGCACCGCGACGTCGTGCTTGGCCGCCATGCCATCGCGCGCTTCCGCTTCGGACAGGCTTTCGCGGAGTTTCCACAGCGCGTCGGCCTGCGCCTCGCTCGATGCGAAGGCGGCATCGCCCGCCGTGCCACGCGCGATCGCATCGATCAGCGCCACTTGCAGGCGGTCGGCGACGGCGCCGTCGCCCACCGCCTCGACCAGCACGTTCCACGGCCATGCCTCGCCGAGCGGTGCCCGGGTATCGGGGATATGGCGCAGCACCAGCGCCAGCCCCTCGGCGGGGACCAGCTCGAAACTCTCCACCGCCTCGCCGAGCCGATCTTCCAGGCCGCGCAGCAGGGTCAGCGCGTCGTGCGCAGAGCGCAGCCCGATCCACGCCACCGCCCGCGATTCGATCGCCGGCACCAACCGGAGCGTGGCCGCGGTGACGAGCCCGAGCGTCCCTTCCGCACCGATCAGCAACTGCTTGAGATCATAGCCCCGATTGTCCTTGCGCAGCGGCGCGAGGCCATGCAGCACCGATCCGTCCGGCCACACCGCCTCCAGCCCCAGCACCAGCGATCGCATCGGGCCGAAGCGCAGCACCTGCGTGCCCCCCGCATTGGTGGAGATCAGCCCGCCGACCGTCGCATTGCCCTTGGCCGCGAGCGACAGCGGGAAGCGGCGCCCCGCCCCGGCCACCGCCGCGTGCAGATCGGCCAGCACCACGCCGGCTTCCGCCACCACCGCATTGTCGCCGGCGGAGACCGACCGGATCGCCCGCATCCGCCGCATCGAGACGAGCAGCGCCCGCCCCTCCGCCGGCCCCGCCGGGGTCGCACCGCCGACCATCGAGCTATTGCCCCCCTGCGGCACGATCGCGATCCCGTCGGCCGCGGCCCGCGCCACCACGAACGCCGCCTCCTCGAGAGTCGCGGGCGAGACGAGCGCGGCAGCGGCCCCGGTCAGCCGCCGCCGCCAATCGGTGAGCCACGGCGCCAGATCGGCAGGATCGGTGGTGAGCCCCGCCGGCCCCAGTCGTTCGGCGAGATCGGCAAGGCAGCGGGCGGACGGTGCGGGATAGGCCATCGTCATTCCCTAGCGGCGCGGCCCGCATCGGCACAATCCGCCTCGCCTGCCCGCACCGGCCAAGAGGCGCGGCGGGCAACACGCATTTCAACACTGAAATTCATCTGGCGTTCAAGCCGGGCAAGTCAGCGTCGGTGATCGTCATGACAGAAAATTTCCAGGGTTTGCGCCGGTGATTACCCTCGCGCTGGCCGCCTATCTTTTCGGCACCACCGCAGCGCCCGCCTCCCCCTCGAAGGGAGCCGGCGCGGGCAGCGCCGAATTCGCGGAACTCAGGATCACCCAGTCGCTCGTCATCCGCGTCCCGGCGCGGCGCTCGCGCCGCTATGCCGGGCCGGACATGGCGCCGCCCCCGGCCGCCTTCAAGGAGCATAAGGGGCCGAAATGCATCGACGCGGCCACGATCGGCGGCGCAGCGGTGACGTCGCAGGATCGCGTCGATTTCATCCTGAAGGGCGGCAAGAGAGTGAGGGCGGTCCTGGAAAATGAATGCCCCGCGCTCGATTATTATTCGGGCTTCTACTTCCAGGCGCCGGCCGACGGGAAACTCTGCGCCGATCGCGATTCGATCCACACCCGCTCCGGCGGCGATTGCCAGATCGACAAGTTTCGCGCCCTGACCCCGATTTCGCCCGGCAAATAACCGCTTTGCCTTGACTTTGCGCGCCCAAACCTTAGGGCGGCGGCGTCTCCGCACGCACGCACGCGAGCGGGCAAATCCCGGACCCGTGCATGAACTTCGCCGACCTCGGCCTTTCCGACGAGACCCTCCGCGCCGTTACCGAAGCCGGCTATACCGAGCCGACCCCGGTCCAGGCCGCCGCGATCCAGCCCGTGCTGATGATGCGCGACCTCATCGCGATCGCGCAGACGGGCACCGGCAAGACCGCCTCGTTCGTGCTGCCGATGATCGACATCCTCGCCCATGGCCGCGCCCGCGCCCGGATGCCGCGCTCGCTGATCCTCGAGCCGACCCGCGAACTGGCCGCGCAGGTCGCCGAGAATTTCGAGAAATATGGCCAGTATCACAAGCTTTCGATGGCGTTGCTGATCGGCGGTGTGAACATGAGCGATCAGGTGGCGGCGCTCGAAAAGGGCGTCGACGTGCTGATCGCCACGCCCGGCCGGCTGATGGACCTGTTCCAGCGCGGCAAGATCCTGCTCACCGGCTGCTCGCTGCTCGTCATCGACGAGGCGGATCGGATGCTCGACATGGGCTTCATCCCCGATATCGAGGAAATCTGCACCAAGCTGCCGGCCAGCCGCCAGACCCTGCTCTTCTCCGCGACGATGCCGCCGCCGATCAAGAAGCTGGCCGACAAGTTCCTGAACAACCCCAAGCAGATCGAGGTCGCCCGCACCGGATCGACCAACGACTCGATCGAGCAGGCGCTGGTCGAGACCACGTCGCGCGGCAAGCGCGAGACGCTGCGCGGCCTGCTGCGCGCCGAGGACGTCAAGACCGCGATCATCTTCGCCAACCGCAAGACCACGGTGCGCGAGCTCAACCAGTCGCTCCAGCGCAACGGCTTCGCCTCGGGCGAGATTCATGGCGACATGGAGCAGTCCGCCCGGATCAAGGAGCTGGATCGGTTCAAGGCCGGCGCGATCAACATCCTCGTCGCCTCCGACGTCGCCGCGCGCGGGCTCGACATCAAGGGCGTCTCCCACGTCTTCAACTATGATGCGCCCTGGCACCCGGACGATTATGTCCACCGCATCGGCCGTACCGGCCGCGCCGGCGCGACCGGCAAGGCGTTCACGCTGATCACCGCCGAAGATGCCGAGAACATCGCCAATATCGAGAAGCTGACCAGCCAGAAGATTCCGCGCATCACCGGCGCCGCCAAGGCCCCGACCGAAGACGCGGCCGAACCGACCATCGACGCCGGCAGCGTGCGGGACGCCGAAGCCGGCGGCGACGAGCGCGTGGCCAAGCCCCGGCGTCGCCGCGGTGGCGAGCGCGCTGCCAAGCCGGAAGCCGCGCCCGAGCGTGCCGCCAAGCCGGAGCGCGCCGCACCGCCCCCGCGCGAGGCCTCCGAGACCCCGGCCCCACGCCCGGTCGCGCCCCAGCGTGCGCCCGCGCGCGCGCCGGAGCCTGTCGCCGAGCCGATCGCGGCGGATGCCGACATCAACTGGAACGGCCCGGTCCCGGCCTTCCTCAGCGCGCGCATTCCTGACTAAAGTCGAAAAGCTTCGGGCTTTATTTACGGATTTGCGGTAGACCGTTTCTGCGAACGGGTTTCAAAGCTACCGGGGGGTAGCGACCGTCGCGTGAGGGACAGCTCCGGCCGTGAGCGACAGCAGAGGCACCTTCGATCGGATTCGTGCCCTTCTGGAAGAGGGCGCGATCGCGCCCACCCCCTCCAACTATGAATTCCTCTATCGCTACGTCACCGGCGCGGACCCGCAGCTGGTGGAGGCGGTGGATGGCGCCCGCCGCGAACATGGCCAGCTCGCCGATCGCAACCTCGCCCATATCCGCCGCGATCTCTATGGCACCGGCCGCGCCGGCGTCGGCAAGGTGCTCGAAGACACCGAGCAGCAGCTCGCGCGGATGAACGACTATATCGAGCGGCAGGATGCCGGCGCGCGCGATTATGCGAGCAAGCTCAGCCGTTCGGACCTCGATGCCTCGGCGACGCTGGAGCGCCAGCGCCAGATGCTCGCCGACATGATCGAGGCGACCAACCAGATGCTCTCGACCACCGAGCAGCTGCAGGCCGAACTGGCCGCCTCGTCGCGCGAGATCGACATCCTCAAGGCCGATCTGGAGATCGCCCGCGTCGATGCGCGTTCGGACGCGCTGACCGGCCTGTCCAACCGCAAGGCGTGCTGCGACTATCTCGACGCCCAGCTCGATCGCGCCTTCGCCGAGGACCGCCCGCTCAGCCTGATCTTCCTCGACATCGATCACTTCAAGAAGTTCAACGACAATTTCGGCCATCGCATGGGCGACGAGGTGCTGCGGCTGGTCTCCGCCAGCCTCGAGCGCTTCTTCCACGGCCGCGGCTTCGTCGCGCGCTGGGGCGGCGAGGAATTCGTGATCGTGATGCCGATGCACGAGGCCGAGGACGCCACCCAGTTCGCCGAGCGCTTCCGCCAGCATATCGGCAGCCGCGCGGTGAAGGGCAGCCAGTCGGGCCGCGAGGTCGGCCGGGTGACGCTCTCGCTCGGCGTCGCCGGGCTGATCGCGGGCGACAGCGCCCAGACCCTGATCGACCGCGCCGACGCCGCGCTCTACGACGCCAAGGCCGATGGCCGCGACCGCGTGGTCTGCTGGAAGGCGGCGGCCTGAACCGGCATCATCATCCATCCTTGACAAATATAACCATTTAGGTTATCGACCTGTCTGTCCTTTGACCCCGAAGGCCACGGGCAAGAAGGACGGGAACCGATCGGCGCGGCGCGGGCGACCATGCGGCATCGATCGGGCGGCCGGCGCGGAGTCATCCGGTATCAAGCCGAAGCTTCGCGAAAGAACGTAACCCGTGGACCGTCGTGACATCCTGCCATGCCAACCGTGGGCAGGAGCTTCAGGTCCGCAAATACAAGTCTGGACGCGGCTGTTCTGGTTACCAACCGCACTTGGCGTACCCCAAGCCGTCCAGCACCGGGTGCCATTGGCGCAGGACGCGCCGGCCGTGAACTTCCCTCTGTCCTGATTTTGCGGGAGAATTGTGCCTGCATGATGTCGATGACGGCGATCGCCCATATCCAAGGCCCGGAAAGTGTCGATCAGCGGATATGACGGCGGCCTTTCACCAGGAGCGAAGTGGTGGCGTCCGCCACTATCCGCTCGCTCGGTGCTGACACGCCTTCCGGCTGTGAAGGGGGCGTCCGATCGACTAGCTCTCGCCAAGAACGACTGCGTATAATTCTGCCTGGCAGGCGTGAACATGACCGGCAAAATCCTGCGTCGAACAATCTCTGCTCCACCGGTCGATCGCGACCCGCCAGATTACGATGGAGGTCTCGGCGGCGATACGGGCTGCGGCCTGCGAAATTCCACGCGCGACGAGCACGGCGTGGATCGCAAGCGTGAGCGCGTGCATCTTCGCCAATTCGCGCTCCTGGAAATCGACATGCGCCGCGATGACGGCCTGCCGCACGAGGACGTCGGCCCGGTTCTCGTCAAAGAAACGCCCTGCGACTGCGAGCGCTGCGGTTGCGAGATCAAGCGGCCTGTCGCCTTCGGCCTTGTCGATCGCCGCGACGATATCGGCCTCCAATTCGCCGGCGCGCCAGAACAGCACCTCCGGCTTATCGACGAAGTAGCGAAAAAACGTGCGCTCCGTGAGGCCTGCGGCGGTGGCGATTTGGGGGATGGTGGTTTGCGAATAGCCCTGCGTGCGAAACAGCTCCATCGCCGCCCTTCCGAAGCGCTCGCGCGCATTTTCGATCCTGCGAACCATAATCCTCCATAAAGTCATTGGCAGCTCCTGCCAATACGCTTAGACATTGGCAGTGACTGCCAATCACGTTCATGACTAAGGAGACTGGTATGACTCGCATCCTCGTGATCGGTTTCGATCCCGAAAGCGTCGATTTCAGCGACCCGGGTTCGCCGCCGGGCCTGGACCCCGCCAAAATCTGGGAGGGCGTAAGGCGGAGTTTGGAGCGGATTGCCGAACATGGCTGGGAAGGCACCCAGTGCATGGTGAAGCCAGACGAGACGGCTGTCGCGACGGTCGAACAGGCCCTCGCCAACATGTCGTATGCATGCGTTGTGATCGGCGGGGGCGTGCGGCTCGCGCATAATAGCGTGCCGATCCTCGAGGCCATCGTTGATGCTGTTCGCCGGCTGGCTCCCGCCACCCCGATCGCCTTCAACGAAGGGCCGGAAAAAAGCCTCGAAGCTGCTCAGCGCTGGGTCAGGGGTGCCTGAACGTCGGGCGGTGCATCATGCCTCGCCCGACGGAGCCCGATATCCGGCGCAGAATATCCATTGATATCCACGCGTCTGATCGCGCCGAACGTCGAGGCTGCCGGCACCTTCCACGAAACCCTCACGGGCGCGACTAGACCGGACGATCCGCCCAGACCTGTCCGCCACCAACCCCGGCCCCGTCGCGCCTACCCCTTGCCACCCCGATAGCGTGCCCTGAACCCGTCGGCGAACGTGGTCAGCCGCCCCTCGGCGATGGCGTCGCGCAGGCCCTGCATCAGCTGCTGGTAGAACCACAGATTATGCTCGGTCATCAGCATCGCGCCGAGCATCTCGCCCGAGCGGACGAGGTGGTGGAGATAGGCCTTGCTCCACGCCGCGGTCGGGCTGGCGGGGTCGATCGGGGTCTGGTCCTCGGCGAATTTGGCGTTGCGGATGTTGATCGGGCCGTCCCAGGTGAAGGCCTGGCCGTTGCGCCCCGATCGCGTCGGCAGCACGCAGTCGAACATGTCGATGCCGCGCTCGACCGCGCCGACGATGTCGTCCGGCTTGCCGACCCCCATCAGGTAGCGGGGCTTGAGCGGATCGAGCTGGCCCGGCGCATAATCGAGGCAGCCGAACATCGCCTCCTGCCCCTCGCCGACCGCCAGCCCGCCGACCGCATAGCCGTCGAAGCCGATATCGAGCAGCGCGTCGGCCGAGGCCTTGCGCAGCCCTTCATCCAGCGCACCCTGCTGGATGCCGAACAGCGCGGCGCGCCCGGCATGATCGCCGCCCGCATCGAACGCGGCGCGCGATCGCCGCGCCCAGCGCATCGATCGCTCCATCGCGGCGGCCTGCACCTCGCGGGTCGAGGTGGTCGGCACCAGCTCGTCGAACGCCATCACGATGTCCGAGCCGAGCAGCCGCTGGATCTCCATCGAGCGTTCGGGCGAGAGCATGTGCCGCGATCCGTCGAGATGGCTGGCGAAGGCGACGCCCTCCTCCTTCACCTTGGTCAGCGCGGACAGCGACATCACCTGATAGCCGCCGCTGTCGGTGAGGATCGGGCGATCCCATTGCATGAAATTGTGCAGCCCGCCGAGCCGGTCCATCCGCTCGGCGCCGGGGCGCAGCATCAGATGATAGGTGTTGCCGAGGATGATGTCGGCGCCGGCGGCACGGACATCGGCCGGCTTCACCGCCTTCACGGTGGCGGCAGTGCCGACCGGCATGAACGCCGGCGTGCGGATCTCGCCGCGCTGCATCTGGATGCGCCCGGTGCGGGCCTTGCCGTCGGTCGCGGCGATCTCGAAAGAAAAACGGGATGTCATGGCCGCGGCATCTAGACGATTTCCCGCCGTCGCCAAAGCCCGCTCCCGAAGCCCGCGCCGATATCCGCCTCAGCCCTTGAGCAGCGCCTCCAGCGCGCGCGCGTCGATCGGGGGGGAGCAGAGGAAGCCCTGATAATAGTTGCAGCCCTCGCGCGCGAGCAGCACCAGTTGCTCGTCGGTTTCGACCCCCTCGGCGATCACGGTGAGATCGAGCGACCGCGCCATGTCGATCACCCCGCGCACGACGATGCGATCGCGGGCCGAGCCGGCGATGTCCTGCGCGAGCCGGCGGTCGATCTTGATGGTGTCGAGCGGCAGCGCCTTGAGATAGGCAAGGCTCGAATAGCCGGTGCCGAAATCGTCGATCGCCACCCTGAGCCCGCCCGAGCGCAGGCGGGCGAGCAGTTCGGCGGCGCGGCCGAGATCGGCCATCAGCCCACTTTCGGTGATCTCCACGGTGAGTCGCCCGATCAGGCCGTTCTCCGCCGCCATCGCCAGCATCCGCTCGGCGAAGTCGGGCTCGGCGACGTCGGCGGCGGTCACATTGATGGCGACGCGCAGAGCGGCGAGCGGCCCCTTCCAGGCGGCCACCGCCGCCATCGCCTTGACCTGCACATGGCGGGACAACTCGACCAGATAATCGGAGCGCTCGGCGGTGGCGAACAGCGCCTCGGCGCCGAGCTCGCCGAGCACCGGATGCCGCCATCGCGCCAGCGCCTCGACCCCGACGATGCGGCCGGTCGGCATCGCTACCTGCGGCTGCCAGAGGATCTCGATCCGGTCCTCGTCGAGCGCGAGGCGGAGATCGAGTTCGAGCCGGCGATCCTCGGCGCGGCGGCTGACATTGCCCTCCTCGAACACGCGGACGCGGGCCGGCTCGCCGTCGCGCGCATCGGCCAGAGCGAGGCTCGCGTCGCGCAGCAATTCGCCGGCATCGGGGTCGCCCGCCCGCGCCCCGGCAATGCCGACCCGCGCGGTGAGGTTGACGACATGCTCGCCGGCCACGAACGGCCGCGCGATCGCGGCGACCAGCTCGCCGGCCAGCATCTCGGCCTGTTCCAGCGTCGCCGGCGGCGACAGGCCGATGGCGAATTCGGCGCCGGCCAGCCGCGCGACCAGCCGCCGCCGCCCGCCGCCGCCGGCCAGCCGCTCGATCCGCCGCGCCACCGACCGGATAATCGTGTCGCCGACCAACCGGCCGAACGCGGCATTGACCATCTCGAAGCGCGACAGCCCGAGCACGATCAGGATCGGCGCCTGCCCCTGCGCGATCCGCCCCTCGATCCAGCGGCGCGCGCCATGGCCGTCGTCCAGCCCGGTGAGCGGATCGCGGGGCACCGCGTCGGTGGTCCGCATCCCGTCGAGCGGCTCGACATGGCCGACGACCATGCCGTCTTCCAGCATCAGATGATGGGCGATCCGCCGGCCGTCGAGCGCATTGTGCGCGAACGGCGCGACGCCGCCCTCGCCGCGCAGCCGCGCCACCGCATGGAGCGCCGCACGCAGGCCGCCGCGCCCGAGCAGCCGCTGCGCCACTCCACGCGGCATATCCGCCGTCCCCTCCGCCAAACCGCTCGCCTGGGCCAGGGCGGGGCTGAAAGCCAGCCGCGCGGGACGATCCGGCGACCAGCGCCACGTCATCGCCTCGCTCTCGATCAGCCGCGCCCGGCCCGCCGCCGCGCGATGCCCGCCGGCCAGCCGCTCGGCATGGCGCTGGGCGAAGCGGAGCGCCTGCGCGAATTCCCCTTCCGCGAACGGCATGGCGAGATAATGGGTGGCCCCCGCCTCGAACGCCGCCGCGACCGCCGAGGCCTCGCGCCGGCCGATCAGGAACAGCAGCGCCGCGCCATTGGCCTGCACGGTATCGGCGAGCTGGCGGGCCGCCGACAGCCCCTCGGCCAAGGTCGCCCGCGCATCGATCACGACCACCGACGCGCCGCTCGCCAGGAAGCGCCGCTCCAGCCCCTCGGATCGCCGCGCGGCGATCGCCGCCCAGCCGGCGCGCTCGGCCATATGGGCCAGCTCGTCCCGCTGCCGGAATGACAGCAGGAACAACGGCGCCGATCCCGCCGGATACTCGTCGCTGGCCGAAATACGCGCTCTCCCCCCGCCGGAACCTGCTGATCCGGAATGGGCGCACGCTAGCCGGGCGGCAGCCTGCCTCCAATGGCTTTCGTCGTTCCACCTGTCCCGCCTTGGGCGCGGCTGGCCTTGCCGATGGCCGGGACAAGCCCTAGCTGATGGCGATGACGATCGCGCCTCCCGTATCCGCGCCGCTCAGTGATGCCTTCGGCCGGCGGATCGATTATGTCCGCCTGTCCGTCACCGATCGCTGCGACCTGCGCTGCCGCTATTGCATGAGCGAGGCGATGAGCTTCCTGCCGCGCCAGGCGATCCTGTCGCTGGAGGAGCTGGCCGAACTGGCCGGAGCGTTCGTGGCGCGCGGCGTCAAGCGGATCCGGCTGACCGGCGGCGAACCGCTGGTGCGGCGCGGCATCGACGATCTCGCCCGTGCGATCGGCCGCCATCTCGGCCATGGGCTGGACGAACTGACGCTCACCACCAACGCGACGCGGCTGGCCGATCATGCCGCGGCGCTGGCCGATGCCGGCGTGCGGCGGATCAACGTCAGCCTCGACAGCCGCGATCCCGATCGCTTCCGCCACATCACCCGCACCGGCGACGTGGCCGAGGTGCTGGCCGGCATCGCTGCCGGCAAGGCGGCGGGCCTCGCGATCAAGATCAACATGGTGGCGCTCAAGGGCGTCAACGAGGACGAGATCGCGCCGATGCTGCGCTGGTGCGGCGAGCAGGGCTTCGACCTGACCCTGATCGAGACGATGCCGCTCGGCGTCGTCGAGGAGGATCGCACCGATCGCTATCTGCCGCTCGACGCGGTGCGCCGCGATCTGGAGCGGGATTTCACCCTCATCCCCGACATCCATCGAACCGGCGGCCCGGCCCGCTATGCCAAGGTCTCGCAAACCGGCGGCCGAATCGGCTTCATCACCCCGCTCACCCATAATTTCTGCGACGGCTGCAATCGCCTGCGCGTTACCGTGGAGGGCCGGCTTACCATGTGCCTGGGGCATGACGATCATGTCGATCTCAAGCAGGCGCTGCGCGAAGGCGGCCGCGATGCGCTCGACGCGGCGATCGACACGGCACTGCGGCTCAAGCCCGAGCGGCATCATTTCCGTATCGCCGGGCGCGGCGCGGCGCCTGCCGTCACCCGCCATATGAGCGTGACCGGCGGATGAGCGGCACCCTATCGAGCGCCCGCCGTCATGGCTGAGACACGCGGCCGGGACAGCCGGAACGAATTGCGCAAGATGGCGCTGGTCGCCTCGCCCGCGCCGGCCGCGCAGGCGGCGGAGGCGGAGCTGCGCCAGCGCTACGAATGGACCGATATCGGCGACGCCGACGTGATCATCGCGCTCGGCGGTGACGGCTTCATGCTCCAGACGCTGCACCTGATGCTCGATCGCCACCAGATCCGGCCGGTGTTCGGCATGAATCTCGGCACCGTCGGCTTCCTGATGAACGAGTGGCGGCTCGATGCGTTGTCCGATCGGCTGCAGCGCGCCCGCGCTTTCTCGGTGACGCCGCTGCGGATGGATGCCGAGACGATCGACGGCGAGCGCTATTCCTCGCCTGCGATCAACGAAATCTCGCTGCTGCGCGAAACCCGCCAGACGGCGTGGATCGAGGTCAGCGTCGATGGCCGGGTGGTGCTGCCCGAACTGGTCTGCGACGGCGTGATGGCGGCGACGGCGGCGGGATCGACCGCCTACAACCTGTCCGCGCAGGGGCCGATCCTGCCGCTCGGCTCCGGCCTGATCGCGCTCACCCCGATCAGCGCCTTCCGCCCGCGCCGCTGGCGGGGCGCGATCCTGCCCGAAACCGCGAAAATCTCGTTCCGCGTGGTCGATCCGGTCAAGCGCCCGGTGTCGGCGGTGGCGGACCAGCGCGAGATTCGCGACGTGTCGGTGGTGAACATCTCGATCGATCGCTCGATCGCGCTGACCCTGTTGTTCGATCCCGAGCATGCGCTCGACGACCGGATCACGATGGAGCAATTCGCGGTTTGAGCTTTGTTGTGGATGAATGTTCGAGGGGCTTGCAACGCAAACCAAGCTGATGCATAGGCGCGCCTCGCCCGGACAAACGGGCGACGAAATGGACATTCCTCGGTAGCTCAGCGGTAGAGCTCTCGACTGTTAATCGAGCGGCCGTAGGTTCGAATCCTACCCGGGGAGCCATTTCCTTCTACCCGCACCACCGGCCGCGCTACGGCTGGGGCGAGGCAGACATCCCCACCCCTATATCGCGACGGGCTGGCCCATACTGCCCGTTCATGCGTATCTGCTGCGATCCCTTCCGGGGCGAACCGTGGAGCGCTGCATGACCAAGGCCTTTTTCCCGTTCCTCGCCACGCTCGCGCTGGCCGGCTGCTCGCCCTCCTCGGCGGCGCTGCCGGTCGGCGCGCAGGCGCCGGACTTCACCACCCAGGCGACGCTGGCCGGCAAGCCCTTCGCCTTCCATCTCGCCGACGCGTTGAAGAAAGGCCCGGTGGTGCTCTATTTCTACCCCGCCGCCTTCACCAGCGGCTGCACCGTGGAGGCCCACGACTTCGCCGCGGCGACCGATCGCTTCCATGCGCTGGGCGCAACCGTGATCGGCGTCTCCCGCGATCCGATCGCCACGCTCAACCGCTTCTCCGTCACCGAATGCCGCAACAGGTTCGCGGTGGCGTCGGCCGACGGCAAGCTGGTCGATGCCTATCATGTGAAGCTGCCGCTGCTCGCCAAATCGAACCGCACCTCGTTCGTGATCGCGCCCGACGGCAAGATTCTGTTCGAATATAGCGCGCTCGATCCGGCCGGGCACGTCGACAAGACGATGGCGGCGGTGCAGCAATGGCGGGCGCAGCACCCGGCTGGCTGATCCGCCCTAGCGCGGATTGACATTCAGCGGATCGGGTGACGATCTACACCCGAAGCGATCGTCATCCTGAACGTGTTTCAGGATCCCATCGAAGCTTGGCGCTGAGCGCCCGGAGGAGGCGGGATGCCGAAACACGTTCAGCATGACGGTCTGCAACGAAACGATCGCCCATATTCAACCAATCCGAATGTCGATCGGCCCTAAAGCAGCCGCTCGATCGCCGGGCCGAGCGCTTCCGGCTTGGTGGTCGGCGCGTAACGCCGGACGGCATGGCCGTCGCGATCGACCAGGAATTTGGTGAAGTTCCACTTGATCCGCTCGCTGCCCAGCACGCCGCGCGCCGCCTTGCGGAGATAGGCGTAGAGCGGCGGCGCGTCCGGCCCGTTGACGTCGATCTTGGCGAACATCGGGAAATCGACATCATAGGTCAGCGAACAGAAGTTCGCGATCTCGGCGGCGTCGCCCGGCTCCTGCGCGCCGAACTGGTTGCACGGGAAACCGAGCACCACCAGCCCCTTGGGGCCATAGCTCTGGTGCAACGCCTCCAGCCCGGCATATTGCGGGGTGAAGCCGCACTGGCTGGCGGTGTTGACGATCAGCAGCGGCCGGCCGCGATAATCGGCCAGCGGCTTCTCCTCGCCGGAGAGTGTCCGCGCGGTGAAATCATAGACGCTCGTCATGCCTGTCCCTGTCGTTGGCGCCTAACGCTGGGTCTGGAGATTGCCCATCCCGGCCATCGGCAGCATGTTGTGGTTGAGGTTCGCCATGATCCACAGCGAGCCCGCCACCACCAGGAACACGATCAGCACGCCGAACGCCAGCGCCAGCACATTGTTGGTGTTGTCCGGCCCGCTGGTGACGTGGAGGAAGAAGACCAGGTGGATGCCCATCTGGGCAACCGCCAGCACGCACAGGCCGATCGGCACGCCCGGCCCCCACAAGGCATGGGTGGAGGCGACCCAGAAGGAGGTCGCGGTCAGCCCGGTCGCCAGCACCAGCCCGACCAGATAGCCGATGATGCCGGAGAGGACATGGCCATGCTCGTCGCCGGGCGCGGTATCGCCATGATGGCCATGCTCATGCTCGCTCATTGCCCTGCTCCCAGCAGATAGACGATCGTGAACAGCGCCACCCAGATGATGTCGAGCGCATGCCAGAACAGGCTGAAGCACAGCAGGCGCCGCAGGATCGCCGGCCGGAATCCCTTGCTCCACAGCTGGGCCATCATTGTGCCGAGCCATAGCAGGCCGACCGAGACGTGCAGCCCATGGCAGCCGACCAGGGTGAAGAAGGCGGAGAGGAAGGCCGATCGCTGCGGCCCCGCCCCCTGCCCGATCATCTCGGCGAACTCCTTGAGCTCCAGCCCGAGGAAGGCGGCGCCGAGCAGGCCGGTGACGACCAGGCCGATCTGGGTCCACAGCAGGTTGCGGACGTTCGCCGCGATCATCGCGAGGCCGCAGGCGAAGCTGGAGAGCAGCAGGCAGACCGTCTCGATCGCCACGTTGGAGAGATCGAACAGCTGGGCGCCGCCCGGCCCACCATTGGTCGCGCCCTGGAGCACCGCATAGGTGGCGAAGATCGCCGAGAACATGATGATGTCGGACAGCAGGAAGATCCAGAAGCCGTAGCCGACGATGATCCGCTTGCCGGCCGGGCCGCCCTCGCCCGATCCCGTGCCGTCATGATCGTGGCCGTGCCCGTGCCCGTGTCCGCCGGAACGATCGCCCGCCGCGCGGCCGAGCCGGTGCGGATCATGCGGGCTCTGGATGGCGTGGGCGTCGCTCATGCGGGCTTGCTCAGGCTGGGGAGGAGGACTTCGGTGCGGACCCGGCGGCGCTCGCGATCGATCCGCGCCACCTCATCGGCCGGGATTTCATATTCGTCCTCATCCCGCCACGCGAACCAGACGAACACGCCATAGGCCCCCACCAGCCCGAGGATCGCCATCCACCAGATATGCCAGATCAGCGCGAAGCCAATCATCGTCGTGAAGAAGGCGGTGATGACGCCGGTCGGCGAATTGTGCGGCATCTCGATCGGCCGGTAATCGGGCTCGGCGGCGAGCTGCTGCTCCGCGATGGCGCGCTGCTTGATCCCCCAATAGGCCTCCTCGCCCTCGACATTGGGCATCACCGCGAAGTTGAACACCGGCGGGGGCGAGGGTGTCGCCCATTCCAGGCTGCGCCCGTCCCAGGGATCGCCGGTGACGTCGCGCAGGCTCTCGCGCTGGCGGATCGAGACGACCAGCTGGACGATCTGGCAGACGATGCCGCACAGGATCATCCCCGCGCCGGCCAGCGCCCACAGCATATAGGGCTGCCAGGCGAGATCGTCATAATGCTGCATCCGCCGGGTCGCGCCCATCAGCCCGAGCCAGTAGAGCGGCATGAAGGCGAAATAGAAGCCGAACAGCCAGCACCAGAAGGCCGCCTTGCCCCAGCCGTCGTGCAGGCGGAAGCCGAACGCCTTGGGGAACCAGAAGGTGTATCCGGCGAAGAAGCCGAACACGACGCCGCCGATGATGACGTTGTGGAAATGGGCGATCAGGAACAGCGAATTGTGCAGCACGAAATCGGCCGGCGGCACCGCCAGCAGCACCCCGGTCATCCCGCCGATCACGAAGGTCACCATGAACCCCAGCGACCACAGGATCGGCACCTCGAAGCGCACCCGGCCGCCATACATGGTGAACAGCCAGTTGAAGATCTTCACCCCCGTTGGCACCGCGATGATCATCGTCGCGACCCCGAAGAAGCCGTTGACGTCGGCGCCGGCGCCCATCGTGAAGAAATGGTGCAGCCAGACGAGGAACGACAGGATGCAGATCGCCATCGTCGCCATGATCATCGAGCGGTAGCCGAACAGCGGCTTGCCGGAGAAGGTGGAGATCACCTCGGAGAACACGCCGAACGCCGGCAGGATCAGGATGTAGACCTCCGGATGGCCCCACACCCAGATCAGGTTGATGTACATCATGGCGTTGCCGCCGCCGTCGTTGGTGAAGAAGTGGAAGCCGAGATAGCGATCGAGCGACAGCATCGCGAAGGTCGCGGTCAGCACCGGAAAGGCCGCGACGATCAGCAGGTTGGAGGCGAGCGCCGTCCAGCAGAACACCGGCATCCGGGTATAGCTCATCCCCGGCGCGCGCATTTTGAGGATCGTTGTCACCAGGTTGATCCCGGAAAGCAGCGTCCCGACCCCCGAGATCTGGAGCGACCAGAGATAATAATCGACGCCGACGCCGGGCGAGAATCTGAGCTCGGAGAGCGGCGGATAGGCGAGCCATCCGGTGCGCGCGAACTCGCCGATGACGAGGCTCATATTGGTGAGCAGCACGCCCGAGGCGGTCAGCCACAGGCTCACCGAATTGAGCGTCGGGAAGGCGACGTCGCGCACGCCGAGCTGGAGCGGCACCGCGAAGTTCATCAGCCCGATCATGAACGGCATCGCGGTGAAGAAGATCATGATCGTCCCGTGCGCCGAGAAGATCTGGTCATAATGTTCGGGCGGCAGATAGCCCTGCGCGCCACCGGCGGCGAGCGCGAGCTGGCTGCGCATCATGATCGCGTCCGAGAAGCCGCGGATCAGCATCACCATGCCGAGCAGACAGTACATCACGCCGATCCGCTTGTGATCGACCGAGGTGATCCACTCGCGCCACAGATAGGGCCAGTGCCGCCCGATCGTGATCCACGCCAGCACCGCGACGATGACGATGCCGACGACCACCGAGGTCATCAGCGGGATCGGCTCGTCGAACGGGATCGCCGCCCAAGTCAGCTTGCCGAGCATGTCAGGACTCCGTCCGGGGCGAGACGGCGGCGTTGGGCCGCCCGTTATGCGGGGTTTCGGCGGGCGGCGCCTGTTGCTTGACGATGGTGTCGAACAGGCCCGGCATCACCGCGCGATAGGTGAAGGGGGCGACCTTCCGGCTCTCCTGCGCCAGCGCGGCATAGCCGCCGGCATCGAGCGTCGGCCCCTGTGCCTTCGCCTGCGCGACGAAGCTGTCGAACTGGGCGCGCGGCACCGCCTCCATCGTGAAGCGCATGTCCGAGAAGCCGTCGCCGCTGAACTGCGCCGAAAGCCCCGGATAGAGGCCGGGTTTGTCCGCCATCAGGTTCAGCCGCGTCGCCATGCCGGCCATGGTGTAGATTTGGCTGCCGAGCTGCGGCACGAAGAAGCTGTTCATGACGGTGGCGGAGGTCAGCCGGAAGCTCACCGGCGTGCCCGCCGGCACCACCAGCCGGTTGACGCTGGCGATGCCCTGGTCCGGATAGAGGAACAGCCATTTCCAGTCGAGCGAGACGATCTCGACATTCACCGCCTTCACCGGCGAGGCGAGCGGTTTGGGCGGATCGAGATCATGGCTGCCGACCCAGCCGATGCCGCCGAGCAGCAGCACCACCATCGCCGGGATCGCCCAGACCACCAGCTCGATCCGGCCGGAATATTCCCAGTCGGGCCGGTAGAGCGCCTGGCTGTTGGACGCCCGGAACCACCAGGCGACGGCCAGGATCGCGACGATGGTGGGAATGACGATCGCCAGCATGATGCCCAGCGAATTGAAGAGGATCAGCCGCTCCGCCGCGCCGATCGGCCCCTGCGGGTCGAGCACGCCGGCCGACGCGCAGCTGCACAGCGCGAGCGGCGCGGCCGCCACGGCGTTTCGCATCCTCGTCATGGTGTCGGCAAGCTCATGAGCCCGATCCCCACCCGGTCTTATTTTTTACGTCACTCTTTGCTGCGCAACGCCGGCGAGGCGGAAACGATCCCTTTCCTTTTCACGACAAGACAAGCCCGGCGGCGCGATCAGGCCGCCTTGCGCAGGCTCACCGCCACCGATTTGTAGGCCGGCGTGCCGCTCTCGCCATCATAATCGCCCAGCGCGATCAGGCAGTTCGCCTCCGGATAATAAGCGGCGAGCGAGCCGCGCGCGATGGCATGTTCCACCACCGTCTGCCCCGCCAGCACGCGCTCGCCGGCGATCACGTCGATCCGGTCGCCATGGGCGAGGCCGAGCGCGGCGAGATCTTCGGCATTGGCGAAGATCACGTCGCGCCGCCCGAAGATGCCGCGATAGCGATCGTCCAGCCCGTAGATGGTGGTGTTATACTGATCGTGGCTGCGGATCGTGGTGAGGGTCAGCGGGCCGTCGTCGCGCCCGTCATCCTCGTCGAGCGTGGGCGCGACGAGGAAATGGGCCTTGCCGTCCTTGCCGCCCCAATCGCGATCGGAGGCGCCGACGGTCAGGCGGAAGCCGCCCGGCTGGCGGATGCGGGCGTTGAAGTCGGCGAAGTCGGGGAAGACCTGCTCGATATGATCGCGGATGCGATCATAGTCGGCGACCATCCCCTCCCAGTCGATCGGCGAATCCGGGCGCGTGGCACGCGCCAGCCGCGCGACGATCATCGGTTCGGACAGGAGATCGGCCGCCACCGGCTTCAGCTTGCCGCGCGAGGCGTGGACCATCGACATCGAATCCTCGACCGTCACCGATTGCGGGCCGGTCGCCTGGATATCCAGCTCGGTGCGGCCGAGGCAGGGCAAGATGATCGTGTCCCGCTTCGCCGCGAGCAGGCAGGTGCGGTTGAACTTGGTGACGATCTGGACCGAGAGATCGAGATTGCGGAACGCCGCGAAGCACGCTTCGGGATCGGGCATGGCGATGGCGAGATTGCCACCGAGACCGACGAACGCCTTCGCCGCCCCGTCCCGCATCGCCGCCAGCGCCTCGACCGCATTGTGGCCATGATGGCGCGGGCTGGTGATGCCGAAGCTCCGGTCCAGCCGCGCCAGAAAGGCCTCGGTCGGGATCTCGGTGATGCCGACGGTGCGATCGCCCTGCACGTTGCTGTGGCCGCGCAGCGGGCAGATGCCGGCGCCGGGCTTGCCGATGTTGCCGCGCATCAGCAGCAGATTGGCGATCTGCTGGACATTCTCGGTGCCGTGCCGGTGCTGGGTGATGCCCATGCCGTAGCAGAGGATCACGCGATCGGCCGCCGCATAGGTATCCGCCATGCTCTCGATCGCGGCGCGGGTGAGGCCCGATCGACGCTCGATCTCGTCCCACGGCAGCGCCTCGATATCGGCGCGCAGCGTCTCGAAGCCGGTCGTCTCCGCCGCGATGAAATCATGGTCGATCGCGTCCAGCGCCAGCAGCCGCTTCATCATCCCCTTCAGCATCGCGGCATCGCCGCCGACCTTGACGAGATGATAGGCGGAAGCGAGCGGCGTCGATCCGGGCGTCAGCATTTCGGTGGGATGCTGGGGCGACTTGAAGCGCTCCAGCCCGCGCTCGCGCATCGGATTGGCGACCACGATCGGCACGCCGCGCCGCGAGGCGTCGCGCAGGGTGGAAAGCATCCGCGGATGGTTGGTGCCGGGGTTGTGGCCGATGCAGAAGATCGCATCGCACAGATCGAAATCCTCGAGCGTCACCGTGCCCTTGCCGACGCCGATCGACTGCGGCAGCCCGACCGAGGTCGCTTCGTGGCACATGTTCGAGCAATCGGGGAAATTGTTGGTGCCGAACTCGCGCGCATAGAGCTGGTAGAGGAAGGCCGCCTCATTGGAGGCGCGGCCCGACGTGTAGAATTCGGCCTGGTCCGGGTGATCGAGCGCCCGCATCCCCGCCCCGATCCGGGCGAAGGCATCGTCCCACGCGATCGGTACGAAATGGTCGCTCGCCGCATCGTAGCGCAGCGGATGGGTCAGCCGACCGGCATCCTCCAGCGCATGGTCGCTCCACGTCCACAATTCCGCCGCGCTGTGCCGGGCGAAGAAATCGGGATCGACGCGCTTGGCGGTCGCCTCCCAGGTCACCGCCTTGGCGCCATTCTCGCAAAATTCGAAGGAGGAGGCGTGCTTCGGATCGGGCCACGCGCAGCCGGGGCAATCGAAGCCGTCGGGCTGGTTCATCTGGAGCAGCGCGCGGGTGTCGCTGCTGACCCCCATCTGCCCGCGCACCGCCTGCGCCACGGCCTTCAGCGCCCCCCAGCCACCGGCGGGGCCATCATAATCCTCGACGCCTTCGAGCGAATTCTTGGTCATGTCTTCCTCGGCTCTGCTTACGCGCCAACCTAAGCCTGCCGCTGCCGCATGGCCAGCACCGCTCCATGACTTTTCGGACAGATACCATCCGGCGCGGCACCCCCGGAGCGCTCCAGCACGAGAAAGCTCCATTTTGAATATTTTGATGCTTGTTGCACGTCCGTAATAACAACCGACACAACTCGGCGCACATCAGGGGCAGTCGGTATCCGAAATGGTCCGCGGCCGGACAAGGTGGCTATCCCGTTTAACCCAATGGAAAGTTATCGGTGCATAGCAACAATTCGCCAGATTCAATGCGGTGATCCAGAATGCACTATCCCCCGGCAACCATGACCAAGAAACGTGGCCTTGTCGCGCACGAGGATGGCGGCGCCGTCCTTCGGGAAAGCCTGACGCCGCAGGGTCAGCTGCGTGCCAACCAGATCGAGGCGCTGGCCCAGTTCGCGCCGTTGCTGGCCGGCGCCGTCATGCTCAGCTGCTTCGTGCTGGCCGCCATCCTCTACGGCCGGATCTCGCCCGCCCATGTCGTCACATGGTCGCTGCTGGTCATCGCGAGCTGCTGGTTGATGATCCGGCGGATCGAAAACACCGCGCTCGTCTACGCACGGCGCGATCCGCCGACGCAGGCGCTGATCGAAGCCGCATTGCTGGTCGGGCTGGTCGCAGGGATGTGGGCCACCATCCCGGTCACCGTCTATCCCCGCGAGCCGAGCGATATCCAGACCGTGCTGGTCGGCGCGATCTACGCGATGATGTGCGGCGCCCTCGCGATCGCCGCGGTGCCCAGGGCCGCATTGATCTGGGCCGGCATCCTGGCCGGCAGCCTGGCCGTCGCCCTGCATCTCGATGGCGATCACTTTTCCCTGCCGCTGACCGCTCTGCTGCTCTTCCATTTCGGCTTCACCGTCGCGGTCATCAGCCGCAACGCAGCGATGCTCTCACGGCGCGCCGAGGAGCAGGCGCACGCGCAGAGCGAGATCGAATCGACCTCGCTGCTGATGCGCGAATATGAGGAGCGCGGCACCAGCTGCCTGTGGCAGACCGACGCCGCCCATATCCTGAGCTATGCCACCCCGGGCATCGGCGCCCTGCTCGGCCGGCCGGTCAACCAGCTGGTCGGGGCCTCGCTTCCGGTGCTGGTCGGCGGCAGCGGCGCGCTCGGTTCGGCGATGCTGCGGCGCGCCGACTTCAACGCCATCGAGGTCGAGTTCGGCGAGGGCCGCAGCCGGCGCTCGGTGGTGTTCTCCGGTACGCCGATCATGGATTCCGCGTCCGGCTTCCTGGGTTTTCGCGGCAGCTGCACCGATGTCACCGAGGCGCGAACCTCCGAACGGCGCCTGCGCCAGCTCGCCAGCCTCGATGTGCTGACCGAATTGCCCAACCGGATGCGGATGCGCGAGCTGCTGGGCGAGGCCCTGCTGTCGGCGCGCAGTTCGGGCCGGCCGTGCGGGATATTGCTGCTCGACCTGGACGGCTTCAAGCCGGTCAACGATACCTTCGGCCATCCCAAGGGCGACGCCGTGCTCAAGACCGTGGCCGAGCGACTCGTCGCCCGGATCACGGATCGCGGCATCGTCGGGCGCCTCGGCGGCGACGAGTTCGGCATCGTCCTGCACGACGCGCAGAACCGCAAGGCGATCGCCGAGCTGGCGGAGACGCTGATCGCGCAGATTTCCGAGCCCTATGTGCTGGATGGCGTATCGGTGCGGATCGGCGTGTCGATCGGCAGCGCCTTCGGCCCGATCGATGGCGACACGGTCGACGAACTGATCAAGAAATCGGACATGGCGCTCTATGAGGCCAAGGCGGCCGGTCGCGGCGTCTATCGCCAGTTCGAATGTGCGATGCAGAACGAAGCCGAGAACCGGATGCGGCTGGAGCATGATCTGCGCCTGGCGCTCCCGCTCAAGCAGTTCCGCCTCCATTATCAGCCGCTGATCGACTCCCACACGCAGGAAGTGAGAGGCTTCGAGGCGCTGATCCGCTGGCAGCATCCGGTGCGCGGCTTCGTCAGCCCCGCCGATTTCGTGCCGCTCGCCGAAGAGATCGGGCTGATCCACGAGATCGGCGAATGGGTCGCCAGCACCGCGATCAAGGATTGCGCGCAATGGCCCGCCTCGATCAGCGTCGCGGTCAACATCTCGCCGATCCAGCTGCTGTCGCCGGGCTTGCCGGCGATGATCTCCGATGCGCTGAGCCGCGCCAAGCTGCCGGCCAACCGGCTGGAACTGGAAGTGACCGAGAGCGTGTTCCTGCGCGACTCGAACGGATCGCTGGACGTGCTGCGGCGGCTGCGGGCGCTGGGCGTGCGGATCGCGCTGGACGATTTCGGCACCGGCTATTCCTCGCTCGGCTATCTCAACCGCACGATCTTCAACACGCTGAAGATCGACGGCAGCTTCGTGCGCGGCGCCTCGGTTCGCTCCGAGACGGTATCGATCATCCAGGCGATCGTGACGCTGGCCAATTGCTTCCAGATGACGATCATCGCCGAGGGCGTGGAGACCCAGGAGGATTACCGCCTGATGGTGGAACTGGGCTGCCACCAGATCCAGGGCTATCTGTTCGGCCGCCCCGTCCCCTTCGACCGCGCGACCGAGATGGTCGGCACCCGCTGGAGCGAAGCGCGGCGCCTCGCCAGCGTCTGACGCGCCGACGATCCGCTGGATACGAGGTTGCCGATCATGCCGCGACAGGGCAATAGTTGGTAACAATTGATATCAAGCGTCGGGAGAGATCATGAAGCTCGCATCGCTCAAAGGGGGGCTCACGGGCGCCCGTGACGGCCGCCTCGTCGTCGTGTCGGACGATCTCGCCTGGTGCGCGGACGCCGCCCATATCGCCCCCACCCTGCAGGCCGCGCTCGACGATTGGGGCCGGGCCGGCCCGGCGCTGGCGAGCCTCGCGGTCGATCTCCAGCATGAGGTGATCCCGATGATGCGCTTCCACGAGCGCGACGCCGCCTCGCCGCTGCCGCGCGCCTATCAGTGGGCGGATGGGTCGGCCTATGTGAACCATGTCGAGCTGGTCCGCCGCGCCCGCGGCGCCGAACTGCCCGAGAGCTTCTGGAGCGATCCGCTGATGTACCAGGGCGGCTCCGACGCCTTCCTCGCCCCGCGCGATCCGATCCCGCTCGCCGATCCGGCCTGGGGCTGCGACCTGGAGGGCGAGGTCGCGGTGATCGTCGACGACGTGCCGCAGGGCGCGAGCCGTGATCAGGCGCTGGCGGCGATCCGCCTCGTCTGCCTCGTCAACGACGTCTCGCTGCGCAACCTGATCCCGGCGGAACTGGCCAAGGGCTTCGGCTTCTTCCAGTCCAAGCCCGCCTCCACCCTGTCGCCGGTCGCGGTGACGCCCGATACGCTCGGCGCGGCCTGGCAGGATGGCAAGCTCCATTGGCCGCTGCTCATCACCGTCAACGGCCGGCCATTCGGCAAGGCCGATGCCGGCGTCGACATGACCTTCGATTTCGGCACGCTCGTCGCCCATGCCGCGAAGACCCGGTCGCTCGGCGCCGGCACGGTGATCGGATCGGGCACCGTCTCCAACCGCGATGCCGATGGCGGCCCCGGCAAGCCGATTGCCGAAGGCGGCCTCGGCTACAGCTGCATCGCCGAGATCCGCATGATCGAGACGATCCGCGACGGCCAGCCGGCCACCCCCTTCCTGCAGCCCGGCGACCGGGTGCGGATCGAGATGAAGGATGGTCAGGGCCACAGCCTGTTCGGCGCGATCGAGCAGGAGGTGGTGACGGCATGATCGCGAAACTGACCGATGGCGAACGATCGGACCTGCTGCCGACGCTCGACGGCTGGGCGCACGAGCCGCAGCGCGACGCCCTGACCAAGCGCTTCACCTTCGACGATTTCGTCGGCGCCTTCGGCTTCATGACGCAGGTCGCGCTGCTGGCGGAGA
The DNA here is from genome assembly GCF_027625475.1 of Sphingomonas abietis. Lineage (NCBI taxonomy): Bacteria > Pseudomonadati > Pseudomonadota > Alphaproteobacteria > Sphingomonadales > Sphingomonadaceae > Sphingomonas > Sphingomonas abietis. Next base: position 2,689,251 of record NZ_CP115174.1, read on the forward strand.
AGGCGGACCATCATCCCGAATGGTCGAACGTCTACAACCGCGTCGACATCCTGCTCACCACCCACGACGCCGGTGGATTGTCGCAGCGCGATATCGAGATGGCACGGCAGATCGACGCGGTGGCGAAGGGCTGAGTCTCTCTTTCCCAGCCTCCTAGAACGCCATCTCCAGACGGCGCAGCAGGCCCTGCGCCGGGCTGGAGAAGGGCACCGGCCGGCTCATCCCCGCATCGAGCCGCGCGACCCGCGCATAGAGGTCGCCGGTCGCCGCGATGATGTGCCGCGCCGTCTCGGGCAGGCCCGTCACCATCTCCGGATCATGGCCCTGCGCCCGGCCGAGCCGCCGCTCGGGCGCCGCCGCCTGTTCCGCGCTGATCTCGCCCGCGAACACCGCGCGTTGGGTCAGCAGCCAAGCGATGATGTGCATCAGCCGGGTCGTCACCCGCAGCGACTCGCAGGAGAAGCCGACCCGCTGCATCGGCGCCAGCGCATCGCGCTCGGCGCGGCCATGGGCATCGAAATAGCTGCGGGCTTCGTCCGCCAGCAGCATCGACTCGAGGTAGAGCGAGTCGACCAGCTTGCGGTTGAGGGCGAGGGGTGCGTGGATCATGGGCGCAGCCTGCCACCGCCGCCGGCCCGGCAATATGCGCTCCTGCGCGGCACCGTCCCAACCCAGCACAGCTCTTGAAAGAGATATCGCCGCCAACCATCTCAGCGGGGCCGCGGCGCTGCCCGATCGGGGGTGCCGAGGCTGGCCTGGCGGAATGCCCGCAGGCCGCACGAAATGGTCATTCGCTTTGAAAGGAAGAGACCCATGCGTACCCTGGATTTCGCACCGTTGCTGCGCTCGTCGATCGGCTTCGAGAATCTCAATCGGCTGGTCGATTTCGCCACCCGTGGCGAAGGCGACGCCTACCCCCCCTATAATATCGAGAAGCGCGCCGAAGATGCCTATCGCATCTCGATGGCGGTCGCCGGTTTCAGCCGCGACGAGCTGGAACTCACCGTGCAGGACAATGTGCTGATCGTGATCGGCAAGACCGATGCGGCCGGCGAACAGGCCGAGCGCCAGTTCCTCCACCGCGGCATCGCCAAGCGCGCCTTCGAGCGCCGCTTCCAGCTCGCCGACACGATCAAGGTGACCGGCGCCGGCTATAGCGACGGCCTGCTCAACATCGAGCTGAAGCGCGAAGTGCCCGAGCACAAGAAGCCGCGCCGCATCGCGATCGACGGCCAGTCCGACGAGGGCGAGGCCCCGATTCTCGCCGCCGCATAACAGCGGCGTTCGCGCCCCCGAAGGGTCGGGCCGGCACCGCCGGACCCGGCCCTTTTCTTTTGGCCGCCATTTTTGGACCATAGCCATTGCTGCGCCAGAGCGGTCCCGACGAAGACGTTGGGCGCTGTGGGAGATCGACATTCAGCGCATCAGGCTTGGATTCGCGCCTGAAGCGATCGTCATCCTGAACTTGTTTCAGGATCCCCGCTAAGCTGGGCGCTGAGCGCCCGGAGCAGGCGGGATGCTGAAACAAGTTCAGCATGACAGTGTGAAACGAAACGATCACCCGACATCCAACCCATCGGAAGTCGATCGGCGCTAGGCGATGATGTCGGGGATCAGTTCGTCGCCCAGTTGCGAGATCTCGTCCTTGATCCGCAGCTTGCGCTTCTTGAGTCGCGCGACCTGGAGCTGATCGGGCTGCGTCATCGAGGCGAGCGCGAAGATCGCCGCGTCGAGATCGCGGTGCTCGGTGCGCAGATGCGCGAGCCTGCGGCCGATATCATCGACGTCCATGCCAGCTGCCTCCAGCACGCGGCGGATCGGGACGATCCATCGATGCCGGTTAACGCGATGCCTCGCCCGAACCGGCGTGGCAAGCCCGGATTCGGATTGCCGCCCGAGCGTCAACGGATCGTCGCATTTAACCCCGCAGCCGACCGCTTTCGCTCTTTGTCTACGCGACACCGCCCGCGAATCATGATCTATTCGTCGGTGCTGACCAAAACCAAGGAGGAGATATCCTATGGACAAGCATTCCAGTGCTTTGGTTACTCGCCACGCGGGGCTCGACGCGCGGATCGCCGATGAGACACGGCGGCCGTCCCCCGATCAGCTGATCATCGCCAGCCTCAAGAAACAGAAGCTGCGGATCAAGGAAACCCTGTCGAGAATTTGAACGGGGCCAACCTGTGAACGGCGTAGCGGTCCCCAGCGTCATGCCGACGCTGCGGGCCGCACTGTTCACGCCGTGGATGGTTCAGCCCCCAGACGCTTGACTGCGCAGCCCCGCCATTCCGATGGGCACGCCATTCCCATAAGCGCGCCATTCCGACGAACACAGCCCCGGAACTGCGGTGATCGAGGCGCTGGTGTCGCGTCGACCTTATCTGCCCCGCATGATCCGTCGGCTTGGAGCCGATCGACATTCGGATGGGTGGGATATCGGGCGATCGTTTCGTTTCCGATCGTCACGCTGGACGTGTTTCAGCATCCCGCTGCCTCCGGCGCTCGTCGCCAAGTTTTGCTGAGATCCTGAAACATGTTCAGGATGACGATCGCTTCAGGCGCGGATCGTAATCCGATCCGCTGAACGTCGATCGGCTTAGCGCGATCCTGGCTTCAGGCCGGGGCGGCGGTGATCGAGCGGGGCCGGGCGGAACAGCTCGTCATCCTTGCTGGCCTTGGGCTTGCGCGCCCGCGTCTTGTCGATCGGATGGTCGAAGGCCACGCCGATCCGGCCGGCTTCCGCCCACGCCACCGATCCGCCGAGATCGCCAATCCCTTCCAGCGAAAGCTCGACTCGCATTCCCGGCCGATATTCGGCCGGCACGTCCGCCATCAGCCCGCCCGACGAGACATTGCGGACCCGCACCGAGATGCCGTCGCCGGCATCGCCCTCGATCTTGATACGGGCGAGCACGAACAGGCTGTCGCGCGCGTCCCGGCGCTGCGACTCCATGCTGCCTTCTGGCGAGTGATTGCCGATCGGAGTATCTTCCACTGTACCCAGTCCCGCGATGTTTACGCCAAGCCGCCCTTCCCCTGGAGCCGCCTAGCCTAACGCGCAACGGTGGCCAAAGCCTTAATCGTCGCGCGAGATTTTCTCGTTTCGTTCGTGGCGCTCCTGCGCCTCCACCGTCATCGTCGCGATCGGCCGCGCTTCCAGCCGGGCCAGCGAGATCGGCTCGCCGGTGACTTCGCAATAGCCATATTCGCCCTCCTCGATCCGGCGCAGCGCCGCGTCGATCTTGGAGATCAGCTTGCGCTGGCGATCGCGGGTGCGCAGTTCGATCGACCAGTCGGTCTCGCTCGACGCGCGATCGGTGATGTCCGGCTCGCGCATCGAATCGGTCTGCAACTGGACGAGCGTTTCCTTCGATTCTGCCAGGATCGATTCTTTCCAGAGCAACAGCTTGCCCCGAAAATAGCGTGCCTGCCTTGGCCCCATGAAGGGCTCGTCGGGCGACGGACGATAATCGTCCGGCAGCAGAACCTCATTGGTCCCGCTTTTGCCACCCAGCGTCTCAACCGCCGTAGCCATGCAACTCTCCGCTCCACAAAAGGAGCCGCGATCGGGCCGCCACACGCCTGCACCGCGATGCTCCTGTCCCCGGTGCGGGCCTATACCGGGCCGGCCAACGCCGCACAAGCGGCGCCGACAGCTTGATGCGCCGGAACCAACCGGGTTGCCGGACAAGTGCGGCATCGCCGACACGCTCCGCCCCGTCGATCGCGCGACGCGCATGCGACACGTTGCAATCTTGACGCAAAACGGGACATATTGACCCCATAGCCACGAAACCCGCTCTTTCCAACCGAAGCGGGACAGGCGAGGAAGAGTGCCTGAGCTTGCGATTAACTGATAATTTTGCATTGCCCGGCCAATAAGGCGCGCAATGTAGCAAGTCTGGGTGTGGCAACAGACCGGATGCCGCCGGGCGTCTGGCGATCGAGGGGCGAGAGACAAAGCGATGTCGGTAAGAATGGCCATCGCCAAATTGTGCGCCTGCGCATGCGGCGGCGCCGTCATCGGCGGCGGTGCCGTGCATTATGCCGAGCACCCGCATCGCGCCTTCCATCGGGTCGCCAAGCCGATGATGGTCCGCAAGGTCGCGGTTCGTCAGGCCCGGCGCACGGTAACCACCACCACGACCTGCACCCCGGGCGTCGTGACGCTCGCATCCGCGCCGGCCGCACCCGTTCCGTTCGAGGCCCCCTCTTATGGCGGCGGCGCAATCGCACCGGCGATCATCGGCGGTGGCGGCTTCGGGGGCGGTGGCTTCTTCGGCGGCGGCTTCTGGGGTGGCGGCGGCGGTGGATCGGGCGGCTGGTTCATTTCCTCGACCTCCTCGAGTTCGAGCAGCGGCGGCGGTAATGGCGGAAACGGCGGCGGCGGCGGAAACGGCGGCGGCGGCGGAAATGGCGGCGGCGGTGGTAACGGCGGCAATGGCGGTAACGGCGGCGGCGGCGGGAACGGCGGCGGCGGCGGGAACGGCGGCGGCGGCGGTTGGGGCCATGGTGGCGGCTGGGGTCATGGCGGCAGCGGCGGCCATGATGGCGGCTGGGGCCATAGCAGCGGCGGCGACGGTCACCACCCTCACCCGCCCGGCACGCCGACCGACGTTCCGGCGCCCCCGATGCTGCTGCTGTTCGGCGGCGCGGCCGCGGCGCTGGTGGCGCGGCGCAAGTTCGGCAAGCGCACGACCGCCTGAGCCCTATCTATCCGGCAACCTGCCGGGCGCGCCTCGACGAGCGCCCCAACAAAAGGGCCGCGACGCACCCGCGTCGCGGCCCTCTTCGTCAGCGAAACCGGGCGTTACTTGCCCGTGCTTCCGCCGCTGGCACCGGCCGCCGCGCCGAGCTGCTGGGCGGTCATCGCGATCTTGAGGCCACCATTGTCCCCGGCCGCGAATGCCGTGATCGGCAGACGCACCTTGGTGCCGGTGGCCAGCTGAACCGTCGCGAACTGCGCGTTTACCGCTGCGACGGTGCCCACCGCACCACCCTGCATATCGGAGACGGCAGCGCCCTGCGTGACGCTCGGCTTGTCGGCCGCAGCGGCCTTGGCCGGGGCAGCCTGCGCGGCCGCGGCATCGATCTGGGCCGCGGTCATCGCGATCACCGGACCATTCGGTCCCATTGCGAAGCTGCTCTTGGGCAACCGCACCTTGCTGTTGGTCGTCGCCAGCACGGCATAATCGCCGTCGACGCTCTCGATCGTTCCGACCGGGCCGCCCGACGTGTCGACGACCTTGGCGCCGGCGGCGAGCGTGGCGGAAGACGGTGCGGCCGGGGCGGCCGGGGCTGCCGCGGTTGCCGGCGTGGCAGGCTGCATCGCGGCCGCCGGAGCGGCCTGGGCCAGCGCCACCGCCGGAATCATCAACGCCGGCAACACCACACCGGCCCCCATCAACATCCCCATTTTAACGATCTTCATATGGAACCCTCCATCAAAAACATGCTTGGACGCGGGAGAGCAACGCACGCGACACCCGGATCGGCGACACCCGGATAGATGAACCGAGCCGCAAGAACGGCGAGTCGATCCCGATCTTCAATCCAGGTTCGTCAAAAGGCGCTCGATTTCACCAACCGGGTGTCCCGTGACATCCTTGGCGATTTCGCGCAGCAACCGCTTTTCGACCTGCGGGCCGATGCTCTTGCGCAATTTTCCCAGGGTTTTGGGCGGTGCCACCAGGATCAGCGCCTCATAGTCGCCGGCATCGGCGCCCCGGTTGAGCTCCTGCGCCGTCTCGACCGCGAAGCGCTGTTCTTCCACCTTATGGGCGTCCGACGACGGTATCGCGCCGCCGCCCGACACCGGCGACGACACCCGCCCGGCCGAATCGGTGACCTGATCGCGGGTCTTCGGGTTGAGATTCTCGGTCGCCGAGATCACCACCAGCGACGGTGCCAGCGCATCGCCTTCGTTGCGGAAGAACAGCCTTTTGCGCCCGTCGGTGACCAGCACCATCGACTGCGAGGGGATATGCATGGGCTTTCTCCTGAAGCGGGGTTTCGCTCCACCAACGCCATCGGCCCGAGACGGTTGCGAAAGCCGCGCCGCCCGGTCATAGCCCGGCCATGCATGATATCCGCCTGCTCCGCGATGATCCCGCCGCCTTCGCCGCCGCTCTCGCCCGGCGCGGCACGGCCTTCGATACCGAGGCTTTCGGGGCGCTCGACGCCGAACGCCGCAAGGCCGCGCAGGAGACCGAGGCGGCGCAGGCCGAGCGCAATCGACTGTCCAAGGATATCGGCAAGGCGTTCTCTTCGGGGGATCGCGCGGGCGGCGAAGCGATGCAGGCCGAGGTCGCGCGGCTGAAGCAGGTGATCGCCGATGGCGACGCCCGCGAGGCCGAGGTCGCCGCCGCGCTCAGCGCGCAGCTCGCCGAAATCCCCAACCTGCCTTATCCCGACGTGCCCGAGGGCGCCGACGAGGACGGCAACGTCATCGTCAAGCATTGGGGCGAACCGACCGCGTTCGCGTTTCCCGCCAAGGAGCATGACGAACTTGGCAAGCGGCTGGGCATGGACTTCGATGCGGCGGGCACCGTCTCCGGCGCGCGCTTCGTCTATCTGAAGGGCACGTTGGCGCGGCTCAACCGCGCGCTCGGCCAGTTCATGCTCGATCACCAGACCCAGGCGCAGGGCTATACCGAGGTGGTGCCGCCCGTGCTGGTCCGCGAGGAGGCATTGTTCGGGACCGGGCAGCTGCCCAAGTTCGCCGACGACCTGTTCCAGACCACCGACGGCCGCTGGCTGATCCCCACCGCCGAGGTGAGCCTCACCAACTATGTGCGCGAGCAAATCCTCGGCGAGGCCGAGTTGCCGCTGCGCTTCACCGCGCTGACCAACTGCTTCCGCGCCGAGGCCGGTGCCGCCGGCCGCGATACCCGCGGCATGATCCGCCAGCACCAGTTCGAGAAGGTCGAGATGGTCTCGATCGTCACCCCCGACCAGTCCGAGGCCGAGCATGAGCGGATGACGCTCGCCGCCGAGAGCGTGCTGGAGGCGCTCGGCCTGCCTTATCGCCGGATGCTGCTCTGCACCGGCGACATGGGCTTCACCGCCCGGCGCACCTTCGATCTGGAGGTCTGGCTTCCCGGCCAGCAGCGCTATCGCGAGATCAGCTCCTGCTCGACCTGCGGCGATTTCCAGGCGCGCCGGATGAACGCGCGCTACCGCCCCGCCGGCGAGACCAAGGGCACGAAATTCCTGCACACGCTGAACGGCTCCGGCCTCGCGGTCGGCCGCACCCTGGTGGCGGTGATGGAGAATTACCAGACCGCCGAGGGGGCGATCCGCATCCCCGAGGTGCTGCGCCCCTATCTGGGCGGCCTCGCGGCGATCGAGCCGGCCTGATGCGCATCCTGGTTACCAACGACGACGGCATCCACGCCCGCGGGCTGGCCGTCGCGGAGGCGATCGCGCGGCAGTTCAGCGACGATGTGTGGGTGGTGGCGCCGTCCGAGGAGCGATCGGGCGCCGGCCATTCGCTCACCCTCACCCGCCCGCTGCGGCTACGCCAGCATGGCGAGAAGCGCTTCTCGGTCAGCGGCACGCCGACCGACACGGTGATGATGGCGCTGCTCGAGGTGATGGACGGCAAGCCCGACCTGATCCTCTCCGGCGTCAATCGCGGCGCCAATCTGGGCGAGGACGCGACCTATTCGGGCACCATCTCGGCGGCGATGGAGGGCGCGCTCGCCGGCATCCGCGCAATCGCGCTGAGCCAGGTCTATGCCCGCGAGGGCGTCGGCGACCAGGTGCCCTTCGCCACCGCCGAGGCCTGGGGCGAGCGCGTGATCCGGCCGCTGCTGACCGCGGACTTCTCGCCCGGCATGCTGGTCAGCGTCAATTTCCCGGCGCTGCCGCCCGAGCAGGTGCAGGGCATCCGCGTCGTCCGGCAAGGGATACGCGATTATGGCCGCGCGAAGATGGTGAAGCAGACCGATCCGCGCGGCTTCCCTTATACTGGCTGTCCTTTCACGGCGTCGTCGAGACCGCCGCCGGGGACAGCGACCTGGCCGCAATCCGTTCCGGTTACGTCACGGTCACGCCGATGCATCTCGATCTCACCTATCGTGATGCGCTGGCGCCACTGGCCACGCTCTATTGATATGGCCCGCTTGGCACGGTGATCAACCAAGGTTAATGCACCTGCTCCGGGGGATCGAGCGGGGACGAGTATGACGTCGCGTATCGGGCGTTTGATGGCTGTTGTCGCGTGCTGCTCCACCGCGGGCTGCATTCCGCGCGTCGCGCCGCCCGAAGACTATAGCCGTCCTGCGACGATGCCCGGTTCCCGCCCGCTCTCGTCGGCGGTGCCCAATGTCCATGACGGCGCGATCCGCAACACCGACATTCCGAGCTCGGTTCGCCAGCCGACCCCCTCTTGGCTGACCCGCCCGGTTCCCGCCGATGCCGTGACGATCCCGGATTCCAGCTATGTCGTGAAGAGCGGCGAGACGATCCGCTCGATCGGCAACCGCACCGGCGCGGGATCGGAGGCGATCGCCAAGGCCAATAATATTCCGGTGCCGTTCATGGTCCGCACCGGGCAGCGCCTGCGGATTCCGGGCGGCCGCTATCATCTCGTGCGGGCCGGCCAGAGCGGCATCGCGATCGCGCGGGCCTATGGCCTCGAATGGTCGCGCATCGCCGATCTCAACAACCTCCAGCCGCCTTATGTGCTGCGCAACGGCCAGCGCCTGCTGCTGCCGAGCACCGCCGAGGCCGCCAGCATGACGCCCGAGCAGCGCTCGCGGGCGTTCAATCTCGATATCGACGATCTCGCCACCGGCTCGGAGCCCGCGCTGGCCGCCAATGCCGCGCCCAAGGCGCCGAATGCGACGCCGAAGAAACCGCTGCCGAAGGACCAGGCGGTGGCGACGCCCGCCACCTTCACCGGGCGTTTCCAGTGGCCATTGAACGGCGCGATCATCGGCAAGTTCGGGCCGGCCGGCGATGGCCGCCGCAACGACGGCATCAACATCGCGGCCGAGCGCGGCCAGGAGATCCACGCGGCGGCGGACGGCGTCGTCGCCTATGCCGGCTCGGCGATCGCCGTCTATGGCGGCCTGATCCTGATCAAGCATGGCGATGGCTGGATCACCGCTTATGGCCATGCCGAACAGATCCTCGTCACCCGCGGACAGACCGTCCGTCGCGGCGACGTGATCGCCCAGGCCGGCGCCACCGGATCGGTCAACAAGCCCCAGCTCCACTTCGAGATCCGCAACAAGCGCACCCCGGTCGATCCGCTGCGCTACTTGCCTCCCGGCCAGAATTAGGCGGCTTCAATGGGGGACATGGAAGCTTATGCGATCATCTCGGGGACGATGCTGTTCGTCAGCCTCATCCTCGCGACCGCGCTCGCCATCGCGTGGCGATCGCTGGGCCGGCCGCGCCATGCGCTGAGCTGGTCGATCGCCTATCTGATGTATGGCGGCGAAGTGCTGTTCCAGATCATCGAGGCGCTGAAACCGGCCAGCAACGCGGTGCTGGCCCCGATCGAACTGGTCTTCGTGCTGGCGCCCGGCACGCTGGTCGCGATCGGCGCCCGCCAGCGCGCCAACCTGCCGCCGCGGCACCGGCTGTTCGTCATCGCGACTGTGGCGGCGCTGTGCATCGGCGATCTGCCTTATGCCTTTCCGGGCCGGTTCGCCTGGACGTCGATGGTCGCGGGCAGCTTCACCACGATCATGCTGGGCGTGGCGATCGCGGCGATCCTGCCGCGCGGGCGCAAGGCCCAGCCCGCCGAATGGGCGACCATCGCTGCGCTCGCCATTTTCGCGATGTTCGAGATGATGATGGTGATCGCCGACGGCGTGCAGCAGACATCGAAGACCGTGCCCGATCACGACAAGCTGTTCGTGACCATCTATCTGGTCGCGCTGACCCCGGTGTTCGTCACCAACGGCATGGCGGCGATCCTGCTGCTCGCGTCCGATCTGGCGGCCAAGCTCCGCACGCTGGCGGTCAACGATCCGCTGACCGGCGTGCTCAACCGGCGCGGTTTCCATGAGGCCGCGCTGCGCGCCGTTTCCAACGGACGGCGCCAGCACCAGTCGATCACCGCCTGCATCGCCGATATCGACCATTTCAAGAGCATCAACGATCGCTTCGGCCATACCGCCGGGGACAACACGCTGAAATATATCTGCGACCGCCTGACCGAGGGGTTGCGCGGCGGCGATCTGGTCGGCCGCGTCGGCGGCGAGGAATTCGCGATGCTGCTGGTCAATTCCTCTGCCGAACAGGCGGCCGAGGCGATGGAGCGGATCCGCGCCGACATCGCCGCGGGCTATGCCGAGGACGGTGCGCCGACCCCGGTGACCGCCAGCTTCGGGGTCGCCCCGGTCGCGTTCGGCACCACCTCGCCCGAGCAGATGCTGCTCGACGCCTTCGATCAAGCCGATCGCGCACTTTATCGATCGAAGGTCGATGGCCGCAACCGAACCTCGATAGCCGCCTGAGCGCATCCTCCCGCGCCCTCTAGTAAAAATCCGCGCACTCCCTTATGTGCGCGCGTCCCCATGGCAACAACGCTCCCCTCCCCGCCCAAGGTCGGCATGGTTTCGCTCGGCTGTCCGAAGAACCTCGTCGACAGCGAACGCATCCTCACCAAGCTCCGCTCGGATGGCTATGCCATGTCCGCCGACTATGCCGGCGCCGACATCGTGCTGGTCAACACCTGCGGCTTCCTCGACTCCGCCAAGGAAGAGAGCCTCGAGGCGATCGGCGAGGCGATCGCGGAGAATGGCCGCGTCATCGTCACCGGCTGCATGGGCAAGGAAGCGGAGATGATCCGCGCGCGCTTCCCGGACGTGCTGGCCGTCACCGGCGCGCATCAATATGAGCAGGTCGTCGGCGCGGTCCACGAGGCGGCGCCAGTGACGCCCTCGGCCTATCTCGATCTGGTGCCGCAGGCGTCGCTGCCGGGCGGCGACCTCAAGCTGACCCCGCGCCACTACAGCTATCTGAAGATCTCGGAGGGCTGCAACCACCGCTGTTCCTTCTGCATCATCCCGAGCCTGCGCGGCGACCTCGTCAGCCGCCGCCCGGATGCGATCCTGCGCGAAGCCGAGAAACTGGTCGCGGCCGGCACGAAGGAATTGCTGGTCATCAGCCAGGACACCTCGGCCTATGGCGTCGACCTGCGCCACGCTTCCTATCCGCTGAAGGGCGGTGGCCCCCGCCGGGAGGCAACGGGAGAAGTGCGCGCCCACATGACCGATCTGGCGCGCGCTCTGGGCCAGCTCGGAGCGTGGGTGCGGCTGCATTATGTCTATCCCTATCCGCATGTCGATCAGGTGATCCCGCTGATGGCGGAGGGGCTGGTGACGCCCTATCTCGACATCCCGTTCCAGCATGCGGCCCCTGCCGTGCTGAAGCGCATGAAGCGCCCGGCCAACGAGGCCAAGGTGCTCGAGCGGATCAAGGGCTGGCGGGCGATCGCCCCCGACATCGCGATCCGATCGACCTTCGTGGTCGGCTTCCCCGGCGAGACCGAGGCCGATTTCCAGTATCTGCTCGACTGGCTGGACGAAGCCCAGCTCGATCGCGTCGGCGCCTTCCGCTTCGAGCCGGTCGAGGGCGCGGCCGCCAATGCGCTGTCCGATCCGGTGCCCGAGGAGGTGAAGGAAGAACGCTACCAGCGCATCATGGAGAAGACCGCCGCGATCTCGGCGGCCAAGCTCCAGGCCAAGATCGGCCGCACGCTGGACGTGATCATCGACGTGGTGGACGGCGAAGGCGCCACCGGCCGCTCGCAGGCCGACGCGCCGGAGATCGACGGCGAGGTCCATCTGCGCGACGCCGGGCATCTGGCGGCGGGCGACATCGTGCCGGTCACGATCGAGGATGCCGACGAGCATGACCTGTTCGGGGTGCCGCTGGCCTGAGGACCGCTTCTCCCCATTCTCATTTGAGGGTGACGAGGCGGCGCTATCCGCGTTAACATCCTCATCATGACCGATTTTGCCTCGCTACTCGTCCCCGATCGCGGCCAGCCCGCACATGTCCTCCACATCGTCCGCGCCGCCGGGTTCGACGAATGGCTGAACGCCCAGCCCGAACGGGTGCGCGCTGCCGTGGCGGCCGCCAGCTTCAAGGCCAAGCCGGGCGAGTTCGCGCTGATCCCCGGCAACAAGGCGGACGACTGGTCGGCGGCGCTCGGCGTCGGCGACACGGCGACCCCATGGGATCTCGCGCCCGCCGCGGCCCGGCTGCCCGAAGGCCATTATCGCCTGCCCGACGGCCACCCCGGCATCGCCGCGCTCGGCTGGCTGCTCGCCCAGCATCGCTTCGATCGCTACAAGCAGGCCGAGCCGATGCCCCAGCGGGTGCTGCTGAGCGGCGATCCGGCGCGCATCGAGGAGAGCGTGGCGCTCGCCCGGGCCGTCGCGATGGTCCGCGATCTGGTCGATACCCCGGCCAACGACATGGGGCCGGCCGAGCTTCAGGGCGCCGTCGAGGATGTCGCCAACCAGCATGGCGCCTCGACCCGCACCACGCGCGGCGACGGGCTGGAACAGGGCTTCCCGATGATCGCCGCCGTCGGCCGCGCGGCGGTGCCGGCGCGCGCGCCGCGCCTGGTCGAGCTGGAATGGGGCGATCCTGCGCACCCGCGCATCGCCATCGTCGGCAAGGGGGTGTGCTTCGATTCGGGCGGCCTCGACATCAAGCCCGGCTCCGGCATGAGGCTGATGAAGAAGGATATGGGCGGTGCCGCCCATGCGCTGGCGCTCGCCGACCTGATCATGGCCGCCCGCCTCCCCGTGCGGCTCCATCTGCTGATCCCGGCGGTGGAGAATGCGATCGCCGGCGATGCGATGCGGCCCGGTGACATCCTGCCTTCGCGCAAGGGGCTGAGCGTCGAGATCGCCAATACCGATGCCGAGGGCCGGCTGATCCTCGGCGATGCGCTGGCCAAGGCGGCCGAAGGCGATGGCGGCATCAGGCCCGAGCTGATCGTGGATTTCGCCACGCTGACCGGCGCCGCGCGGGTCGCGCTCGGGCCGGAGCTGCCGGCGCTGTTCGGCAATGACGAGGCGCTCGTCGCCGCCTTGCTCGCCGCCGGCCGCGAGGTCCGCGATCCGCTGTGGCAGCTGCCGCTGTGGCCGGGCTATCGCGACATGCTGAAATCCGATGTCGCCGATCTCAACAATGCGCCGGATGGGGGATTCGCGGGCTCGATCACGGCCGGGCTGTTTCTGGAGAAATTCGTCCCCGCCGATCTTCCCTGGCTGCACCTCGATACGTTCGCGTGGAATCCCTCGGCCAAACCGGGTCGTCCGAAAGGTGGCGCGGCGCTGGGTTTGCGGGCGGTATGGGCGATGCTGGAGAACCGTTACACGCCCGACCGAGATTAGCTTTTCATACGGTAAGGAAACGATCCGCGCTTTCGCGTGTTTCTCTAATGTCCAGCAGCAATGGCTGCGGCACATTAGTAGGATGTCGACGCGTGAAGAACGATATGCTCAGCACATGGATGGAAGCCTTGGTGGCATACGTCCGCTCGGGCCAGCCGGATCTTACCAACCGTCAAATGGCTCTATTGCTCCTCGTCTACCGGACCAACGGACCACATACGGTACGCGGGCTGGCCAGCACCCTCGGCGTATCGAAACCTGTCGTCACACGCGCCTTGAATACGCTGGGCCGTCTCGGCTATCTGCGCCGCGAACGCGACGAACGTGATCGTCGCAACATCTTCGTGACACGCACCAGCCGGGGAGCGGATTTTCTTGAAGGCTTCAAAGGCCTCATCGCCGGCAAGGAACGCCGCCGGCCCCAGGCCGTCCCCGCCCAGTCGGCCGTCGCCTGATCGTTTCAGCCTCGCGGGTCCGTCCGCGCGGTTGGACCCTCGCATCCATGCCGTCCGCAAGGACGTGGCGGACGTCGCGCTCGCCGATCGGGTGTTCGCCCCGCATTATGCGCTCCCATTGCTGCACAGCGGCCTCGAGGCCGTCACCCCGATGCGCGCCGCGCCGGCGCATGACGCAACGGCGGTATCCGAACTGCTCGGCGGCGAAGGCTTCGCCGTGGTCGATGCCAGTGGCGACTGGGCGTGGGGTTTCAGCAGCCATGACGGCTATGTCGGCTATGTCCCGGCGGACCTGCTCGGCCCGGTGGTGGCGTCGACCCACATGGTCACCCAGCCCGCCGCCTTGCTGTTCGCCGATCGCAGCATCAAGGCGCCGGTCCTCGCCCGCCTGCCCTGGGGCGTGCGGCTGGCGGCCACCGGCGACGACGGCAGCTTCCTCGAAACCGCCGAGGGCTTCGTCCACCACCGCCATCTGAGCGCGATCGGCGCGATCGAGCCGGATTATGTCGCCGCCGCCGCGCGGCTGGCCGGCGCGCCCTATCGCTGGGGTGGACGATCGGGCGACGGGATCGATTGCTCGGGCCTCGTCCAGCAGGCGCTCGCGCTGGCCGGGATCGAGGCGCCGCGCGACAGCGACCTCCAGCAGGGCCTCGGCACCGCGATCGCCGCAGGGGCGCCGCTGCGACGGGGCGATCTCGTCTTCCTGCCCGGCCATGTCGGAATCATGGCCGACGACACCCATATGCTGCACGCCAACGCCTTCTGGATGCGCGTCGTGACCGAGCCGCTCGCCGACATTCTCGCGCGCCAGCCCGAAGGCGGCGGCATCACCGCGTTGCGGAGATTATGATATGACCGTGAAGGTTTTCGTCGATGGGGGCGCCGGCACGACCGGCATCGAGATCGTCGATCGGCTGTCGCAGCGCGGCGACGTCGCGCTGACCCTGCTGAGCGACGCCCATCGCAAGGATAGCGCCGCCCGTGCCGATGCGCTGGCCGCCGCCGACATCGCCATCCTGTGCCTGCCCGACGACGCTGCCCGCGAAGCGGTGGCGCTCGCCGCCGATTGGCCGACCCGCTTCATCGACGCCTCCACCGCGCACCGCACCGCGACCGGCTGGACCTATGGCTTCGCCGAGATCGAGCCCGATCGCCGCGCGGAACTGGCGGAGGCCCGCACCGTCTCCAATCCCGGCTGCTACCCGACCGGCTTTCTGGCGCTGGTCCGCCCGCTGGTCCGGGCCGGGTTGCTGGCGGCGACCACGCCGCTCGTCACCCACGCCACCTCCGGTTACTCCGGCGGCGGCAAGGCGATGGTCGCCGAATATGAGAATGGCACGCCACCCACCGCCTTCCGCGGCTATGGCCTGTCGCTCGAACACAAGCATGTGCCGGAGATGCAGCGCCACGCCGGCCTCGCGGTGCCGCCGATCTTCGCGCCCGCCGTCGCCAACACCTATCGCGGGATGCTGGTCGAGGTGCCGCTGCACCTCTCGCAGCTGAGCGGTGGCACGACAGTCGCGCAGGTCCATGCCGCGCTGGCCGACGCCTATGCCGGTTCGCCGCTGGTCGAGGTCGTGTCGCTCGCTGACAGCGCCGCGCTGTCCGCGCTGACCGTCGAGGACGTCGCCGGCACCGACCGGCTGAAGCTGTACGTGTTCGCCAATCCCCGGACCGGCCATCTCCGCCTAGCCGCCACGCTCGACAATCTCGGCAAGGGCGCGAGCGGCGCGGCGGTGCAGAATCTCAATCTGATGGCCGGCCTGCCCGAAACCGAAGGACTGCGCCTCTAAAGGTCGTTGCGACTCGCCGGCGGCCGCCATAGCCTGCGGTTCGTCTGCTATACGGAGTCGCTCCGATGACGATGACTGCCCGGCTTGCCTGCCTTCTTCCCCTCGCGCTGGCCTCCGCCGGCTGCACGATGAGCCCGAGCCATGCGGTGATCGCCGCCGCCGAGCGGCCACAGGACGGGCAGCCCGGCATCTTCCGGCTGACCGTGCAGGCATCCGGCCGGCAGAACGACATGCTGTTCCTCAATTCCGAGCCCGACTATCGCGACCAGCGCAACGTCTCGGTGGCGTTGACCCGCCCGGCCGCGGCGGTGCTGGCAGCGCGCTACCATGCCGATCCCGGCGACTATCTGCTGGGCAAGCATCTGCACGTCTCGGGCGTCGCCCAGCGGGTCAGGATCTTCTTCCTCGCCGACGGCAAGCCGACCGACAAATATTATTACCAGACCCACATCGTCGTGCGCGATCCCGATCAGCTGACGATCGTCAGCTGATCTACATCTCGCCGCGGGCGTGGCGAATGGCGTACCATTTCTTCACATTGGCATTATGCTCGGCCAGCGTGTCCGCGAAGACGTGGCCGCCCTTGCCGTTCGCCACGAAATAGAGCGCCCGGCTCACCGCCGGATGCAGCACCGCATCGATCGAGGCGCGCCCGGGGTTGCAGATCGGCCCCCTGGGCAGCCCTGCTTCCGCATAGGTGTTGTAGCCGTTCTTCGCGTGCAGCTCGGATTCGAGGATGCGGCGGCCGAGCGGACGGCCCTGGGTGATCGGATAGATCACGGTCGGATCGGCCTGGAGCGCCATACCGAGCTTCAGCCGATTGCTGTAGACCGCCGCCACGGTGGCGCGCTCGGCGGCGAGGCCGGTCTCCTTCTCCACGATCGACGCGAGGATCAGCGCCTGCTGCGGCGTCGTGACGACCAGCCCCGGAGCCCGCCCAGCCCATTCGGCGGCGAGCGCCTTGTCCATCGCCTTCTGCATCCGCTGGACGACCGCCAGCCGCGCCTCGCCGTTGGAATAGGCATAGCTGTCGGGGAGCACCGTGCCTTCCGGCGGCACCGGCACCGTCCCGGTCAGCGCCGCCGTCGCCATCAGCCGATCATGCACGATCACCGAAGGCATGCCCTCCGGGATCGTCACCAGCTTGAGGGTCGGGCGCCCGTGCTGGAGCATGTCGAGGATCGCCTCGGCGCTGGCACGGGCCGGGATGCGGAACTCGCCGGCGCGGATCGGATCATGCGCGCCGAGCTTGCCGGCCAGGCCCCGGAACCATGTCGCGCTGCGGATGGCATGGGCATCGGCCAGCACCTTGCCGGCGGACGCGATCGTCGCGCCCTCCGGGATGCGGACGATCGCGGGCTTGGCCAGCGGCCCCGGCCCGCGCCACATCCACATCGGCACGCCGATCGCCAGCGCCGCGAGCGCCAGCACCAGGATGAGGAGCCGGCGCATCGCGGCCTCAGATCTTGCGCATCACCAGGCTGGCGTTGGTGCCGCCGAACCCGAAGCTGTTGTTGAGCACCGCGCGCACTTCGCGCTTCTTGGCGACATGCGGCACCAGATCGACGCCCTCGGTGCCCTCGTCGGGATTATCGAGGTTGAGCGTCGGCGGCACGATCTGGTCGCGCATCGCGAGGATGCAGAAGATCGCCTCGACCGCGCCGGCGCCGCCCAGCAGATGGCCGATCGCCGACTTGGTGCTGCTCATCGAGGCGCCCGACAGATCGTCGCCGAGCACGCGCTTCACCGCCGCCAGCTCGATCGTGTCGGCCATCGTCGAGGTGCCGTGCGCGTTGACATAGTCGATGTCGCCCGGGCCCATGCCGGCCTTGCGCAGCGCCATCCGCATCGACAGTTCGGCGCCCTTGCCTTCCGGGTGCGGCGCGGTGACGTGATAGGCGTCGCCCGACAGGCCATAGCCCACGACCTCGGCATAGATCTTGGCGCCGCGCGCCTTGGCATGCTCATATTCCTCGAGCACCAGCACGCCCGCGCCCTCGCCCATGACGAAGCCGTCGCGATCCTTGTCATAGGGCCGGCTCGCCTGCTCGGGGCGATCATTATAGCTGCAGTTGAGCGCGCGCGCCTGGGCGAAGCCGGCGACGCCGAGCGGGTTGATCGTGCTCTCCGCGCCGCCCGCCAGCATCACGTCGGCATCGTCGTCGCGGATCATCCGCGCCGCGTCGCCGATCGAGTGCGCGCCGGTCGAGCAGGCGGTGACGACCGCATGATTGGGGCCCATCAGGCCATATTTGATCGAGACCTGGCCCGAGATCAGGTTGATCAGCCGGCCATGGACGAAGTGCGGCGAGACGCGGCCCGGCCCCTTCTCGGCCAGCACGAGCGATTCCGCCTCGATCCCCGGCAGACCGCCAATGCCCGAGCCGATCGAGACGCCGGCGCGCAGCTTGAGATCCTCGTCCATGTCGACCAGCCCGGCATCCTCGAGCGCCTGGCCGGCGGCATCGATGCCATAGATGATGAAGGGATCGACCTGGCGCTGGACCTTGTGGTCGACGCGCTTGCCCGGATCGAAGCCATATTCATGCTCCGGCCCCTTCACCTCGCAGGCGATCTGGCACTTCTGGTTGGAGGCATCGAAGCGGGTGATCATGCCCGCGCCGGACTTGCCGGCCAGCAGATTGGCCCATGCCGTCTCGACATCGGCGCCCAACGGCGTGACGAGGCCCAGACCAGTGACGACTACGCGGCGCATCGACGCCTCCTTCCTTGCATCTCTTTCGGGCGCTCAGCCGGCGCCCCATAGCGAAACGGCCCCCCGGCCCCGATGATCCCGGGTCGGGGAGCCGTCAATCTCTCGGCTCCATGCGGAGCCTCGAAGCTGCCGTCGATCAGCCCTTGTGGCTGTCGATATAGGTGATCGCATCCTTGACGGTCGCGATCTTCTCGGCGGCATCGTCGGGGATCTCGACGCCGAATTCTTCCTCGAAAGCCATAACCAGCTCGACGATGTCGAGGGAGTCGGCACCAAGATCGTCGATGAAGGACGCGTCCTCGGTCACCTTCTCGGCTTCGACGCCGAGATGCTCGACGACGATCTTCTTCACGCGCTCGGCGGTCTCGCTCATGTCTTCTCTTCCCGTTCGCTAAAGGGGTATGTCGTTGGCCGAATGCCCTAGACGGGGCGACGAAGGCTGGCAAGAGGGGCTGCGTTCACCTTTTGCTAGCCGTGCGCTGCTACCGACCAGCGGATGCGGGACAAATGGGCAAGCGGTGACTGGGTGGATGCGCGGCGGGTGCAGCTGGTCTGCGCCCTGCTGCTGGCCGCCACGATCCTGTCCTATGCGATCCTGCTGCTGACCGGCCATGGTACGCTGGACAGCCGGGGGCGCCCGATCGGCACCGATTTCTCCGACGTCTATGCCGCCGGCTGGATGGCCGACCATGGCCGCGCCGCCGCCGCATGGATCTGGCCCGAACATTATAAGGTCCAGCAGGCGCTGCACCATTCCCCGGCGGTGCCCTTCTATGGCTGGCATTATCCGCCGCCCTTCCTGCTGATCGCCGGCGCGCTCGCCTGCTTTCCCTATCTGGTGTCGCTGGCGCTGTGGCAGGGCACGACGCTGGCCGCGGCGACCGTGGTGGCGCAGCGCATCGTGCCGGGGCGGGCCACGGTGCTGGCGGTGCTGGCGGCGCCGGCCAGCTTCCTCTGCATCGGCCACGGCCAGAACGCCTTCCTGACCGCAAGCCTGCTGGCCGGCGGGCTGGCGCTGCTCGATCGGCGCCCCTGGGCGGCGGGGCTGCTGCTCGGCTGCCTCGTCTACAAGCCGCAATTCGCGGTGCTGCTGCCCGTTGTGCTGATCGCGACCGGCAACCGCCGCGCCTTTCTGGGCGCCGCCATCGCGTCGCTGGGGCTGGTCGCGCTGACGCTGGCGATCTGGGGCTGGCCGGTAGGGGCCGCCTTCCACGAGTCGCTCGCCATCACCCGCACGATCGTGATCGAGAGCGGCCAAACCGGCTGGCAGAAGATCGTCACCAGCTTCGCCACGGCGCGGGCGCTCGGCGCGCCGATCCCGCTCGCTTATGCGGTGCAGGCGGTCTCGACGCTCATCGCGATCGGCGGGGCGGCGATCGCCGCGCGCTGGGCCAGCCCGGCGCTGCGCGGGGCGGCGACCTGCGCAGCGGCCCTGCTCTCGACACCCTACGCGCTGGATTATGATCTGGTGATCCTCGGCGCCGCGCTGTGCTTCCTGGTCGCCGATGCGCGGGTGCGCGGCTGGCTGAGCCACGAGAAGAACATCCTCGCGCTGGCCTATCTCACGCCCCTGTTCGGCCGCCAGATCGCGGCGGCGACATGGATCCCGGTCGACTGGATCGCGATCGTCGCCCTGTTCGCGGTGACGATGCGGCGGGCCTGGTCGCTCGACCTGCGCGGGCGCATCCCGAAGATACGCCCCGCGCAGGCCTGAGCGCCTCAGATCATCGCCATGCCGCCGTTGACGTGCAGCGTCTGGCCGGTGACGTAGCCCGCCTCGCGGCTCGCCAGATAGGCCACCGCCGCGCCGATATCCTCGCCCTGGCCGAGATCGCCGGCCGGGATGCGACCGAGGATCGCGCCCTTCTGCGTGTCGTTCAGCGCATCGGTCATCGCCGAGCGGATGAAGCCCGGCGCGACGCAGTTCACCGTGATGTTGCGGCTGGCCAGCTCCTGCGCGAGGCTCTTGGACATGCCGATCAGCCCGGCCTTCGAGGCGGCGTAGTTGGCCTGCCCCGGATTGCCGGTGACGCCGACCACCGAGGTGATCGAGATGATCCGCCCGAAGCGGGCCTTCATCATCGGCTTGGCCGCCGCGCGGATCAGCCGGAAGGCGGCCTCGAGATTGACCGAGAGCACCTGCGCCCACTCGTCGTCCTTCATCCGCATGACCAGATTGTCGCGGGTGATGCCGGCATTGTTGACGAGAATGTCGATCTTGCCGCCCAAAGCCTCCACTGCGCGCGGGATCAGGCCATCGACCTCGGCGCTGTCCGACAGGTTGCAGGTCAGCGTCACCGGATCGTGCGGCAGGCCGGCAGCGACCTCCGCCAGCACCGCCTCGCGCGTGCCGGAGAGCGCGACCTTCGCGCCCTGCGCCGCCAGCGCCTTGGCCGTCGCCGATCCGAGGCCACCCGAAGCGCCGGTCACCAGCGCGGTCATTCCTGTCAGGTCGAACATATTCCGTCCTCTTCTCAGAGCGTCTTCGCGAGCGCTTCGATGTCGGCCATCGACACGACGCTGGTGATGGTCGCGTCCGGCGCGATGCGCTTGACCATGCCGCCCAGCACCTTGCCGCCAAATTCCACGAAATCGGTGACCCCGGCCGCGAACATCGCCTCGATGCTCTCGCGCCAGCGTACCGTGCCGGTCACCTGCTCGACCAGCAGGGTGCGGATCGCGGCCGGATCGGCGACCGGGGCGGCGGTGACATTGGCGTAGACCGGCACCAGCGGCGCGCGCAGATCGGCGCCGGCCAGCGCCTTCTCCATGGCGCGGGCCGCGGGCTCCATCAGCGAGCAATGAAAGGGCGCGGAGACCGGCAGCAGCATCGCGCGCTTGCCGCCACGCACCTTGGCGAGCTCGACCGCGCGCTCGACGGCGGCCTTCGATCCCGAGACGACGACCTGGCCCGGCGCATTGTCGTTCGCCGCCTCGCACACCTCATTCTCGGCGGCGTCGGCGGCGATCTGCTTGGCGGCGGCGAAATCGAGGCCGAGCAGCGCCGCCATCGCGCCCTGCCCCACCGGCACCGCCGCCTGCATCGCCGCGCCGCGCACGCGCAGCAGCTTCGCGGTATCGGCCAGCCCCAGGGCCTCGGCGGCGCACAAGGCGGTATATTCGCCGAGGCTGTGCCCGGCGACGAACTCGGCCTTGTCGGCGAGGCGGATGCCGCCCTCGCGCTCGAGCACGCGCAGCGTCGCGATGGCGTTGGCCATGATCGCGGGCTGGGCATTTTCGGTGAGCATCAGCTCGTCGGCCGGGCCTTCGACCATCAGCTGGAAGAGATGCTGGCCCAGCGCATCATCCACCTCCTGAAACACCTCGCGCGCCGACACGCTGGCGGCGGCGAGCGCCTGGCCCATGCCGATGGCCTGGCTGCCCTGGCCCGGAAAGATGAATGCGCGCATGATCCTCTCCTTATGCGGAAGCGCGCCGCGATAGAAAGCTGGACGACGGAGCGCAACCCATGGCATCGGCCCGGCCATGCGCATCCTTCCCCTTGCCCGCCCGCTCCTGGCCCTCACTTTGGCCTCGGCCGCTCTCGCCACCACGCTCGGTGCCGAGAAACCCCATGGCTATCTGCCGGAGGGGGCGTTCGATCTGCTCCAGGTGCTGCCGCCGGCGCCGGTGAAGGGCGATGCCCGCTACAAGGCAGACCGGACCATCTTCAAGCAGACCCGCAAGATGATCGGCACGCCGCGCTACCAGCTCGCGACCAGCGACGTGAAGACCGACCAGCGCTCGCTGATGGCCGATTTCTCCTGTGCGGTCGGCGTGACGCTGACGCCCGAGAATGCGCCGCGCACCCAGGCGCTGGTCGCCCGCGCCCGCGTCGACACCAGCCGCCAGACCAATATCGCCAAGGATTTCTACAAGCGCCAGCGCCCCTTCCTGATCGATCATGGCGACATCTGCGAACCCAAGGCGGAGCTGATGGACAGCTACGACTATCCCTCGGGCCACACCACGCTCGGCTGGACGTGGGCGAGCGTGCTGTCCGATCTGGTGCCCGATCGCGCGACCCAGATCATGGCGCGCGGCCGCGCCTATGGCGACAGCCGCTTCATCTGCGGCGCCCATAATGAAAGCGCGGTCGAAGGCGGCAAGCTCTCGGCCGGCGCCACCATGTCGGTGGTCCGCACCACCGCCGCCTATCAGGCCGATGCCGCCGCCGCGCGGGCGGAACTGAACGCGCTGCGCCGCGCGCCCAACACGGAGAAGCCGACCGGCTGCGAGATGGAAACCGCCCTGGTCGCCCAGCGGGTCCAGTAACGGCGCCGGCCAACCCCGGCTGGCGCCCCCGCTGTCTCTTCCCCGCAGGTATCGTAGCGGACTGATTCACGGATACCGTTCGTGCTGAGCCTGTCGAAGCACCATCCCTGCCCGCCTCGAACGGCAGGCGAAGGGCGACATTTCGACGGCGCGCGGCGCGAACGGGCCGAAGAGCCATCCTGACCGTCGATCCGGCTTCGACCAATGTCCAAGCCCCGGATTAACCGCACCGAGACTCCGCCCCGCTAGGGACGACGCCTTCCAGGGGTTGTCGGAAACGGGGCATGATCGGTCGGACCAGCATCGGCCTTCTCTTATCGGTGTCGGGCGCCCTCTCGGCCGCCCCGTCGCTCGCCGACGCACCGGCACCGCGCCTGTCCTACACGCTGGTCGGGCTGGACAGCGCCGAGGCGTTGTCCTGGTCGCACGGCAGGGCCGCCGCGCCTTTCTCCGCCGCTGCCCCATCGCGAGCGCCTTCGCGCGCCGTCCGCGCCCCCACCGCGAGCGACGGCGACCTCGCCTGCCTCGCCACCGCCATCTATTATGAAGCCCGCTCCGAGGCCGAAGACGGCCAGCGTGCGGTCGCGCAGGTCGTGCTCAACCGGGTCAACCGGCCCTCGTTCGCCCGCAGCGTCTGCGGCGTCGTCCACCAGCGGGGGGCGACCGGATGCCAGTTCAAATTCTTCTGCGACGGCTCCTTGCGCGAGCCTCGGGAGAATCGCGCATGGTCCACCGCCCTGCGGATCGCGCGCTCGGCGCTGGGCGGCGACATCTTCCCGCGGATCGGCGCGGCCACCTTCTACCATACCGCCGCGGTATCGCCGGGCTGGTCCCAGCGCCTGACCCGCGTCGCGGTGATCGGCGCGCATATCTTCTATAGTGCCCGGATCGGTTGATCGGTTGATCGGCTGACCGGCGGATCGCGCGCCGCCATCCCGCTTGCCTTTCCCCACCGATTCGCGCATAGGCCGCGGCATCCGGGGTGCCGAGCATCGTCTCTGCGCCCTCGATTGCATTGAAAGACAGCCGGAGGGGCGTCCACGCTGGGTGGGCGTCAGCGATCGGCCAACATGGAAGGACGGCCACATGGCTCTGTACGAGCATGTGTTTCTCGCGCGTCAGGATCTCGCCCAGGCGCAGGTCGACGCAATGGTGGAAAACGCCACGCAGATCATCGAAGGACTTGGCGGCAAGATCGTCAAGAACGAAGCCTGGGGCCTGCGCGGCCTGGCTTACAAGATCGCCAAGAACCGCAAGGCGCATTATGTGATGCTCGAGATTGACGGCCCCTCCGCCGCGATCGCCGAGCTGGAGCGCCAGATCTCGATCAACGAGGACATCATCCGCTACATGACCGTCCGCGTGGACGAGCATGAGGCCGGCCCGTCGGCGATGATGCGCCGTAACGAGCGCGATCGCGGCGACCGTGGTGATCGTGGCAGCCGTGGTGGTGATCGTGGCGACCGTGGCCCCCGTCGCGACCGCGACGAAGCCCCGCGCGACGCCGCCTGAGCCCTCCAGAGAGATAGGAACCGATAGAAATGGCACGCCCATTCTTCCGCCGCCGCAAGAGCTGCCCCTTCTCCGCGAAGGACGCTCCCCGGATCGATTACAAGGACGTCCGTCTGCTCCAGGGCTTCGTGTCCGAGCGCGGCAAGATCGTCCCCAGCCGCATCACGGCTGTGTCCGCCAAGAAGCAGCGTGAGCTGGCCCGCGAGATCAAGCGCGCGCGCCACCTCGGCCTGCTCCCCTACGTCGTCAAGTAAGGAGACGCTCCCATGGAAGTGATTCTGCTGGAACGCGTCGAGAAGCTCGGCGCCATCGGCGACGTCGTCACCGTGAAGAACGGCTATGCCCGTAACTTCCTGCTGCCGAACAAGAAGGCGCTGCGCTCGAACAACGCCAACCGCAAGGTGTTCGAGGCGAACCGCGCGCACATCGAGGCTGAAAATGCCAAGAAGCGCGAAACCGCCGTCACCGAGTCGAAGGACATCGACGGCAAGACCCTGACGCTCATCCGTCAGGCGTCGAACGTCGGCCAGCTCTACGGGTCGGTTTCGGCCCGCGATCTCGCCGAGCTGCTGCACGCCGATGGCGCGCATGTCACCAAGGCACAGATCGTGCTGGACAAGCCGATCAAGTCGATCGGCCTGCACGACGTCCGCGTGACGCTGCACCCCGAGGTCTCGGTGACCGTCAAGGTCAACGTCGCCCGTTCGCCCGAGGAGGCCGAACTCCAGGCCCAGGGCGTCGACGTGATGACCGAGATGTTCGAGCGTGACGAAGCCGGCTTCACTGAGGATTACGATCCCAACGCCGAGCCGGGCGCCACCGCCGAAGTCAGCCGCGACGAGGACGAGCAGGCCGAAGCCTGATCGTTTCCGTCAGCCGGAACAGAAAGGGCCGTCCGCAGCGATGCGGGCGGCCCTTTTCTTATGGCTCTTCTCATATCGAGGCCGTGTCGGTTCCGGCCGCTCGCTTCGGGGGCCGCGTCGCGCCGCGGCCCCCGATGCACCACCGTCGCCTCAACGATGGCGGGGCCGCGCGCGACCGGCTGCGGCGCCGGTCGATCGGCGCGCCACCCAGGGATAGCGGCGGGCCATCTCGGCGGTATAGCCGAGGTTGAACACCGTCGCGCTCTTCGGCCGGTCGGCGCGCGCATAGAGCGTGCCGAACAGGCGGTCCCACGCGAAATTGGTGATGCCGAAATTGCCGTCCTCGTCGTGAAAATGATGTTCCACATGGCGGACCTTCATCACCGCCAGCCATTTCACCCGCGGCTTGTAGGCGAGGTGCTGGATGCAGTGGAAGAATTCGTAGAAGCAGGTGACGAGGATGCCGGTCGCGAAGCCCGCCGCCGCACCGCCGGTGCCGCCGATCAGATAGCCGGGCAGCGCCGACACGATCAGCAGGGTCGGCAGCGTCGTGTAGAGCGCGCCGAACAGCACTTCGAGATGATGCGGATCCTGGTGATGATCATAATGGATCCGCTTCCAGATGCCCGCGAGCGGCCGCACCTTGAACATCCAGTGGCAGTGCAGCAGCCAGCGGTGCAACGAATACCAGATCAGCGGATAGGCGAGCACGATCAGTGCGATCGTGGCGAGCGTCGCGCGCGGCGTCGCCGGCCGCCACAGGAAGATCGCGACGCAGGCGACCACCAGGCCGAGATAGGTCAGGATGCCAGGATATTGGAAATAGGCGACCACCAGATCGCGGAACGTCATCTTGTCGAGATGATGCGACCGCCGCCAGAAGCGCTCGCCATCTGCTTTTTCTACTCTGCTCATCGCGCACCTCTCATTCGCCCTTGGTCTCGGGGGCGGTTAGCGGTGCGCGTCTCGGCACGATTTGATGGCCGTCAAACGCGATCAGCGAGCGCTCGCCGGACGATCACCGGACGATCACCGGACGATCATCGCGCTGCCCATGCGGGTCATCGCCTGTTGCATCTGCTGGCCGAGGTCCGGCTCCACCGCGGTTTCGACCATCGCCCGGCTCATCGCATGAAGCCATTGCCGCGCCGTCTCGCGCGAGACGTCCATGCTGCGGTGGGCGGACATGATGCAGGCACCCGGCCGCTCCTCGAACCATGTCCGCGGGCCGCCCAGCCACGCCGACAGGAATTGCGTCAGCGATACCCGCATGGGCGCGAGGTCCGGCGCGTGCATCGCGCGCAGTTCGGCATATTCGGGCTGCTGCTCCATCAGATCGTAGAAGCGATCGGCCAACAGGCGGGCACCCGCCTCGCCGCCGATCCGATCGAACAGGCTGGGCGGCTTCGCGGCGGTGGCGGGCGGCGTGGTGGTCGTCATTCGATCAATCCTGCATCAGCAACTGGGTGATACCGCCGCGGACCAGCGGGAGGCGGTTGCCGGCGCGCAATACCATGTGGCGGGCCAGCCGGGCCGGCGACCGCTCGTCGGTGTAGAGGCGGACGAGCAGATTGGTGGCGGCATAAAGCGGGCGGCTCGCCAGCCGGTGCGCCACCTCGTAGCGGCGCAGCAGCCAGGGCGAGGCGATGTCCCCGCCCCGCCCCGCCGCATCGCGGACCAGCGTGGCCAGCGTCTTCTGCCCGCGCAGGCCGAGATTGAAGCCATGGGCGGTGACAGGGTGCATCCCCACCGCCGCATCGCCAATCAGCGCCGCGCGGGTCGCCGCGAAATGCCGCGCCCAGGTCGTCGCCAGCGGATAGACATGCGGCCCGTCGACCACCCGCATGGTCCCCAGCCGGGACTCGTAGCGGCGGGTGATCTCTCTCCCCAGGGTCTCGCGATCGAGCGTCTCGAGCATCCCGATCTCGTCGGCCGAGGCGGTCAGCACCGCCGACGAGGTGCGCCCGTTCAGCGGCAGCATCGCGATCGTCTGGCCATGGGCGAACCATTCGGTCGCGAGGCCCGCGTGATCGCGCTCATGATCGACACGACAGACCATCATCGAGCGCCCGAGCCGGTTGATCTCCGCGCCGATGCCGAGTGCGGTGCGGACTGCGGAAAAGCGGGAATCGGCGGCGACCAGCAGCCGGGATCGCCAGCGCCGGCCGTCGCTGAGCATGACGGTCACGCCGGTACGGCCGGCCTTGACCGAGATCACCCCGGTCCCGGCGAGGAAATGCAGCTGCGGCTGCTCCACCACGCTCCGGAACAGCGCCCGCCGGATATGGTGGTTGGAGACCAGCTGCCCCAATTCGCCACCGTCCTCCTCCGGATCGAACGACAGCGCGAAGGGTGAGCCGCCGTTCAGCACGCGGGCGCCGCGCAGCGGGGCGATGTCCGCCGGATCGATATGCTCCCATGCGCCGAGATCGCGCAGGATGCCGACCGAATGGTGGGTCAGCGCGATCTCGCGCCCGTCGCTCGCCGGATGCGCCAGGCCTGGCAGGCTCTGCCGCTCGATCAGCGCGACCGACAGGCCGCTCCCCGCGAGCGAGCGCGCAAAGGCGAGCCCGGCCGGCCCGGCGCCGGCGATGACGATGTCGCTTTCGATGGTCTTCATTATATTGCCTGGCTGAAACGCTGCCGATCCGGCTGCCGATAGATGTCGAAGGCGCTGGCGACGAGCCGCGCATAGGCCCGCGCATCGGGCGGCACGCTCACCCGCCAGCCCGACAGCGTCGCGACGCCGAGCCGGCCGAATTGCTGGAGCGCGGGCAACGCGCTGGCGAAGGCGCAGGGCTTCGCGCCATGCGCTATCGCGACCGCGGCGACGTCGACCGTCCCGTCGCACAGCAGCCGCTCGATGATCGTGCCGCGCAGCTGATCGTCGGCGGTGCGCACGATGCCGCGCACCCCGGCCAAGCCACCGGCACCGACGAGATCGCGATAATCGCCGACATGCTTCTCATTCTGCACCAGCAGGCCGTCGAACTGGCTGATCGCGGATGCACCGAGGCCGATGATCGCATCGGCCGGTTCATCGGTGAAGCCCTGGAAATTGCGGCGCAAATGCCCGGCTTCGGCGGCAATGGCGATGCTGTCCGTCGGCCGCGCGAAATGATCGAAGCCGATCGCGACATAGCCGGCCTGCCCGAGCCGATCGAATGCCAGCACGCTCTGGGTGAAGCGCGCCGCCGCATCGGGTAGCGCGGCGGTGTCGATCATCCGCTGGCGGCCGAGCAGGCGTGGCATATGCGCATAGCCGAACATCGCGACACGGCTGGGGGAGAGGCCGAGCGCGAGGTCCAGCGTCTCCCCGATGTCGCGCAGGGTCTGGCCGGGCAGGCCGTACATCAGATCGAAGTTGATCTCGGCGATGCCGGCCGCGCGCAGATCGGCCACCACCTGCGCCACCGCCTCATAAGGCTGGATGCGGTTGATCAGCGCCTGCACGCGCGGCGCGAAGGTCTGCACGCCGAGGCTGACGCGGGTGACGCCGGCCGCCGCCAGGGCCTCCGCATAGGCCCGGTCCATGTCGCGCGGGTCGAGCTCGACCGCGATCGTCGCGGTGGCCGCTCCACCGAAGTTCGCCCGAAGCGTAGCGACCAATGCCGCAAAGCCCGCCGGCGGCAGCGCATTGGGGCTGCCCCCGCCGAAATGGATGGTGACGACCTGCCCGCGCAACAGCGGCGCGACGGCCGCGATCTCCGCCTCCAGCGCGGCGAGATAGGCGGTCAGCCGCTGCCCGCGCCCGACCGGGCCGGTGTTGCAGCCGCAATACCAGCAGATCTGGCGGCAATAGGGGATGTGGACGTAGAGCGAGACCGGCGATCCGGGCGCGATCGCCGCGATCGCGTCGCGCTGCTGCGCGGCGCCGACATCGCCCCTGAACTCCGCCGCCGTGGGATAGCTGGTATAGCGCGGTACGGAGCGGCTCGCGAGATCGGGAATATAGCGCTGCATGGCGCTGTCTTCCGCCCGGATGCCCGCGCCGTCCTTGATCCCGATCAAAGCCAGCAGCGTCCCCCAGGGATCAGGACGCGGCCTCGGCACGCGCGCGCAGGGCGTCACGATCGCGCAGGGTGACCGCCCGCCCGCCCGGCAGGCTGATCACGCCGGCCGCCTTCAGCTTGGTCATCTGGCGGCTGACCGTCTCGATGGTCAGGCCCAGCACGTCCGCCACCTGGCCGCGGGTCAGCGGCAGATCGAAGGTCACGGGGCCGTCCGGCATCGCCCGGCAGCTGGCACTGCCCGCACGATCCGCCATGCCGAGCAGGAAGCTCGCCACCCGCTCCTCCGCCGAGCTGCGGGCCAGCATCAGCATTCGCGACCGCGCCTCGCCCAGCGCCGCGAAGGTCCGCTGGAGCAACAGCCGCTCCATCCGCACATGATCCTCGAGCAGACCCTCGAAGGTCTTGCGGGGGAACACGCACAATTCGGCATCGGTCAGCGCCGTGACGGTGAAATCGGCATCGTCGGCATAAGGCCGGCCGACGAAATCGGCGGGGTAGAGCAAGCCGACGATCTGCTCGCGGCCATCGGAACTCGACGCGCTGAGCTTGAGCACGCCTTCCAGCAAATTACCGCAGATGATGCTTTCGTCGCCTGCCCAGATCACCGTTTCGCCGCGGGCGATGGTCTGTCGTCGGCCCAGCCGGTTGAGCGCGCCCAACTCGGCATCGGTGAGGCTTCCGCACAGGGCCTGATCGCGCACGGCGCAATCCACACATATCTCGGTGACTGCCATGACCTTGGCTATAGACCGAGATGACCGATTTGTCAGACAGCAATTTGCTGCGGCGCAAACAATCGAGCGGGAGCGGCCGATCGATCCGTCGGCCGCTCCCGTGATGCCCGCGGGCTGGTGGTTCAGTGGTGGTCGGGCGCGTCACCGCCCTCTTCGGCCGGCTGATCGAATTCATACCAGATGCCGTTGAGGACACCGAAGCCGACGGCGAGGCCCAGGCCCAATATCCAGGTGAAATACCACATGGCAGGTGCTCCTTCGCGAGAGGTCAGTAGAAATCGGGGTTGGTGCGGACATCGTCGCTGGTGATCCGGCTCCACATCACCCTGAACGCCCAGGCGGTGTAGGCCAGCACGATCGGCAGCAGCACGACGGTCACGAACAGCATGATCCCCAGCGTCTTCTCGCTCGACGAGGCGTTCCAGACGGTCAGGCTGGAATGGGCGTCGATGCTCGACGGCAGGATGAACGGGAACATCGACAGGCCGACCGTCGCGATGATCCCCAGCGCCGAGGCGGACGATCCCGCCAGCGCCAGCGTCTCCTGCCGCCGGTTGATGCCGATCAGCGCGAACAGCGCGCCTGCGAAACCCAGCACCGGCGCGATCGTCATCCACCGATAGGTGCCGTAATTGGCGAGCCATGCCCCCGCGCTCGCCGCGCTGGTCGTCCGCATCGGATTGGACGGGCCGAACGGATCGACCGGGCCGGCGATCCGGAAGCCGAGATCGCCATAGGCGACGAACGCCCAGCCGATCGCGAACAGCAGGATCGAGGCGATCGCCGCGATCGTGCCGAAGCGGCGGGCGCGGTCATTGACCGGGCCATGCTCGGTACGGATCGCGATCCAGGCCGATCCATGCACCACCAGCATCGCTACCGAGAGCAGCCCGCACAGCAGGGTGAACGGCGTGAACAGCCCGAGGAAGCTGCCCTCGTAGAAGGTTCGCAGATCGCTATCGAGGCGGAAGGGCGCACCCGAGAGGACGTTGCCGACGGCGACGCCGAACACCAGCGCCGGCACGAAGCCGCCGACGAACAGCGCATAGTCCCAGCGGGTGCGCCATGCCGGATCGGGCCGCTTCGAGCGATATTTGAAGCCGACCGGCCGCAGGATGAAGGCGGCCAGCACCACGAACATGGCAAGGTAGAAGCCGGAGAAGCTGACCGCGTAGACGAACGGCCACGCCGCGAAGATCGCGCCGCCGCCGAGGATGAACCACACCTGGTTGCCCTCCCAATTGGGAGCGACGCTGTTGATCACCATCCGGCGCTCGGTGTCGGTGCGCGCCACCCAGGGCAGCAGCGCCGCGACGCCGAGATCATAGCCGTCGGTGAGGGCGAAGCCGATCAGCAGGACGCCGAGCAGCGCCCACCAGATCAGGCGAAGGACTTCATAGTCGAACATGATTCCTGTTCCTTGTCCGAAGGGCTCAGGCGGTGAGCGGCGTGACGGGCGGGCTGGCGGGCGGGCTGGCGGGCGGGATGCCGGGTCCGAACCCGCCATCCTCGGCATGGTCCTCCCCATGCTCGAACGGCCCCTTGCGGATCGACGCCAGCATCAGCCGCACCTCGATCACCGCCATCGTGCCGTACAGCGCGGTGAAGCCGACGATCGTCGTCCACAACATCCCGCGGGTGAGCGACGAACTCGCCAGGAAGGTCGGCAGCACGCCGTCGATCGCCCAGGGCTGGCGGCCGACCTCGGCCAGCACCCAGCCCAGTTCGATCGCCACCCAGGGCAGCGGCAACGAGAACAAAGCGAGCTTCAGGAACCAGCGGGTGCGGTCATGCCGGCGGGTGCTGGCCAGCACGAAGGCGGTGGCGAACAGCGCGATCATGTAGAAACCGATGAACGCCATGGTCCGGAACGCCCAGAACATCAGCGGCACGTTCGGCACCACGTCCCATGCGGTCGCGGCGATTAGCTGCGGGCTGGCCATGCGCGGATCGGCGACGTGGCGCTTGAGCAGCAGCGCATAGCCGAGATCGCGCTTGTGCAGCTCGAACCGGGCGCGCTCCGCGACATTGGCGGGATCGCGCTTGAGCTGCTGCACCGCATCATAGGCGATCACGCCCGAGCTGATCCGCTCCTGCGCCTTCAGCACCAGTTCGGACATGCCCGTCACCTCCTTGTCGAGGCTGCGGGTCGCGATCAGGCCGAGCACCCAGGGCACCTCCACCGAATAGCGGGTGGTGCGGGCATGGACGTCGGGCCAGCCGACCAGGGTGATGCCGGCCGGTGCCGGCGCGGTGTGCCAGGCCGCCTCGATCGCGGCGAGCTTCATCTTCTGGTTGTCGGTGAGCGCATAGCCGCTCTCGTCGCCGAGCACGACCACCGACAGCGAGGAGGCGAGGCCGAACGCGGCCGCCACCACCATCGAACGCCGGGCGACGTTCACCCAGCGGCCACGCAACAGATAGAAGGCGGAGATCGCCAGCACGAACACCGAGGCGCAGACATAGCCGGCGCTGACGGTGTGGACGAACTTGGCCTGCGCGATCGGGTTGAACAGCACCTGCCCGAAATCGCTCACCTCCATCCGCATGGTCTCGGGATTGAAGGTCGCGCCGACCGGATTCTGCATCCAGCCATTGGCGATCAGGATCCATACCGCCGACAAATTGGTGCCGAGCGCCACCAGGAAGGTGACGATCAGATGCGCGAGCTTGCTCATCCGGCCCCAGCCGAAGAACATCACGCCGACCATCGTCGCCTCCAGGAAGAAGGCCATCAGGCCCTCGATCGCCAGCGGCGCACCGAAGATGTCCCCGGCATAATGCGAGAAATAGGACCAGTTGGTGCCGAACTGGAATTCCATGGTCAGCCCGGTCGCGACGCCCAGCACGAAGTTGATGCCGAACAGCTTTCCCCAAAAGCGCGTGATGACGCGCCAGATCGGCCGATTGGTCATCACATACACCGACTCCATGATGACGAGCATGAAGCTCATCCCGAGCGTCAGCGGCACGAACAGGAAGTGATAGAGGGCGGTCAGCGCGAACTGGAGCCGCGACAGGTCGATGACACCTGCTTCAATGGGCATGGATAGTCTCCCCGGAGCCCGTTCATGGCTCCGTTTGCAGACGATTTCTTATGCGCGTGGCGCGTTTCCGACATTGACCATCGTCAAAGACGGGGCACGGGCGCATCAGCGAGACGTCGCCCATGAACGCCATCCCTCTCGACAAGCGCGCGGCCCGCGCCCGCACCCTCTGGCTGAAAACGGCAGCGGTTGGCGGCCGGACCCGCGGCACCGCCACGCTGCTGCTCGCCGACACCCTCGCCGCGATCGGCTTCGCCGCCGGACTGGCCACCGCGGTGGCACGGATTCCGCAGGGTTGGACGGCGTGCCTGCCCTGGGCCGGGCTGATGGTGGCGGCCGGTGGCGCGCGCGGCGTTTCGGCGATGATCGCGGTGCGGATCGGCGCGGCCGGTGCGGAAACCACCAAACGCGCCATGCGGGGCCGCGTGATCGAGGCCGCGCTCCACCGGGCGCCCGGATCGGAGATGACCGTCGGCGCGCTGATGACGGCGGCGGTCGACGAGGTCGATGCGCTCGACGGTCATGTGGCGCGCTTGCTGCCTGCCCGCCGCGCCGCCGCGCTGGCGCCGCTGCTGGTGATCGCCGCAACCGCGCCGGCCAGCCCGATCGCGGCCGGGATCATGATCGCCACGCTGGTTCCGTTCGTGCTCGCCATGGCGCTGGCAGGCGGCGCGGCGGCGGACGAATCGCGGCGGCAGTTCGATGCCCTGTCCCGCCTCTCCAGCCGCTTCGCCGACCGCATCCGGGCGCTGCCGATCCTGCTCGCTTATCGGGCCGAGGATCGCGAGGCGGCCGCGATCGGCCGGGCGGCCGACGAACTGGCCCGCCGCACGATGCGGGTATTGCGCGTCGCCTTCCTGTCGTCGGCCTCGCTCGAATTCTTCGCGGCGCTGTCAGTCGCGCTGGTCGCGGTCTATGCCGGGTTCAACCTGCTCCATCTGCTGCCCTTCCGCGTGTCTGAGCAGCTCGATCTCGGCCATGCCCTGTTCGTGCTGGCGCTGGCGCCGGAATTTTACGGGCCGATGCGGCGGCTGGCGGCGAGCTATCACGACAAGCAGGCAGCGGAGACGGCGGCCGATCGCCTCGCGCCGATCCTCGCCGAAATGCCCGCCGCATGTCCGCGCGCCACCCCCGCGCACGGGCCGATCCGCATCGATTATCGCGGCGTCACGATCCTCTATCCCGGCGAGGATCGCCCGGCGATCGAGCATCTGTATCTCGGTATCGCACCGGGCGAGACGGTGGCGCTGCTCGGCCCGTCCGGCAGCGGCAAGACCAGCCTGCTCCATCTGCTGCTCGGCCTCGCGCCGCTCAGCGCCGGCGATGTCGAGATCGACGGCACCAGCCTCGCCACCCTCGGCAGTGCCGCCGCCCTGGCGAGCTGGGCGGGCCAGCATCCGCTGCTCGTGCCCGGCACGATCCGCGACAATCTGCTGCTCGCCTGCCCGGACGCTCCCGGTGCCGCGATCGACAGGGCGGTGCGCGGGGCGGGGCTGGAAGCGACGCTGGCCCAGCGCGCGCAGGGGCTCGACACCCCGATCGACGCGCGGGGTAGCGGCCTTTCGGGCGGTGAACGCCGCCGGATCGCGCTCGCCCGCGCGCTGCTCAAGCCGGCGCCGCTGCTGCTGCTCGACGAGCCGACCGCCCATCTCGACGGCCCCGCCGAGGCCGCGCTGGTCGCCACCATCGCCCAGGCGCGCAACGGCCGCACCACGATCATCGCCACCCACAGCGCGACACTGGCGGCGATCGCCGATCGCGTGATCCGGCTGGGAGAGGCGGCATGACCGCCTTCGACACCCTGATCGTCGCCGAACAGCGCGCGCAGCGCCCGATGCTGCTGCGGGCCGCGGCGATGGCCGGTCTGGTCGCCGCCGCCTCGGTGCTGCTGCTCGGTCTGTCCGGCTGGTTCATCACCGCGGCGGCGCTGGCCGGCTCGGCCGGCATCGTCGCGGCGCAGGGCTTCAACTACATGCTGCCGAGCGCCACGATCCGGCTGCTCGCCATCGTCCGCACCGGCGCGCGCTACGGCGAGCGGCTGGCCAGCCATCACGCCGCCTTCGCCGCCCTCGCCCGCATCCGCCCGGCGCTGTTCCGCGCGATCGCCGGCAGCCCGGTCGCCGACGCGCTGGCGCTCGGCACCGGCGAGGCGACGGCGCGGATGGTGGGCGATGTCGATGCCATCGAAGCCCGCTTCGTCCGCCTCTCCACGCCATGGGGCGCTGCGGCGGCGCTGGTCGCCGGACTGTGCCTGGCGCTGATCGGTGGATGGCAGCCGGCGGTGGCGACCGGGCTGTGCGCCCTCCTGCTGCTCGTCGCGGGCGACCGGCTGTCGCGCCGCCTCGGCGCGCCCGCCCGTGACGTCCAGACCAGCACCGGCGCGCTGAAGCAGGAGGTCGCGATGCTGCTCGACGCGACCGCCGAACTGCGCTGCTTCGGCCTCGAAGGCTGGGCCGAGGCGCGCATCGCCGCCGCCAGCCGGATCGCGACGGAGGCCCAGCGCCGGCAGGCACGGGTATCGGGATGGTTCGAGCTGCTCCATGCCGGCGCCCTCGGGCTGGCGGCCGCCTCGGCGCTGATCCTGTCGATCCCGGCCGGGGCGCCGATCGCGGCGCTGGCGGCGCTCGCCGCCGCGATGACCATCGATGGCGCCGCGCCGCTGCTCCGCGCCGCCGCCGAACGCGGGCGGCTGATCGAGGCGGAGGCCCGGCTGGCGCCGATCTTCGCGACGGCGGCGGCCACCGCCCGGCCGGCCAGTTTCTCCTTCCTCGACGCCCCCGACATCGCGCTGCCCGGCCTCACCCCCGTCCTGCTGGAACCCGGCGAGCATGTCGCCCTGGTCGGCCCTTCGGGGGCAGGCAAGACGACATTGATCGAGACAATGGTCGGCCTGCGCGACGCGGCGCCAGGGGCGATCCTGATCGACGGCATGGACCTCGCCACCGCGCCGGCGGGCGCCGCGCGGTGCTGCTTCGCCTGGGTGCCGCAGGATGCCGCCTTGCTGTCGGGAACGGTGCGCCAGAACCTGCTGCTCGCCAACCCGGCCGCCACCGAGGAGGAATTGTGGGTCGCGCTCTACACCGCGGCGCTGGACGACCGGGTGCGGGAGTTCGCGCTCGGGCTGGACGACTGGATCGGGGAGAATGGCGCGCGCCTGTCCGGTGGCGAGCGTCGCCGCCTCGCCCTCGCCCGCGCCTATTGTTCGACGGCGCCGTGGCTGCTGCTCGACGAGCCGACGGAGGGGCTCGACCCCGGCACGGAAAGCCTCGTCATCGAACGCCTGTTCCGTCGCGTCCACCTCACCGGCCAGGGCGTGATCGCGATATCCCATCGCCCGCAGCTCGTCGCATCGGCCGGGCGGACCCTGGCGATCACGGCAGCGACGATCTGCGCCCGCCATCAGGAAGCCGCCTGAGCGCCGGCAGAATTCGAACGCATTTCGGGCCGGCAGCGGATAAGATGCCGCGATGGACCCTGCCGAACCGCCGACCGCAAAGATCACCTATCGCAGCTATCTGCGCCTGCCCGAGCTGCTCGATTGCCAGAGCCCGCTGTCGGACGCGCATGACGAGCTGCTGTTCATTGCGATCCACCAGTCGTCCGAGATCTGGATGAAGCTGTGCATCCACGAACTGGAGGCGGCGCGATCGCATATCGCCCGCGATGCGATTCCCCCCGCGCTCAAGATGCTGTCGCGCGTCTCGCGCATCCAGGCGCAGATGATCCAGTCCTGGGAGATACTGGCGACGATGACGCCGGTGGATTATGATCGGATGCGGGGCACGCTGGGCAGTTCGTCCGGCTTCCAGTCCGATCAATATCGGCGGATCGAGTTTCTGATGGGCAACAAGAACGCCCGGATGCTCGATGTCTTCGCCGACGAGCCCGCCGTCCATGCCAGCCTCGCCACCGCCCTGCACGAACCCAGCCTCTATGACGAGGCGCTGCGGCTGCTGGCGCGACGCGGCCTGCCGCTGTCGGAGGCGGTGCTGCGCCGCGACGTCAGCCAGCCCTATGTCCCTTCGCCGGAGGTCGAGGCCTGCTGGACGCGCGTCTATCAGCAGTCCGATACCTATTGGGATCTCTACGAGCTGGCCGAGAAGCTGGTCGATCTGGAATATCGCTTCCAGCTCTGGCGCTTCGGCCATCTCAAGACGGTGGAGCGGGTAATCGGCTTCAAGCGCGGCACCGGCGGCACGGCCGGCGTCGCCTATCTCGCCAAGGTGATCGAGCAGGTCTTCTTCCCCGAACTGCTCGCGGTGAGGACGACGCTGTGACCGCCGAACCGGCCTTCCCCTCGCTGGATGAAATGCACCGGCGCGACGCGGCGGACCCGCTGCGGCCGTTCCGCGCGCGCTTCGCGCTGCCCGACGGCATCCGCTATTTCGACGGCAATTCGCTGGGCGCGCTGCCTGTCGACACCGCCGCCGGCATCGCGCGCACTGTCACCGAGGAATGGGGCCAGGGCCTCGTCCGCAGCTGGAACGACGCCGACTGGATCGGCGCGCCGCAGCGGGTCGGCGCCAAGATCGCCCGGCTGATCGGTGCCCAAACGCATGAGGTGCTGGTGGCCGATTCGACCTCGGCCAATCTCTACAAGCTGCTCGTCGCCGCCGTGCGGGCACGGCCGGGGCGGCGCGTCATCCTCACCGAACCCGGCAATTTCCCGACCGACCTCTACATCGCGCAAGGGGTCGCCGATCTGCTGCCCGGTATCGAGGTGCGATCCGTCCCGCGCGAGCGAATCGCCGACGCCATCGACGCGACGACGGCGGTGCTGATGCTCACCCATGTCCACTACAAGAGCGGCGCGCGCTTCGACATGGCGGCGCTGACCCGGCGCGCCCATGATCATGGCGCACTGGCGCTCTGGGATCTCAGCCACAGCACCGGCGCGGTGGCGCTCGACCTGCGTGCCGATCAGGTCGATCTGGCGGTCGGCTGCGGCTATAAATATCTCAATGGCGGCCCCGGCGCGCCGGCCTTCCTCTATGTCGCCGAGCATCTTCAGGCGACGCTGTCCTCGCCGCTGACCGGATGGATGGGCCATGCCGCCGGCTTCCGCTTCGAGGATGACTATGCGCCGGCGCCGGGCGTCTCGCGCTTCCTGTGCGGCACGCCGCCGATCCTCGGCCTGTCCGCGCTCGAAACCGGCGTCGATCTGATGCTCGAGGCCGATCGGGCCGCGCTCTTCGCCAAATCGGAGGCGCTGACCACGCTGTTCATCGCTCTCGTCGAACAGCGCTGCGCCGGGCACGGGCTGGCGCTGGCGACGCCGCGCGATCCGGCCGCCCGGGGCAGCCATGTCTCGCTCCGCCACGCCGAGGCCCATGCGATCATGCAGGCGCTGATCGCGCGCGGCGTGATCGGGGATTTCCGCGCCCCCGATATCCTGCGCTTCGGCTTCACGCCGCTCTATGTCGGCTATGCCGACGTCTGGCACGGCGTCGATATCCTGCGCGACGTCCTGCAAACCGGCGAATGGCGGCAAGCACGCTTCCAGCAGCGCGCCGCGGTCACCTGAGCCGGATATGGTGCTCAGCCCGGATATACGCCGTCGAACTTGACGATGCTGGCGGTGAGGCCATGCCCTTCATCCAGGCAATGCCAGTGGATGCTGATCCCTTCCGGGTGCGAGCGCGGGCGATAGAAGCTCTTGATCCCGCATTGCTTGCAGAAGATGTGGCGCGCGCGGCCGGTGCCGAAGCGATAGGTGGTGGTGTCGCGCTGGCCCTCGGTGAGCTTGAAGCGGTCGTCCGGCACGATCAGGTGGAGATAGCCGGTCATCCGGCAAATCTCGCATTCGCAATCGAGCACCTCGACCTCGGGGCCATCCACCACCGCCTCGAAGCGAACCGTGCCGCAATGGCAGCCGCCTTCCACCTTGATCATCTTCATGTCGGCGACCTAGCCGAGCGGACGAGATCGTGAAACCCCCGACACCGCCTTACCCTCGTCTTCTGCACCGTTCGGGCTGAGGCCGTCGAAGCCCCCGCCCT
The DNA here is from genome assembly GCF_027625475.1 of Sphingomonas abietis. Lineage (NCBI taxonomy): Bacteria > Pseudomonadati > Pseudomonadota > Alphaproteobacteria > Sphingomonadales > Sphingomonadaceae > Sphingomonas > Sphingomonas abietis. The sequence goes on from NZ_CP115174.1 coordinate 2,728,034, forward strand.
TTCTTGGCGTAACGGTATCCAGCCCGTCGACGGGCTCATGGGAGCGGAAGAAGGAAGTCCGTTTGACAGGCCGCAAACTGTGATCTTAGATTGCGGGCGACAGTCCGGGATGGGGGCAGATATGCGCGGAACGATCACCCGGCGGACTTCGTCAACGGCGTCGCGGTCGGCACGGCAGGGATCACGGCGGCGGGCCTGGCGCCGGGCGGCGCGTCCGCCATCGCCGGCACCGGGACGGCATCGGCGGGCGGGATCGCCGCCACCTATCCGCCGCTGCACACCGGGATGCGGGGATCGCATCCCGGCGCGTTCGAGCAGGCCCATGTGCTGCGCGACGGCGGCCATCCCGGCCGGGGCGAGCCGGTCGATACCGGCGAGCGCTACGATCTGGTTGTCGTCGGCGGCGGGATCAGCGGACTGGCGGCGGCGCATTTCTTCCGCGAGGCCAAGCCCGGCGCCCGCATCCTGATCCTCGAAAACCATGACGATTTCGGCGGCCACGCCAAGCGCAACGAGTTCCGCCCGGCCGGTTCGCCGACTTTGCTCTGCAATGGCGGCACGCTCGGCATCGACAGCCCCCGCCCCTACAGCCCGCAAGCCGATGGGCTGCTCAAGGCGATCGGGCTGGACGTCGAGGCGATGAAGGGGATCGAGAAGGAGGGCGCTTACAGGTCGCGCGGGCTCGGCCACGCCGTCTTCTTCGACAAGGCGACCTTCGGCGCCGACTATCTGGCGACCGGCGCCGACCACAGGCCATGGCCCGAAGTGCTCGCCAAGGCGCCGCTGTCGGACAAGGCCAAGGCCGACATCGCCGCGATCGAAAGCGGCGGGGCGGACTGGATGCCGGGCATGACCTCGGCCGAGAAGAAGGACCGGCTCAGCCGCATCTCCTACAAGGCCTATCTCGCCGATTATGCGAAGGCCGATCCGGCGGCGCTGGCCTATTTCCAGCCGCGATCGCAGGGCTGGTGGGGGGTCGGCATCGACGGCATCACCGCGCTGGATGCGTGGGGCATGAACTTCCCCGGCTTCGCCGGGCTGAAGCTCGACAAGGGCAGCATCCCGCGCATGGGCTATACCCCGATGGGCTATGCCGACACCGGCGGCAGCTACGCGCTCCATTTCCCCGATGGCAACGCCACCATCGCGCGGCTGCTCGTCCGCGCGCTGATTCCCGAGGCGCTGCCCGGCCGGGACGCCGCCGACAGCGTGCTGGCGCAGGCCGATTACAGCCAGCTCGATCGGCCCGGCCAGCCGGTGCGCATCCGCCTCTCCTCGATCGCGCTCGCCGTCCACCATGTCGGAGATCCCGAGACCGCCAAGGCGGTGGCGATCACCTACGTCACCGGCATGGACCTGAAGACCGTCCACGCGGCGCGCGTGGTGATGGCCTCGTGGAACATGATGATCCCCTATATCGTGCCGGAACTGCCCGACGCGCAGCAGGCGGCGCTGCACGATCTGGTCAAGGCGCCTCTGGTCTACACCTCGGTCGAGTTGGCCAATCGGCAGGCGTTCGAGGCGCTCAAGATCTCGCGCGTCTATGCGCCGGGCTGCTTCTTCACCGATTACGGGCTCAACGAGGTGGTCGATGTCGGCGGCTATGCGACGCCGCGCGATCCGTCCATGCCGACGGTGGTGCGGATGGAGCATATCCCATGCGAGCCCGGCCTTCCCGAATTCGACCAGAACCGCGTCGGCCGCATGGCCCTGCTCCAGACCCCGTTCGAGACCTTCGAACGGCATGTCCGCGCCGAGATGGGCGCCGCGCTGGCCGGCGGCGGCTTCGATCCCGATCGCGACATCACCGGCATCACCGTCAACCGCTGGCCGCACGGCTATGCGCCGGAATTCAACCCGCTGTGGGAGCCGGTGCTGCCTGAGGACGAGCAGCCCCATGTCGTCGCCCGGAAAAGATTCGGCCGCATCGCGATCGCCAATGCGGATTCCGGTCGCGCCGCTTATACAAGCAGCGCAATCGACCAGGCGCACCGCGCCATCGGGGAGCTATTGAGCTGATCAAGACCGACGACTCCAGGACCGACCGGGCGCAGCAGGGTGAAGTCACGCTGCGTGCCGGCGTGTATGACGAGCTGCGCCACCGCCTGATCACCGGCCGGATCGCGCCCGGCGTCGGCATCTCGACGCGTGGGCTCGCCCAGCAGCTCGGCGTCAGCCAGATGCCGGTGCGCGACGCGCTCTCGCGCCTCGCCGCAGAGGGCGCGGTCGATATCCGCTCCAAGCGCAAGATCATGGTGCCGACGATGACCGCCGAGCGGCTGGAGGAGGTGATGCACTGCCGCCTGCTGCTCGAACCCGAGGCCGCCGCGCTGGCGCTCCCCGCGATCGACGCGAAGCTGACGCGCGCGCTCCATGCCGCCGACGCCGCGATCGACGCGGCGCTCGAGAGCGGCGACGTCAACGCCTATATGGAGAATAACTACGCCTTCCACTTCCTGATCTACCGCGCGCGCGGCGATGGCGTGCTGACCCGGATGATCGAGACCCTGTGGATGCGCTTCGGCCCGCTGATGCGGGTCGTCTATGGCCGGGTCGGCACCGCACGGCTGGTCGACCAGCACCAGCAGGCGATGGACGCGATCGCGCGCGGCGACGCCGAAGGGCTGCGCGAGGCGATCCGGGCCGACATCGCCGACGGACAGGGGCTGATCGACGTCGAGACCAGCCCGAGCGCCTGAGGCGCCCCGCAGCCGGCCGGGTTCAGGCGGTCATCGCTGGGATTGCAGATCGACGCGGGACAGATGATCCTCCAGCCGCGCGTGGATGGCGGCGGTCAGCCGGAAACTCTTCGGCGCATAGGCGTCGGCCCGCCGGGTCTCGATCTCGATCACGCCCTGCCGCAGCAGGATCGCGATCCAGCGCCCGGCCCGGACCGGCGAGATATCGAGCTGGGCGGACAGCGCCGCCACGTCGATCGAGCGCCCCTCGGCCTCTGCGATATAGGCGGCGAGCATGGCGTCCCACGCGGTATCGGGGAACAGCGAGACGTCGCAGATCGACGCGCGATCATTCTTGCAGGTCACCAGGAAATGCGCCGACGACAGCAAGCGGGCCGGCGCCCGATCCTCGCCGGTATCGACGATCGGATTGATCGTGGCGACGATCAGCGCGGGGCCGACCGCGCCTTCGATCATCGACACCGAATTGGCCACCCACACCAGCGATCCATCGTCGCGCAGGAAGCGCTTGGAGATCTGGAAAGGCTTGCGCGTGGCGCGTAGCCTGGCGATGGCGGCAGCGCATTCCTCGCGATCGGCCGGCGCCGTCACATCCTGGACGAGGCGACCGACGACCGAGGCCGGCTCTGCCCTCAGAATATCGCAAAAACCCTGGTCGCAACTGAGCAGATGCCCTTCGGCATCGATCAGGACATGGCCGGGAACCATCATCGGGCGAGCATACAACGGCAGAACGTTCATCGCCAGCGGCAAGCGCCCGATTAGACCATGCCCTGATCGCCGCGGGATAACTACGCTATCCAAAGCCCGAATCTTTGCTAACATGGTTAATAATCGGGCTGCGGACAGCTTTCACTGACGGAGAGCGCCGGAGATTGGTGTTGCGAGGAATGACGCACGATTCGGGTCGTGCCATCGGGAGTCTGCCATGGTCGGGAGCGTGCTGTCGGATATCTCGCTCCTCGCCATAAAACAGCAGATGCTCGGGATTCTCGGCCGACTCGATCATTATGGCGAGCATATCGCCGCCGCCCATCTCGTCGCCGCGCTGGATGCGCTGGACGATCGGCTGGAGGCCCGCCTCGGCGAGCAGCGCCCGGCATCGACGGAGGACCGGCCGCTCGATCATTTCGCACGCGCCATGATCGATCGGTTCGGCGATCGCGCAGAGGCGGTGGCGCGCGCCCAGCTCGTCGCGGCATCGGGCGACGCCATGCTCGCCTGGGCGACGATCATCGGCCATCTGGAAGCGCTCGTCGCCTGAGCCGCCGTCAGGCCGCGCGCACCCGTGTGATGATATCCTCATATTGGCGGGACAGCGCCTCGCCATTGTAGGTGGCGTAATCGCATTTCGAGAGGATCGACTGCGGCGGGAAGATCACCGGATTGTCGCGATAATCCGGGCCCATCAGCGCCTTGGCGGCGGCGTTGGGGGTCGGATAGCGGATCGTCTGCGAAATCTCCGCGCCGGCCTTGGCATCGAGCAGATAGTTGATGAACTCATGCGCCAGATCGGGGTTGGGTGCGCCCTTGGGAATGCACAGGCAATCGGACGAGATCTGGCTGCCCTGCCGGGGCACCACGAAATCGAGATCCTTGTCCTCCCGCATCACCTGCGCGATGTCGCCATTATATTCGATGACGATGTCGATATCGCCGGACAGCAGCAGATCCTGGCCATTATCGTCGTGGAACACGGCGATATTGGGCTTCTGCCGGATCAGCAGCTCCTCGACCTTCCTGAGCGCCACCGGATCGGCGGTGTTCATCGGGTAGCCGAGATATTGCAGCACCAGCCGCACCAGATCGCCGGCTTCCGAAAGCAGGCCGATGCGGCCCTTATATTGCGGCGAATCGAACACCCATTTCCAGTCGTCCGGCACGCCCTGGATCTTCAACTTGCGATAGCCGAGGCCGAGCACCAGCCAGGTGTAAGGCATCGACCATTTCCGCCCCAAATCGAACGGCGGATTCAGGAAGTCGGGCGCGATATTCTTCAGGTTGGGGATCTTGGCGTGATCGAGCGGCTCCAGCATGTTGGCCGCCGCCATGCGCTGGACGAAATCATTGGTCGGCACGATCACGTCATAGCCCTGGTTGCCGCCGCGCAGCTTGGCGAACAGCTCGTCATTGTTGGAGAACAGGCTCATGTCGACGGTGACGCCGCTCGCCGCCTTGAAATCCTGGAGCGTGGTCTTCCCGATATAGGTATCCCAATTGTAGAAATTGAGATGCTTGCCCGGCGGCGCGCGATGGCAGCCGGCGAGCCCGGTGAATGTCAGCCCGACCGCGGATGCCCCCACCCCGGCGAGGAAACCGCGCCGCGAGGGCGCGAAGGACGGCGGTGCGGCGGGCGGAGTCATGGCAGCGGGCTCCCGTATGAATATCTGCGATCGCAGGCTATGGTGCATCGGCGAAGCGGTCAACGGGAGGGCGTGTGCGGGCGAGCGATCGGATCAGCGACGATGCGGCGATATCGGCCAAGGGCCTCTATCCGCCGAGCTGGTACGCGGCGACCCGCGCCCCCGCGCCGGATGCACCACCGCTCGCCGGCGAGGCGGAGGCCGAGATCTGCGTCATCGGCGGCGGCTATGCCGGCCTGTCGGCGGCGCTGCATCTCGCCCGTGCCGGCCGCAAGGTCGTGCTGCTGGAGGCCGATCGGCTGGGCTGGGGCGCCTCCGGCCGCAATGGCGGCCAGGTCCATGTCGGGATGCGGCGCGAGCAGGAATGGCTGGAAAAGCATCTCGGCGCCGACGATGCCCACGCGCTGTGGCGGATGGCGCTCAATGCCCGCGCCCATCTCGATTGGCTGATCGCGGATCAGGGCGCCGCCTGCGATTTCACGCCCGGCTATCTCCACGTCGATCATCGCGCCGGCTATGTCCGCCACACCCACGCCCATGTCGATCATCTACGTGAGCGCTACGGCTATGAGCATGTTCGGGCGATCGATGCCGAGGAGGCGCGCCACCTCGTCGGCTCGGCCGGCTATCATGGCGGGATGCTCGACATGCGCGGCGGCCACCTGCACGCGCTGAACTTCGCGCTCGGCATCGCGCGCGCCGCCGCCTCGGCCGGCGCCATCCTGCACGAGCATTCCCCGGCGCTGTCGTTCGCCCGCAAAGGTGATCGCTGGCGGATCGAGACGCCGCGCGGCCGCGTGACCGCAGATCGGGTGCTGATCGCCTGCAACGGCTATCTGCGCGGCCTCGCCCCCCAGGTCGAGCAGCGGGTGATGCCGATCAACAATTATGTCGCGGTCACCGCTCCGCTCGGGGCCGAACGCGCCGCCGCCATCGTGCGCGACGGCTATGCGGTCTCCGATTCCCGCTTCGTCGTCTATTATTTCCGGATGACACCCGATCATCGCCTGCTGTTCGGCGGCGGCGAAAATTATTCGTGGCGCTTCCCCGCCGACATCCCCGGCTTCGTCCGCCGCCACATGCTCGCGGTCTTCCCCCAGCTTGCCGATGTCGCGATCGATCATGGCTGGGGCGGCACGCTGGCGATCACGCCCAACCGCCTGCCCTTCGTGCGCGAGATCGAGCCGGGGATGACCGCAATCGGCGGCTTCTCCGGGCTGGGGGTGGTGATGGCGCCCTATGTCGGCAAGCTGGTCGCCGATGCGATGACCGGCGACGACGCCGATTATGCCCGCCTCGCCCGCCTGCCGATCCCGCGCTTCCCCGGCGGCCGGCTGATGCGCTGGCCGACCCTGGTCGCGGCGATGTCCTTCCTGGCGCTGCGCGACCGCCTCTATTGACAGGCGCGCGAAATCTGTGATCACATCATGATAGGCGCACCAAGACGCCAATAGCAGGAGGCACCAACGAGGCGAAGACCAAGGGGGTTGGGGCATGATCGCGACACGACATATTGCACGCCATCATCCGGCCGTGCGCGGATTTTGGGCGTCCGGCGGCCTGCTGCTCGCTGCGCTGCCCGCACCTTCGATCGCGCAGGCGACCACCGCCGCGCCGCCTGCCGCTTCGGCCACGCCACCGCCCAAGGCCGGGCCGCCCGAACCGGCGCCGTTCGGCGAGATCGTCGTCACCGCGACCCGCACCGAACAATCGATCTCCAAGGTGCCGATCAGCATCAGCGCGTTCAACCAGCAGGCGCTCGACCTCAAGGGCGCCAAGACGCTGGCCGACGTCGCCCGCTTCACGCCGGGCCTCCAGTTCGACAACGGATCGAACCAGATCGCCATCCGCGGCATCTCGTCCAACGCCGGCGCCGGCACCACCGGCATCTATATCGACGACACGCCGATCCAGATCCGCAATCTCGGCTTCGATTCCGACGATACCCTGCCCGCCATCTTCGATCTCGATCGCGTCGAGGTGCTGCGCGGGCCGCAGGGCACGCTGTTCGGCGCCGGCTCGGAGGGCGGCACGGTGCGCTACATCACGCCGCAGCCGGGGCTCGACCAATATACCAGCTACAGCCGCGCCGAAGTCTCCAGCACCGCGCATGGCGGGATGAGCTGGGAGGTCGGCTCGGCGATCGGCGGCCCGATCGTGGACGACAAGCTCGGCTTCCGGATCAGCGCCTATCACCGCCACGACAGCGGCTGGATCGACAAGACCGACTATGACGGCAATGTGCTCGACAAGAACACGAATTACGCGAACGTCACCGTGATCCGCGGCGCGCTCACCTGGGCGCCGGCCGAGAATTTCAAGATCACCCCGTCGGTCCAGTATCAGCAGCGGCTCACTGCCGACGACGATTTCTACGTCGAGGGCCAGTCCGATCCCGGCCGGGGCGTGTTCAAGGATTCGAGCCCCGAATATCGCCGCAACCCCGATCATTTCGTGCTGCCGGCGCTCAAGCTCGACTGGAAGGCCGACGCTTTCGAGGTGGTCAGCAACAGCAGCTACTTCAAGCGCCGCAACGTCTCGGGCTATGACGGCACGGTCTACGACCTGTCCTACTACCAGACGCTCGACGGCCGGCTGCCCGACGCAAATGGCGACACCCCGCCCTTGCTGACCGCGAAAGGCATCGATCCCAGCGTCGATTATTATCTGAGCCCCAGCGTCGTCACCAACAAGCAGCGCATCTTCACCCAGGAGGTGCGTATCCAGTCGACCAATCCCGGCGCGCCGATCACCTGGGTCGCCGGCATCTTCTACCAAGACCAGCATCAGCTGAGCCGCGAGGAGCTGGTCGATCCCAAGGGCAACCAGTTGTTCGAGCAGCTGTTCGGCATGTCGCTGGAGGATTATTTCGGCGCCGCGGCGGACAATGACGGCCCGCTGCCGCTCTATGACGGGCGCGACAGCTACATCAACCAGTCGAAGAGCCGCGAGAAGCAGATCGCCGGTTTCGCCGATGTGACCTGGCACATCACCCCCACGCTCTCGGTCACCGGCGGCGGCCGCTTCGAGAAGGTGACCTACAGCTTCGTCAACTTCGCCGACGGCCCGCAGAATTACGGGCGCACCGATGCGTCGGGCCACACCAGCTCCACGCCGTTCCTGCCCAAGGCCAATATCTCGTGGCAGATCGACCGCGACGACCTGCTCTATGGCACCTATTCGCGCGGCTTCCGGCCCGGCGGCGCCAATGCGCCGGTGCCCTATGACGCCTGCTCGGACGATTTCGACGGGCTCGGCATCAAGGGCGCGCCGTCCTCCTACAAGTCCGACACGGTCGACAGCTTCGAGGTCGGCACCAAGAACAAGCTGTTCGATCGCAAGCTCTCGATCGAGGCGAGCGCCTTCACCATCCAGTGGAAGGGCATCCAGCAGTTCGTCACCCTGCCCGAATGCGCGATCATGTATATCGACAATCTCGGCAAGGCGCGGGCGCGCGGCTTCGACATCCAGCTGACCGGATCGCCGCTGCCCGGCGTCACCCTCGACATGGCGATGGGCTATACCGACAGCCGCTACACCAAGACCGCGCAATATGAATCGCCGACCTCGATCCTCGCGGTGAAGGGCGACAGCCTCGGCGGGGCACCGTGGACGGTCAGCCTCGGCGCGCAATATGATTTCCCGGCATTCGGCGAACGGGGCTATGCCCGCGTCGACTATCAATATGCCAGCCGCAGCAAGCGCACCAAGGAAATGGATCCGAACGCGATCGCCAGCTACGACCCCGGTATCGTCAGCTCGGACGCCACCCACTTCGTCGGCCTGCGCGCCGGCGCGCTCGTCGGCGGCATGAACATCTCGCTGTTCGTCGACAATCTGCTCGATTCGGCGCCTTTGCTCGATCGCACCCATCAGGGCATCGACACCCTGCTCTACACCGATCGCACCTGGCGCCCGCGCACGGTCGGCCTCACCGCCAGCTATCGGATGTAGCGGAACGAGCGGTTCCAAAGGGGGGCGCCGGATGGCATGAGGCGGGGATGACGATCCAGCCCCCCGCCCCGTCCGCAGCTGCCTTGCCACGCCCGTTCCGCGCGAGGATCCTCGCATGGCGGGTCTCGGCATGACCGCGATCGGCATCCTCGGCGGCACCGGCCGCATGGGCCGCGCGATCGCCGACGCGGCCACGGCAGCGGGCGTCGCGATCGCCGGAACGACCGCGCGGGACGGCACGACCAGCATCGCCACGCTCGCCGGGGCGGCCGACGTGCTGGTCGATTTCACCACGCCCGATGCCCTTGCCGGCCATCTCGACGCCGCCGTCGCGGCGGGCACCCCGCTCATCATCGGCACCACCGGCCTGCTGCCCGATCATCACGCGCTGATCGACGCGGCCGCGGCGCGCATCCCGCTGATCCAGACCTACAACACCTCGCTCGGCGTCAACCTGCTGCGCGGCCTGGTCGAGGAGGCGGCACGCCGGCTCGGGCCGGACTGGGACATCGACATCGTCGAGATGCACCATCGCCACAAGCTCGACACCCCATCGGGCACCGCGCTGCTGCTCGGCGCCTCGGCGAATATCGGGCGGGGTGCGGCGGACGGCCACGCGCTCAACCGCTTCGATCGGATGCAGGATGGCCCCCATGGCCGCGAGGAAGGCGGCATCTATTACGCCTCGCTGCGCGGCGGGTCGGTCGCCGGCGACCATCAGGTGATCTTCGCCACCGACGGCGAGCGGATCGAGCTCGGCCACCGCGCCGAAAGCCGTGCGATCTTCGCCAAGGGGGCGGTGAAGGCGGCGCTGTGGCTCGCCGAACCGGGCCGCGCGCCGGGCCGCTACACCATGGCCGACGTGCTGGGCCTCGCGTGAAGAAGGCCGACATCTTCGAATTCTACCGCCGCCTCGCCGAGCATGATCCGGCGCCGGAGACGGAGCTGCAATGGACCAACCCCTATACGCTGCTGGTCGCGGTGGCGCTGTCGGCGCAGGCGACCGATATCGGCGTCAACAAGGCCACCAGGCGGTTGTTCGCGGAGGTGGATACGCCGGCCGCGATGCTCGCACTCGGCGAAGCGGGCCTGAAGGCGCATATCAAGACGATCGGCCTGTTCAACACCAAGGCCAGGAACGTCATCGCCGCCGCACAGATGCTGGTCGATCGCCATGGCGGGGTGGTGCCCGAGGATCGCGCCGCGCTGGAGGCATTGCCCGGCGTCGGCCGCAAGACCGCCAATGTCGTGCTCAACGTCGCGTTCGGGCATGAGACGATCGCGGTCGACACCCATATCTTCCGCGTCGCCAACCGCACCGGCCTCGCCCCCGGCAAGGATGTCCGCACCGTGGAGGACAAGCTCGAGAAGGTGACGCCCCAGCCCTTCCGCTCGCACGCCCACCACTGGCTGATCCTGCACGGCCGCTACATCTGCAAGGCGCGAAAACCGGAATGCTGGCGCTGCCCGGTCGCCGACCTGTGCCGCTTCCGACCCCAGACGCCCCCGCCGGCGGCCGCGAAGGTATAGACCGGCCGACTGGTGCGTTATGGTCGTCTCGATCAGCCGGAGCCATTTGCCATGATCCGCCCCCTCGCCGCCGCCCTTATCCTCGTCGCGCTGGTCGGCCCCGCCGACGCCCGCCCGCTCAAGCCCGAGCAGGAGGCGAAGATCCAGCCGGCCGGCAAGGCGGTGAACTGCATCTCCGCCCACAGCATCCGCGAAACCCGCGTGCGCGACGACCGCACGATCGATTTCTACATGGCCGGCGGCAAGGTCTACCGCAACCGGCTGCCCAACAGCTGCCCCGAACTCGGCTTCGAGGAGCGGTTCGGCTACGAGACCAGTATCGACCAATTGTGCAATGTGGACATCATCCATGTCCTCCACGATGGCCCGTCGGCCGGGGGCGCGGCGTGCGGGCTCAGCCCGTTCCAGCCGATCTCGGGTGCGCCCCGCTGATTATCACGGAAGGGCTGGCGGTCGCGAAAAGCCTCTGCTAGGCGTCCGCGCAGGCACCCGTAGCTCAGCTGGATAGAGCGCTGCCCTCCGAAGGCAGAGGCCACTGGTTCGAATCCAGTCGGGTGCACCACTTCCCCTGATATGAGCGCCCCGGTTTTCCGGCCGCTTCCGCCCTCGCCACGCGATCAGCTCCGCTTGGGCAGGGCGAAGGCGATCGTCTCGTCGCCATAGCGCGTGCCCAGCGCACCGTGGCCGCCGGCGGTGATGACGACATATTGGCGGCCGTCGCTGGCGGTGTAGCTCATCGGTGTCGCCTGGGCGCCGGCCGGCAAGCGCGCCTTCCACAGCTCCTGGCCGCTCGCAATATCGTAGGCGCGCAGATATTGATCGGTGGTCGCACCGACGAACACGAGCCCGCCCGCGGTGATGATCGATCCGCCGAGGTTCGGCGTGCCGGTCTTGAGCGGCAGATTATATTTCAGGCCGAACACGTTGGTGTCGCGCGCGGTGCCGAACACCTTCTGCCACAGGATCTTGCGGGTCTTGAGATCGATGGCGACGAGCTTGCCCCACGGCGGCGCCACGCACGGCGTCATGAACGGGCTGAGCCACGCCCGCACGCCGCCAAGATAGGGCGTGCCACGTTGGGCATAGGCCTGCAACGCCGCGGCATTCTCGCCGCCGGTGGTGCCCTGCGCGGCGAGCTTCTTGCCCCACGCGGTCTTCTTGTCGATCAGTTGCGTGTAGAAGGGCATCTGCATCGTGTTGATCGTCATGACATGGCGATCGGTATCGATCGCGGCGCCGCCCCAGTCGGTCACGCCGTCGAAGGCCGGGTTGCCGATCGCCGGCGTCGGGCCGGTGGGCGTGAAGATGCCATCGTTGCGGGCCTTGGCGAACTCGACCCGGCACACCAGCATGTCGATCGGCGTGGCGCCCCAAATATCCTGCGGGGTGAGCTTGGCGGGCGTCAGGCTCGGCATACCGACCGAAAAAGGCTGGGTCGGCGATACGAATTCGCCCGGAGGTCCGCCGCGGGTGCTGACCGCGCGCTCCTGTACCGGGGCGATCGGCTTGCCAGTCACGCGGTTGAGCATGAACAGCTGGCCGGTCTTGGTGGTCTGGATCAGCGCGGGGGTGCCGTCCGGCATGTCGAACAGCGAGGGCGCGATCGGCAGATCGAAGTCCCACATGTCGTGGTGGACGGTCTGAAACGACCAGCGCAGCTTGCCGGTCGAGGCGTCGAGCGCGACGATCGACGAACCGAAGCGGTTGTCGAACGGCCGGCGCTGGGCGTTGTAATAGTCCGGGGTGGCGTTGCCGGTGCCGAAATAGACCATGTTGAGCTTGGCGTCGCCGGTGATCGCGCCCCAGCTGTTGGGCGTGCCGCGGGTGTAGACCTGCCCTGCCGGGAGCGTACCGGCAATGCCGTCCGGCGAACGGCCGATATCCCAGAACCAGATCTGGTGGCCGTCGATCGGACTATAGGCGCGCACCACGCCGGACGGCTCGTCGACCGACTCATTGTCGATGATGCGGCTGGCGACGATCACATTGCCGTTGACGATCGCCGGTGGCGACGTCTCGATCTGGTAGGCCGGCGGCGAGGCACCGGCATGATCGCGCAGGCTGATCGCGCCGTTGGTGCCGAACCCGGCGCAGACCTTGCCGGTGTCCGCGTCGAGCGCGATCAGTTCGGCGTTGAAGGTCGGCAGGAACAGGCGATGCTTGCAGGCCGTCGCGGCGGGGGTGGCGGTCGAGGCGTCGTAATAGGAAAGGCCACGGCAGACGAGATAGCCGTTGCCGGTCGGATCGAAATGCGGATCGAACTTCCATTTCACCCGGCCGGTGGTCGCATCGAGGGCGAGCGCGGTGGAATGTGGCGTGCAGGTGTAGAGGGTATCGCCGATCTTCAGTGGCGTCGCCTCGGAATGATATTCGCGGACATGCTTCTGTTCGGCGCTATCGGCCTTGTCGCCGGTATGCGCGACCCAGGCGAGCGTGAGCTGGCCGACATTGGCGGGGGTGATCTGGTTGACCAGCGCGTAGCGATCGCCGGCCGAGGTGTTGCCATAAGCGGGCCAGTCGGTCGGCTGGCCGGCCGCGATCGGCGGAATGGGGCCCTGCGCGATCGCACCCGGCGTGTGCAGCGCGAGCATCGCGGCACTCCCCGCGACCACGACGAGCGCGGCGCCGCCGGCATAGACGGCGCGGTCACGCGGGCCGCGCGGCGTGGTGCGGGCGGTTCGGCCGGGGCGGAACCAGGGGATCAGATAGAGCAGCATCAGCACCGACGGCGCGAACAGCCGCGCCTCCAGCTTCCAGACATCGCTGCCGGATTCGGCGATCGACCAGATCAGGGTGAAGAGCCACACCGCGCCGTAGATCCAGACACCGTGACGCCGGTCGCGGATCGTCTCGATCCCGGCGGCCACCATGCCGATACCGGCGATGACATAATAGACCGAGCCGCCCAGCAGCGCGAGTTCGCCCCCCTCGATCGCGAAGAACACGCCCAGCAAGGCGACGAGCAGGCCCAATAGACGGGCTGGCCAAGGTGCTACGTGCATAGGCGCGCAATCTCCGATCATCTCGTGCAGAGAGACGTTCATCGGAGAGAAAGGTTTCCTGATCGCAAGATCAGGATCGCGCTTCACTGCGGCACGCCCGAGATTGCGCCGTGAAACGGGTGCTGCGGCGCGGCGCGGCGCACTTTGACCAAGCCAGTCGCGACCTTGCCCGTCGATTGCGCATCTGCCTCAAAAAAGGCCTGAATTGACGCTTTACCAGGGTTGATCGGAACCTTGCGACGACGTTACGGTTCCCTACGCAAATTCTGCAATTCCGCACATGATGGGAACATAGTGGCCGACGTCGAACCCCAGGTTGATCTGACCAACTGCGATCGGGAACCCATCCATCTGCTTGGCGCGATCCAGCCGGTCGGGTTTCTCGTCGCCGTGAGCACCGACTGGATCGTGGCGCGGACCTCGGCCAATATCGGGAGATATCTCGGTCACGAACCCCAGGCGATGATCGGCAATCCGCTGGCCGACTTCGTGCCGCCGAAACTGCTTCACGACCTGCGCAACCGCCTCGCCTATCTGAACGCGCCGGACATGGTGGAACGGATCTTCGGCTGCCTGCTGCAGGAAGATGGCGGCCCGTTCGATATCGCCATCCATTTGTCGGGCAGCCAGATCATTCTCGAGGCCGAGCCCGGCACGCCCGAAAACGGTGACTCCAACGGATCGGTTCGGGCGATGATGGCGCGGCTGGACGGCCAGGCCGACATGCAGGGCTTCTACCGGGAGGGCGCGCGCCAGGTCCGGGCCTTGCTCGGCTATGATCGGGTCATGGTCTACAGGTTCGCGCCGGACGGCTCCGGCGAAGTCGTGGCCGAAGCCGCCAAACCCGGAATCGGCTCGTTCAAGGGGCTGCATTATCCGGCCAGCGACATCCCGCAACAGGCGCGGGCCCTCTACAAGCGCAATCTGATCCGGCTGATCCACAATGTGGACGCAGACCCCGTCGGCATCGTCCCCGCGCTCGACGAGAACCGCAAGCCCCTCGATCTGTCCTTGTCGGTGCTCCGGTCGGTGTCGCCGATCCATATCGAGTATCTCCGGAATATGGGCGTCGGGGCGTCGCTCTCGATCTCGATCATCGTCGACGGTGCGCTGTGGGGGCTGTTTTCATGCCACCATTATTCCCCCCGCTCGCCGACCATCGAGCGGCGTTCCACCGCGGAACTGTTCGCGCAGATGTTTTCCATGCGGCTCGAAAGCCGTGAACGCCGGGCGCTGGTCGAATATGAGCGGCGCGCGCGCGACATCTCGGACCAGCTGCTCGGCGCGGTCGCTTCGGACGAGACGCTGCTCAACGATCCCGACTGGCTGGCGGACATCCTCACCAGCACGATCCCGGCCGATGGCGTCGGCGTATGGATCAACGGCAATTACGCCTTCTCCGGCCGGACGCCGCCGACCGACGATTTCCGTCGGATCGTCCGGGCACTGAACGGCACCGCCGCCGGGCGCGTCTATGCGACCGATCATATCGGCTCGTTGGTCGAGCGGGCGGCCGCCTTCGCCAGCGAGGCGTCGGGGTTGCTGGCGATTCCGATCTCGCGCAGCCCGCGCGACTATGTCGTGCTGTTCCGCTCGGAGCTGCGCGAATCCGTGCGCTGGGCGGGCGATCCGCACAAGCCGCTGGAATATGGCCCGAACGGCCCTCGCCTGACGCCGCGCGAGAGCTTTGCCGAGTGGCAGGAGCAGGTCGAAGGCCATTCCAAGCCCTTCTCGCCGTCCGAACTCCGCGTCGCCGAAACGCTGCGCGCCACCCTGATCGAGGTGGTGTTGCGGCTGGCGGACGAGGCGGCGGCGCACCGTCATGCCGCCAATGCCCGCCAGGAATTGCTGATCGCCGAGCTCAACCACCGCGTGCGCAACATCCTCGGCGTCATTCGCGGGCTGATCCGCCAGTCACAGCCCGACGAGGCGGCGGTCAAGGGCTTCGTCAAGGTCGTCGACGGACGCATCCACGCGCTGGCGCGCGCGCACAACCAGATCACCGACGACCATTGGGGGCCTGCGCCGCTGCAGGCGCTGATCGACGCCGAAGCCGGCGCGTTCGCGCAGCACAAGGAGAGCGCGATCATCGCGGAAGGGCCTCCCGTCCTGCTCAACCCGCAAGCCTATTCGACGATGGCGCTGGTGCTGCACGAACTCGTCACCAACTCGACCAAATATGGCAGCCTGTCCGGCAATGGCGAAGTCCATATCCGCTGGCACCGCAACCACGCCGACGATCTCGAACTGAGTTGGCAGGAGAGCGGCGGCCCGCCCGTCCGCAAACCGACCCGCAAGGGGTTCGGCACGACGATCGTGGATCGCTCGGTGCCCTATGATCTCGGGGGGGCGGCCAGCATCGATTATGATCCGGCGGGCGTCCGCGCCAAATTCTCGATCCCGGCGCGCCATGTGTCCGAGCGCCGGGACCATAAGGGGCCGAGGATCCAGCTTCCCAGCTCCAAAAACCCCCATGCCGCCCCGGTGAAGCCGAACCTGCTCGAAGGCCGCTCGGTGATCCTGGTCGAGGACAGTCTCATCATCGCGCTGGACGCCGAGGATATCATCACGCGCTTCGGCGGCGAGATCATGACGGCGTCGACGCCCGAGGCCGCGCATGACATGCTCGATGCGACCAAGCCGGATTTCGCGATCCTCGACATCAATCTCGGCGACAAGACCAGCTTCGGGATCGCCAATCGGCTTCTGGACATGGGCGTGCCGTTCTTCTTTGCGTCCGGCTATGGCGAGCAGGCGAAGCTGCCCGACGAGCATCGCGGCCGGATCGTCGTGCAGAAGCCGTACACGACCCACAATATTGCCCGCGCGGTGGAGGATCTTCTGGACCTGTGACCCCGCTACGCCAGCAGGGATGAAATAACGAGATGGAGATAGATCCGATTTGGCTATCGCGGCAAAACGAGATGATCGAGCTTTGCCGATACTTCTTCCGCGCCAACGTCATGAAGAAACATCTCGATAAGATGGTGATGGATCACGACGGCATCGATGGCGCCATTGCAGAAGACTGGGACGCCTTTTGGGCCTATCACAATTTTTGGCTAGCTGGTCTGTGGGTGGCCTGTGAGGGATTTGACAGGTTGAAGCTTTCTGATGCCGAGATATGTAATCTTGCGAAAGCCACACGTTCTTACCTTCACCCGCTGCGTCAGGCCACATTCCATTTCAAAGCTGATGTGAGCCAGATGGCACGGTATTTTGACGGCCATCCGCATAACATCAACGCCGCCGCCCAGCTTCACGACGCGATGAAAAATTATCTCGGCACCTTTTTACAGACCCTTCCCGAAGGATTTGATCCTCAGCATCTGTGATGAATATGTAGAGAGAAGCCACACACGCCTGTCACACGTGGCCTGTGGATTTCCACCTAACACTTTGATTTAACCGTTGAATTTATAACTGGCTGGGGCGGCAGGATTCGAACCTGCGCATGGCGGCATCAAAAGCCGCTGCCTTACCGCTTGGCGACGCCCCAACGAGCGGGCTCCCTTAGCGGGCCGAAGCCGCAGAGGGAAGCCTGCTCATGCACCCGGTCGCACCAATTTCATGCCACGCCGGCGCTGGCCTCGATCAGCGCCGTCGCCGTCAGCAGATCGGGCAGCACGGCGTGGGCCAGCGCCGCCATGTCGGCGCTCGCGGCGATCAGATCGGGCACCAGCAGCGCCATCGTCCCCGCCGCCGCCGCCGCGCGCAGACCGTTGGGCGAATCCTCCAGCGCCACGCACTCGGCCGCCGGCACGCCGAGCCGCGCCGCCGCCAGCAGATAGGGCTCCGCGTGCGGCTTGGGCTGGGCGACGTCGCTGCGGGTCACGATCGCCGCGAAGAAATGCGCCAGCCCCGCCTCGGCGAGATGGCCCTGCGCCAGCGGCGAGACGGTCGAGGTGCAGATCGCCAGCGGCAGGCCCAGCGCCGACAGCCGTTCGAGCGTCTCGCGCGCGCCGGGGCGCAGCGGCGTGTCTTCGCGCCACAGCGCCAGGAAGCGCGCATCGGCGTCGGCATAGAAGGCGTCGGCCGGGAAGTCCGGGCCGAAATGGCCGAACAGCCGCTCGGTGTTGAGATCGCGATGGACGCCGACCATGTCGAACAGCAGCGCATCGGTGAAATCCAGCCCGAGCGCACGCCCGGCGGCCTGCATGGCGCTGAGATGGACGGATTCGGTATCGAGCAGGGTGCCGTCCATGTCGAAGATCACCGCGCGGGCGCGGCGCGGCAGCGGGGGAACGGATGCGGTCAGGGGAGTCTCCGGATGACGGGCGTGGCCGGACATGGCCGCTTGCGTCCGCCTAGGAGGCACGCCTAATCAGGTCAACATGGCCGCCCCGCAGAGCCCCGCCTCCCCGCTCTTCCTGCGCGAAGCCGAGATTCGGCGCGGGATCGAGCTGATGCATTTCGGCCATGGCCGGCTGTTCGACGCGCTCGATGCCCGGCTGGAGGCGCATGGGCTGGGCCGTGCCCATCATCGCGCGCTCTATTTCGTTGCCCGCCAGCCCGATCTGATGGTCAGCCGGCTGCTCACCCTGCTGGGCATCACCAAGCAGTCGCTCGGGCGGGTGATCAACGAGCTGGCGGCGCGCGACATGATCGAGACGCGGGTCGGCCGCGACGACCGGCGACAGAGATTGCTGCGGCTGAGCCCGGCCGGAATCGCGCTGGAGGGCGAATTGTTCGAGATCCTGCGCGCGCGCATGTCGGCCGCCTATGTCGATGCAGGGCCGGCGGCGGTGGCGGGATTCTGGCTGGTGCTGGAGGGGCTGGTGCCGGCCGCCGATCGGCCGATGCTGCACATGCTGCGCGGCTAGGACTGCCGGCCCGGCGCGCACCGGGGTTCAGCGCGCACCGAGTTCAGCGCGCGGCGGCCGCCATTTCCTCGTTGCGGCGCGCCGAGGCGGCCAGCACGTCGGCCATCAGCCGATCGAGCGCCTCGCCATCGTCGATCACGTTGAGCCCGGCCCGCGTCGATCCGCCCGGGCTGGCGACCCGATCGGCCAGCGTCGCGGGGCTCTCCTCCGATCCCGCCGCGAGCTGCGCCGCCCCCTGCACCGTCGCCAGCGCGAGCCGCGCCGCCTGATCGGGGGCGAGGCCCTGCCCCTCCCCGGCCCTGGCCATCGCGTCGATGAAGCGGAACAGGAAGGCGGGGCCGCAGCCCGACAGCGCCGAGGCGCGCCCGAACAGCGCCTCGTCATCGAACCATTCGCACAGGCCGAGCGGCGCCACCAAGGCCTCCGCATCGCCCTTCGCGGCGGCATCGGCGTCGGCGCCGGCATGGAGCAGCATCACGCCCTGGCCGATCCCGGACGGCGTATTGGGCATGACGCGGACGATCGCGCGATGCTGCGGGAAGCGCTTCGCCAGCGACGGCACCTCGACGCCGGCCAGCACCGATACGATCAGCGTCCCCTCCCCGGTCAGCGGCGCCAGCGCGGGCACCGCCTCGTCGAGCTTCTGGGGCTTCATCGCCAGCACCAGCACGGCCGGCATCTCGCCGTCGATCGGCGGCGCGGTCAGCACGGTAACGCCGGCGATCGGCGTGCCGGAGGGACGGATCACGGTGATGCGGGCGGGATCGATCCCGCCATCCAGCCAGCCGCGCAGCATCGCGCCGCCCATATTGCCGGCGCCGACCAGCCAGATCGGGCCATCGCCGGCAATCGTGCCGGCGATCTTCGAACTATCCGCCATCAGGCTTCTCCGCGCGTCTCGATCAGTGCCGAGGCGATCGCGTCGGCCGGTGCCTTGTCGCCCCACAGCACGAACTGGAAGACCGGGTAGAAGCGCTCGCACTCGTCGATCGCGGTCTCGATCAGGGTTTCGGCCTGGTCGAGGCTGAGCACGCTGTCGTCGTCCCCCTCGATCAGCGTCGCATTGCGGTACAGCGCGAGGCCGGAGGCCGCCCACAGCTCGAAATGGCCGAGCCAGAGCTGCTCGTTGATCAGGCCGATCGTCTCGTAGACGGTGATCCGCTTCTCGGCCGGCACGCGGATATCGGGCAGGCAGAGGAATTGGAGGACGCGATCCTCCGGGCGCCAGACGCCGCGCAGCTCATATTGCGTCCAGCTGCCCTGCACGGTGGCGACGATCTCGTCGTCGCCCATCCGCTCGCAGGTCCAGCCATGCGCCTGGAAATAGCTTTCGAGCATGTCGATCGGCGCGCTCGCATCGTTGCGCGCCTCTTCGAGATCGTCGAGGTTCATGAAACGCCCCCTACCGCACCCACAGCGGCGCGCCAAGCTGTGGCGCGCCCGCCGCCGGGCGGCAAGGCCGGGCGATGCGAAATCTGTGGAGGAATCAGGCGCCCTCGGCCGGCGTCGCGGCGCCGTTCAGGCGCGCCTCGATCGCATCGATCCGGGCCTTCAGCGCATCGGCCTCGTCACGCGCGGCGGCGGCCATCGCCTTCACCGCGTCGAATTCCTCGCGGCTGACGAAATCCATCCCGCCGAACAGGCCCTTGGCCTTCTCGCGCATCTGCGCCTCGGCCTCGCGCCCGGCGCCGGCGACGGTGCCGGCCAGGCCGTTCATCATCTTGGCGAAATCATCGAAGAAACGGTTTTCGGACTGCATGGCTCTGTTTCCCTGGCGACGCCCCTTGCGGCGATGCGCGTATCAGAGTTGCACTTGGGTGCTCGACGCCGTCGGTGCAAGCGTTTCCGCATTCGGGTTGAGCGCCTCGATCGCATGATTGAGGTACGCCGCAAAGCACAGCCACAGCAGATAGGGCAGCATCAGCACGGCCGCGCGGGAGCGGATGCGGGCAAAGGCCAGGATCGTCGCGATGGTCAGCAGGATCATCAGCAGGATGATCGCGAAGGCCACGCCCATCTTGTGGGCGGCGAAGAAGGTCGGCGACCAGGCGAGGTTCAGCACGAACTGCGCCACGAACAGGCCGATCGCGATACCGCGCCCGCCCGCCCCCTTCGCCCGGATCACCATCGCCAGCGCGAAGCCGATCAGGATGTAGAGGATCGTCCACGCCACCGGGAAGGCCCAGCCCGGTGGCATCGCCGCCGGCTTGGCCAGTGCCGCGAACCACGAATTGGAGAAACCGGAGCCGGCGGCCGCGCCGGATAGAATGCCAAGGAAGAGGATCAGCGGCACCGTCACCAGCGCGACGCGCAGGAACGACATCCGCAACTGCCCTTGTGATGCCAGTACGCTCATCTCATCACGCCCCAAGCCACCCCGAACCGATAGGTTAACGAGGTATAGGGTTGGTGCCTCGCGTCAACCGTTCGTAGCGGGCGACTGTTTCATTGCGGTAACGAGAAACTCGATATTGCCCTCCGGCCCCTTGATCGGACTGGTGGTGACGCCCTCCACCGCCCAGCCGATGGTGCCGAGCCAGGCGACCACATCGTCGCACACGCGCTGGTGGACGGCCGGATCGCGGACCACCCCGCCCTTGCCGACCTCGCCCTTGCCGGCCTCGAACTGCGGCTTGATCAGGGCCGCCAGCCGCGCCCCCTCGCGCGCCAGATCGAGCGCCGCGGGCAGCACCTTGGCGAGCGCGATGAAGCTCGCATCGCAGACCACCAGATCGATCGTGTCGGGCACCTGATCGCGGGTGAGATGGCGGGCATTGGTGCGTTCCAGCACGACGACGCGGGGATCCTCGCGCAATTTCCAGGCGAGCTGGCCATGGCCGACATCGACCGCATAGACCTTGGCGACGCCGCGCGTCAGCATCACGTCGGTGAAGCCGCCGGTCGAGGAACCGACGTCGATCGCGGTCAGCCCGGTGACGTCCCAGCCGAATTCGGCGAGCGCATGATCGAGCTTGAGGCCGCCGCGCGATACCCACGGATGATCCTTGCCCTTCACCTCGAGCGGCGCATCGGCCGGCAGCGCCTGCCCGGCCTTATCAACCTTGCGATCGCCGCTATAGACCAGACCCGCGAGAATCAGCGCCTGGGCGCGCGTCCGGCTTTCGGCGAGGCCACGATCGGCGAGCAGCTGATCGGCGCGAATCCCTTTACTCATGCTGCGTCCCGATATTGCAGTTTATGCAATCGCGCGATGATTACAAGCACTTGAAACATTATTTCGTCGCGCATATCTGACGTTTCGTCGCAGGGCAACGTCCGTCCCCCTCCCCTCAGGCGTTGCCCTGCGCGTTCACACAAGGAAACCAATATGCGGACCCTCGAGAACGTGGCCATGGCCGCGGCGATCCTCGGCGCCCAGTCGCTCGCCATCGCCACCATCCTGATCCACTAAGCGGAATGCGGCAAGCCGCCGCGTCCACCCGGCTTTCACACCGGATGTCCAAGCCGCCCAGGGCAACCTAGGCGGCTTCTTCATGTCCGGCGCAGGTCGGATCGCCAGAGCGCCTCTCCAACCGCCCCTCTCCGGCCGCCCTCTCCGGCCGCCCCTCTCCAGCCACGCCGAAAAGGGGCGGCCGCAGGATCAGGCCCGCGCGCCGCCGATGACGCCGACCGAATTGTGGCGCAGCGCCTTGAGCACCGCGTCGACGATGCCGTCGGCATCGAGGCCGGCCTCGGCATATTGCTTCTCGGGCTTGTCATGCGCCTGGAAGATATCGGGCAGGCGCAGCGTGCGGATCTTGAGCCCCGCATCGGTCAGCCCCTCGTCCGACGCCAGCGTCAGCACATGCGCGCCGAGACCGCCGACCGCTCCTTCCTCCACCGTCACCACGACCTCGTGGCTGGTGCAGAGCTTGCGGATCAGCGCCTCGTCGAGCGGCTTGGCGAAGCGGAGATCGGCGACGGTGGCGGACAGACCCTGCGCGTCGAGCCGGTCGGCCGCCTTGAGCGCCTCCTCCAGCCGGGTGCCGAGCGACAGGATCGCCACCTTCTTGCCGCTGCGGACGATCCGGCCCTTGCCGATCTCGAGCTGCTCGGGGGTTTCGGGCAGCGCCACGCCGACGCCGTTGCCGCGCGGATAGCGCAGCGCGATCGGGCCGGCATCGTAGAGCGCGGCGGTGTGGACCATGTGGACCAGTTCCGCCTCGTCGGCCGCCGCCATCACCACCATGTTCGGCAGGGTGGCGAGATAGGTGATGTCGAACGAACCCGCATGGGTCGATCCGTCGGCACCGACCAGCCCGGCGCGATCGATCGCGAAGCGCACCGGCAGGTTCTGGATCGCGACGTCGTGGACGACCTGGTCATAAGCGCGCTGGAGGAAGGTCGAGTAGATCGCGCAGAACGGCCGCATCCCCTGCGCCGCCAGGCCGGCAGCGAAGGTGACGGCGTGCTGCTCGGCGATGCCGACGTCGAAGATGCGATCGGGGAAGGCCTGCTGGAACTTGTCCAGCCCCGTCCCCGTCGGCATCGCCGCGGTGATCGCGCAGATCGTCGGATCGCGCTCGGCCTCCGCGACCAGCGCCTTGGCGAACACGCCGGTGTAGCTCGGCGGGCCGGGCTCGGGCTTGATCTGGCCGCCGGTCAGCACGTCGAACTTCTGCACCGCATGCAGCTTGTCCGCCGCCGCTTCCGCCGGGGCATAGCCATGCCCCTTCTTGGTGACGACGTGGATCAGGATCGGCCCCTGCGCGGCATCGCGCACATTCTCAAGCACCGGGATCAGGTGATCGAGATTATGGCCGTCGATCGGGCCGACATAATAGAAGCCGAGCTCCTCGAACAGCGTGCCGCCCATCGTCATGCCGCGGGCGAACTCGTCGGTCTTGCGGGCGGCGTCGGCGAGCGGGCGCGGCAGGCGGTTGGCGAAGCGCTTGAGCACCTCGCGCAGGCCGAGGAACGGCCCGCTCGACACCATCCGCGCCAGATAGGCGGACAGACCACCCACCGGCGGCGCGATCGACATGTCATTGTCGTTGAGGATCACGACCAGCCGGTTGCCGGCGATCTCGGCATTGTTCATCGCCTCATAGGCCATGCCCGCCGACATCGATCCGTCACCGATCACGGCGATACCCTTGCCGGGCTTGCCGGCGAGCTTGTTCGCCACCGCGAAGCCGATCGCGGCCGAGATCGAGGTGGACGAATGCGCCGCGCCGAACGGATCATATTCGCTCTCGGCACGCTGGGTGAAGCCGGACAGGCCGCCGGCCTGGCGGAGCGTGCGGATACGATCGCGGCGGCCGGTCAGGATCTTGTGGGGATAGGCCTGGTGGCCGACATCCCAGATCAGCTTGTCGTCGGGCGTATTGAACACATAGTGAATCGCGGTGGTCAGTTCGACAACGCCGAGCCCGGCACCGAGATGGCCACCCGTGACGGACACCGCGGACACCATCTCGGCGCGCAGTTCGTCCGCAAGCTGGGCCAGCTGCTCAGGCTTGAGCGTGCGCAGGTCGGCGGGGGTATCGATCTTGTCCAGAAGGGGGGTAACAGGACGTTCGGACACTCAGCATCTCCTTGGATCGCGCTGATTACGCCAAGCCATTCGCCCTGTCGAACGGTGAACATATCTTAATGCGCCACCCGACCCTCATGGCGCAGCTTTTCGGCAAAAATCGGGCACTCTTGTCAGGCGGCTGTGGCCTTTGAAGCACAGTCCGCGCACAATCCCTGGACCTCGATCACCGGGCGTTCGGGAACGAATCCGGCTTTCTCGGCCGCCTCGCGCACCTTCGCGGCGACCGCGTCGTTATCGACATGCGTGGCATGGCCGCAGCGATCGCAGACCAGGAAGATGCAATCGTGGCGGCAACCCGGATGCGGATTGGCGATGAAGGCGTTGGCGCTCTCGATCCGCTGGGCGAGGTTGCTCTGCACGAACAGGTCGAGAATCCGGTAGACGCTGTTGGCCGCGACCCGGCGCCCCTGCGCGGCGGAGAGCTGCTCGGTGATGTCATAGGCCGACGCCGGCCGATCGAAGCCGCTGAGGATATCGAAGACGGCCGAGCGCAGCGCCGTCCACTGCTCCCCTTTCGCCTCCAGAACGCCCTGGGCGGCGGCGACGAGTTCGGCACCATGATGGTGCGCATGGGCGTGTTTCGAGGCAGTGGCCATGCGCTCTCAACTAGGCGTGCCGATGCCCCCCCGCAAGGCCGCCGCGCGCGTTCAGACGATGCGCCGCCGCCAGCAGCACGACGCCGGCCATGGTCGCCAGGATCTCGGGCAGGCCTTCGGCGCGGATCAGGCCCATGCCCATCAGCGACAGCCCGGCAGCACCGATCGCCACCGGCCGCCAGTCGCGATGCATCGCATAGCCGCGCCCCAACGCCACCGCGCCGATCAGCATCGCGAGCGAGAAGCCGATCTCGTGCCACGCCGGATTGGCGAGCGCCGCGCCGGCCGAGGCCAGCGTCGCCGCCAGCAGCACCGTCGCGATGCAATGGACGAGGCACAGGCTCGACAGCCCGATCGCGATCCGGTCGAGCCGCCCGCCGGTCGGCGTTCGATCGCGGGCCCGCGGCGGCGGGGACTCGGGGAAATGGGTCGCCATCGGCGGGGCTATGCCATCGCCGATGACATGATACAATGTCTCATTTTGAAGGGCGATCGGGCGGCCGAAAGGTCACGGCGACGGAACGAGACCGGTTGTCGAGCAGCCCGGCGGCGCGCTACATCCGCGCGCCATGTCCGACCCCCTCGCCCCCGCCGACGCCGCCCCCGACCGGGCCCCCGCCATCCGGCTCCCCGGCCGCCCCGCCGCACCGCGCCCGGCGCCGCGCGCCCTCGGGCTGTGGCTGCTCGCGATCGCGGCGCTGGTGCTGGCGATCGTGGTCGTCGGCGGCATCACCCGACTCACCGAAAGCGGCCTCTCGATCGTCCAGTGGGATCCGATCCTCGGCGCGATCCCGCCGCTCACCCACGCCCAGTGGCAGGCGGCGTTCGATGGCTACAAGGCGATCCCCCAATATAAGGCCTTCAACACGGGGATGACGCTGGCCGGATTCCAGCACATCTATTTCTGGGAATTCCTCCACCGCCTGATCGCGCGCGGGATCGGCACCCTGCTGGCGGTGGTGCTGCTGGCCTTCTGGTGGCGCCGCGCGATCCCGGCCGGCTATGGCTGGCGCGGCCTGCTGACCCTCGCGCTGATCGGCTTCCAGGGCGTGATCGGCTGGTGGATGGTGTCGTCCGGCCTCGCCTACCGCACCGAGGTCAGCCACATCCGCCTCGCCATCCACCTGCTCTCGGCGCTGATGATCTACGGCTATGCGATCTGGACGGCGCTCGACCTGCTCGCCCTCGCCCGCGATCCGGCCGCCCGCCCTGCCCGGCTGGTCGCGCTGAGCACGGTCGCGATCGTCATCCTCGCGCTCCAGATCATGCTCGGCGCCTTCACCGCGGGCTTGCGCGCCGGCTATGCCTTCGCCAGCTGGCCGAAGATGGGCGACGACTGGTTCCCCGCCGGCGGCTGGGACCGGGACTGGTCGACGCTGCGCAACCTCGTCGACAACCCCATCGCGGTGCAGTTCGTGCATCGCTGGTGGGCGTGGGTCGCCCTCGTCGCCGTCGTCACCGTCGCGCGACTGGCGATGAAGGCCGGCCACCGCCCGGCCGCGATCGCGATCGTGGTCGCGGTGGTCGCCCAGATCCTGCTCGGCATCGCCACCCTACTCACCGGCGTCGATATTCCGATCGCGGTCGCGCACCAGGCGATGGCGACGATCCTGCTCGGCGCGCTGATCTGGGGCAGCCACGCCCTCGGCCGCGCCGGAGCCATCGCCCCTGCAAGCGACAAGCGCGGCTGAAACGCCCCTCCCGCACCCCGTCGCGCGCCGCGATTTTCGCCATGGTATTATAATACCTCTCACGAAACCGCCCGCATTGCTTGACTTTCCGGGGCCGAATCGTCATTGGGGCGGCCGTGGCGCGGCTCAGCGATGGGCCGCGCTCTTGCGTTTCTCGCATTTCGGAGTTTGGGGCCATGAAGGCGCTCATGAAGACCACCAAGTCGGCAACGCCGTTCACGGTGGAGAAGAAATGGCATCTGATCGATGCCGAAGGCCTCGTCGTCGGGCGTCTCGCCTCGCTCGTCGCCAATATCCTGCGCGGCAAGACCAAGCCGAGCTACACCCCGCACATCGATTGTGGTGACAATGTCATCATCATCAATGCCGCGAAGGTGCGTTTCACCGGCAAGAAGCTGACCGACAAGATCTACTACAAGCACACCGGCTATGCCGGCGGCATCAAGGAGATCACCGCGGGCAAGGTGCTCGAGGGTCGCTTCCCGGAGCGCGTTCTCGAGAAAGCCGTCGAGCGCATGATCCCGCGTGGCCCGCTGGGCCGCCAGCAGATGCGCAACCTGCGCATCTTCGCCGGTGCCGAGCATGATCACACCGCGCAGAACCCCGAAGTCCTCGATGTCGCGGCGATGAACCGCAAGAACAAGGTGGGCGCCTGATGTCCGACAATCGCCAGTCCCTTTCCGATCTCGCCACGCTGACGGGTGGCGAGGCTCCGGCCCCGGCCGCTGCGACGGATGCCGGCACCGAGGGTGGTTTCGCCCCGGTCCAGGCGCCGGTCTCGACCATGCCGCTGCGCGAGAAGATCATCGACGCCCAGGGCCGCGCCTATGCGACCGGCCGTCGTAAGGATGCGGTTGCCCGCGTCTGGATCAAGCCGGGCTCCGGCAAGATCACGGTCAACGGCCGTGACCAGGAGGTGTATTTCGCCCGCCCGACGCTGCGCCTCGTCATCAACCAGCCGTTCGGCGTGTCCGATCGCGAAGGCCAGTATGACGTGATCTGCACCGTCGCCGGTGGCGGTCTCTCGGGCCAGGCCGGTGCGGTCAAGCACGGCATCGCCCAGGCGCTGACCCGCTTCGAGCCGATCCTGCGCGCGCCCGTCAAGGCCGCCGGCTTCCTGACCCGCGACAGCCGCGCGGTCGAGCGCAAGAAGTACGGCAAGGCGAAGGCCCGCCGCAGCTTCCAGTTCTCGAAGCGCTAAGCTTCTCGAGCGAGCTTGCCGAAAGGGCGGTCCCGGACATCCGGGGCCGCCCTTTTGCTATGGTGCGAAGGGGATGGGGTGCGAAGGGGTGGAAAGCCGCTGCTCTTTGCCTGCCATCCTCTGATCGTCATCCCGGACTTGATCCGGGATCCAGAGCCGCCATCGCCGACGCCCGAGGCTCTGGATCCTGACTGTCGTCAGGATGACGGGACGTGGTGGACAGCGGTCGATCTCGGTCGCGTCACCCCGGGCTTGACCCGGGGTCCAGCTTGTCTTCGCTTTCCATGCGAGGATGGGAACGGATATGACGACCGGCGGCTGGGTCTACATCATGGCAGTCGTTATCGCGGCACGATCTACGTCGGCGTCACAGCCGACCTTCGTGCGCGGGTCGGCCAGCATCGTAGCGGTGACGGATCCGATTTTTGCAGACGCTACGACCTCACTCGCCTCGTCTGGGCCGAGCGTGGCGACGACATAATGGCCTGCATCGCACATGAGAAACGGCTGAAACGCTGGCGGCGAGACTGGAAGTTTGCATTGATCGAAAGCGGGAATCCAGACTGGCAAGATCTGTTCGCCACGCTCGCCTGAAAGCAGCTGGACCCCGGCTCAGGGCCGGGGTGACGAGATAATCAAATGTCCGCATCTGGGCGGAAGCCGTCATTCCATTGTTACGTCATCCCGGACTTGGTCCGGGATCCCGCTTCTTCCGCGTCCAGCGGAAATCCAAGGAGCTGGACCCCGGATCAAGTCCGGGGTGACGAGATAGGGCGAAAGGGCGCCTCTTGGGCGAAACCCGTCGTTCCGCAACCCCTCAAACCGTTCGGCCGTCGACAGGCGCAGGCCGAACGGTGAAAGAGGAACGAACCTCTCATCCATCTTGACAAATATCACCATATAGGTTACAGACCTTTCCGTCGCCCACACCCTTGATCAAGGCGCGCGGTGACAGGAGGGGATGGCGGCGGTTTCGGCCACCGTGCATCCAGCGGCCGGCGCGCCGGGCATCCGGGTGGATTCCCGCAACCCTACCGTCCACCAGGCCAGCGTGAAGCTCGCCGCGCCCGTGCCATGGGCGCGTCCGGCCCACGTCCGCCCCAACCGGGACTGCTCCACCCCAGCCGCGCAATGGCCGGGGAGTGGGAGCACAGGCCCTCGGAGGGTAACTGAGACACCTCCAAACCCCCGCGATGCAACGAGGCACGCGCGGGGCGCCGGCCGCCTTCCCTGCCCCCAAGCGGCGGGAGAATTGTGCCCGCAAATCCTACAGGATCAGCCCGACACCCGCTCCTTGATCGCCGAGAAGCGGACCTTGGGCGCGCGCTCAGCGACATAATTCACCTCCCACGCGTCGCGCGCGAGGAAGACGGGCGCGCCGTCGCGGTCCTCGGCCATGGCGCCGCCGCGGCCTTCCACGAACGCCTTGAGGTCGGCGGGGTCGTCGGCGGAGATCCAGCGCGCCGTCTCGAACGGCGCCGGCTCGAACTCGGCGGCGACGTTATATTCAGCCTGGAGGCGCGAGATCAGCACCTCCAATTGCAGCTGGCCGACCACGCCGACGATCCATTGCGAGCCGACCAGCGGCTTGAACAGCTGGGTGACGCCCTCCTCCGCCATGTCGACCAGCGCGGTGCGCAGCTGCTTGGTCTTGGTCGGGTCGAGCAGCCGGATCCGGCGCAGGATCTCCGGCGCGAAGTTGGGAATCCCGGTGAAGGTGATCGCCTCGCCCTCGCTCAGCGTGTCGCCGACGCGCAGCACGCCATGGTTGGGGATGCCGATGATGTCGCCGGGCAGCGCCGTCTCGGCCAGCTCGCGGTCCTGCGCGAAGAAGAAGATCGGCGAATTGATCGCGATCGTCTTGCCGGTCTGCACCTGCTTCAACTTCATGCCGCGCTTGAACTTGCCCGAGCAGACTCGCAGGAACGCGATGCGATCGCGATGCTGCGGGTTCATATTGGCCTGCACCTTGAAGATGAAGCCGGAGACGTTGGGCTCGTCGGGGGTGATCGCGCGCGGCTGGGCGGGCTGGGTGCGCGGCGGCGGGGCATAGTCGCCGATCGCGGTGATCAGCGCCTCGACGCCATATTCGCGCAGCGCCGAGCCGAAGAACACCGGGGTCTGGTCGCCATGGCGATAAGCGGTGAGGTCGAAATGGCCATAGCCGCCGAGCGCCAGTTCGGCCTCCTCGCGCAACCGCGCAGCCCCTTCGGGCGAGACCAGCGTGTCGAGCCGGGGATCGTCCAGCCCGTCGAGCTGCTCGTCGGGTTTGTCGGGCCGCGACAGGGTGTTGCGCTGGAAATCGAACAGGCCTTCGTAGAGCCCGCCCATGCCGACCGGCCAGTTCATCGGGGTGACGTCGAGGGCGAGCTTGTCGGCCACCTCGTCGATCAGCGCGAACGGATCGAGGCCCTCGCGATCGACCTTGTTGATGAAGGTGACGATCGGCACCGAGCGCAGCCGGCACACCTCGAACAGCTTGCGGGTCTGCGCCTCGATGCCCTTGGCGGCGTCGATCACCATCACCGCCGAATCGACCGCGGTCAGCGTGCGGTAGGTATCCTCGGAGAAATCCTCATGGCCCGGCGTATCGAGCAGGTTGAAGGTCAGCGGCTCGCCGGATCGGCCGGGCCGCTCGAAGGTCATCACCGAGGAGGTGACCGAGATGCCGCGCTGCTGCTCGATCTTCATCCAGTCGGAGCGCGCCCGCCGGTTGTTGCCGCGCGCACGCACCTCGCCGGCCTGGTGGATCGCGCCGCCGGCGAGCAGCAGCTTCTCCGTCAGCGTGGTCTTGCCCGCGTCCGGGTGGGAAATGATCGCGAAGGTGCGGCGGCTCTCGGAAGGATTCATGCCCGGCCCTGTAGCGTGTCGGCCCAAAAAAGCGAGAGAGGCGTGATCGGCGCCTCACGGCTGCTGGCAGACCAGCCCGATCTCGTTCGTCTCGCGATAGACGCTGATCTGCGGGCAGCGATCGAGCAGGTCGCGGCCGACGGCGATCGCCGCCCAGCGGAATTGCGGCGGCAGCGGGCGATGGCGCACGACGATATCGTCCTTGCCCGGCGCGGGGGATGGCGGCTGATCGGCATCCGGCAATTGGCTGTCGCCGGCATAATCCACGATCCGCACCGCGACATGGCTGAGCGGGAAGCCGAGCAGCGTGGCCGGCTGGGCCAGCGTCATGTCCCACACCGGGCGGGCGACGCCATAGGCGATCGGCAGCGTCCGCGCCTCCCGGCCGAGGCGGCCGCCATAGGCCTTGGACAGGATCGCGGCGGCGGCCGCCGTCGCCACCGTCTCCGGCGCATCGGGGGCGAGCAGGATGGCGATCCGCTGCCGGCCGACCTTCCACTCGAGATGGAAGCCGCTCTGCACGTCGTTGAGCGCCGGATAGCGATGCTCGCGGCTGCTCTCGCCGGTGCCGATGCGGACGATCGGCCAGGGCAGGTCGATCGCCCCGATCGTGCCGGACTGGCCGTTGCAGCAGGGCTGATCCTGCGTCCTGATCGTCATCGGCACGGCCACCCCCGCGATCGCGACCTCGCCATTGGCCTGACGATGCGGGATCACGACCCGCCCGATATATTCGCTGGGGCCGGGCTGCCAGGCGACGGGCAGACGGCCGGCCAGGTCCGGCGCGACGTCCAGCCCGTCATCCAGCGCCACGCCGATCGTGGCCAGTACGCCGGCGATCGTCGTCTCGACCACCGGATGCGCCCGGTCCAGCGTGATCGGGCCGAGGGCCGGCCCCGCGCTCCTGCGTGCATCGGCGGCCGAGGCGAGGCCGATCGCGGCCGCGCCCAGCAGCAGCAGGCGTCGCGCCGCGCCGCTCATCCGCCGATCGCGATCCGGTTGTTGCTGCGATCGCGATCGGGCAGGCGGTGATCGGGATCGAGCGTCGCCGCGACGACGTGCCGCCCCGCCGGAATCGCGATGTCGCCGGCCGTCTGGCGAATCCAGGTCTCGGCCGGCAGCCGGATATCCTCATGGCTCCCGTCGGCATAATCGACCCGCAGCGTCACCGGCATCACCAGCGGATCGCGATTTTCCACCGTGATCGCGGTGCCACCGTTGGGCGTGGCCGCGATCTTCGTCACCGCGACGTCATAGGTCGCGTTGGTCAGATACCAGCCGCGCCACCACCAGCTCAGATCCTCGCCGGCCTCGCTGTCCATGAACCGGAAGAAGTCGGAGGGCTTGGGATGCTTGAACGCCCACAGCGCGATGAAGCGGCGGAAGGCGGGATCGAAGCGCTCCGGCCCGAGGATCTCGTCGCGCAGCAGCACGAGGCCGAGCGCCGATTTGAAATAGGTGACGGGATGGCGATAGGTCTCGGTCACCGTATCGGCGCGGCTGAGGATCGGCGGCGCTTGCGGGTCGGCGAGGATCGGCAAGATCTCGTCGACCGGATTGCCGCCGCCGGGCGCGAACTCGCTGTCGCGCTTGGGGGCATATTCGCCGTGGTGGAAATCCTCGGACTCGAAGGTGTCGATGAAGGTGTTGAAGCCCTCGTCCATCCACGCATCGCGCCGCTCGTCGAAGCCGACGATCATCGGGAACCAGCTGTGGCCGATCTCGTGCGCGGTGATCCAGAACAGGGGCTTGCCCTTGTCGGTGATCCCGTCGAACACGATGCCCGGATATTCCATGCCCGATGCCGGCCCGGCGATGTTGATCGCCGCCGGCCACGGATAGGGATACCAGCGCTTCGACATGGTCTCGACCGTGTCCTTCACATATTGGGTCGAGCGATCCCAGGCCTGCGCGCCGGCGCTCTCGGCCGGGTAATAGGACATGGCGAGCGACGTCCTGCCGCCGGGCAGGGTGATCCGTGCTGCATCCCAGGCGAAGGCGTCGGAGGCCGAGAAGGCGACGTCGCGCGTATTCTCCATGCGATAATGCCAGGTCTTGGTGCCGGTGCCCGCCCTGGTGCGATCGCCTCCGATCTCGGCCGGCGCCACGATCTTCACGGTGCTGTCCGACGCGGCGGCCTGCGCCAGCCGGCTGCGCTCGGTCGCGGTCAGCACCTCCTGCGGATTCTGGAGCGCACCCGATCCGGCGACGATCATGTCCGCCGGCACCGTCACCCAATAATCGAAGTCGCCATAGTCGAGATAGAATTCCTGCGCGAGGTAAGGGAGCGTGTCCCACCCGCGCACATCGTCATAGACCGCCATGCGCGGATACCATTGGGCGAGATCGTAGATCGCCCCATCCTTCACCTTGCCCCACGCCATGCGCCCGCCGAAGGCGCCGGGAATGACGAAGCGGTAGCTGAGATGGACGGTGATCTTGCCGCCCTTCCCCGCCAGCGGCGCCGGCAGCCGGATCTGGAGGCGGGTGTCGCTCTCCACCGTCGGCACCGCCACGCGCCGGCCGCCCTGCTCCACCTCGACGCGCTCGATCGTGTAGCCGTCGGTCGATCCGTCGCCCCGGCGCGGCACGGCGCCGTCGGCGGCATGGCTGCGCGAATGGGGACGGTACATATTCTGGTCGAGCTGGAGCCACAGCACATCCAGCGTGTCCGGCGAATTGTTGGTGTAGCTGATCGCCTCCTCGCCCGAGAGGGCGTGCGCCGCCGTGTCGAGGGTGGCGTGGATCTGATAGTCGGCGCGGTTCTGCCACCAGGACGGGCCGGGCTGGCCGCTGCCCGAACGGACGGCGTTGATCGGCCCCGGCAGATCGAGCGGCGCGAACGCAGCACGCGGATCATAGGAAGGGGTGGCCGCGACGGCCGCGCTCCCCGTCATCAACAGCGCCGTCATTCCCGCCAGCCGCCCGATCCGCATTCGACACCTCCGCAACAGATGGTGGCGATCCTGCAACACTCTGCCGCCAGATGCGAGAGCGGGCGACGGCAAAACTTTTGCGACGCTCTGCAATGGCTGACAAGTTCGTGCTCCTGCGTAGGCAGGAGCCCAGGTGAGGAATTGCACCGCCTGGGGCTCTGGGCTCCTGCCTTCGCAGGAGCACCGAAGGGTCGGATGTCGAAAAGGGCGTGAGACGGTCAGCCCAGGCAGTAGATGATCGCCTGGATCGCGCGCTTGGTCTCGTCGATCGAGCCGACCGGGATGGTGTCCACCCCCGCCTTGGCCGGGACGGGATGATCGTTGCCGCCCGGATAGGTCGCATCGCCCATGAAGATCATGTCGGCGGTGGCGATGCCGGATTCCTTCGCCAGCCGCTCGATCCCATAGGCCTTGTCGACCCCTTCGCGGGTGACGTCGATCGAGGTCGATCCGCCGATGTTGACCGACAGGCCGGGCAGCTCGGCCTGCGCCGCCTGCTGCATCGCCTCGCGCTTCTTGCGATCGGGATCCCACGCCTTCTTGGCGTCGAGCGGCGCCTCCTGGCCGAGGCCGGAGAAGGTGATCTGGCTGCCGCGATCCTCGATCTGCGCGCCCCATATCTTCTCGCCGCGGAAGCCCGCGGCATCGACCGCCTTGTCGAGCGCGTCGAGGATATGGCGGCGCTCGTCCGCCGAGAAATCCTCCTTGTAGACCGCCTGCCAATGCCCGTCGGTGCAGCGGTACAGCTTGGTGCCCGAGGTCGGCATGATCCACAGATTGGCGCGAACCGCATGGCGCGGCAGCCGGCCGATCACCTGCTTCTCGAACTGCGGCCAGTCGCCGCCCGAGATCACGCAGACCTGCGCGACTTCGCTCAGCCCCGCCAGCAGATCGGCCATCTCGGCGTCGATCGCCGCCTTGCTCTCGGCCAATGTGCCATCGAGATCGAATGCCACGAGTTTCTTCATGCGCGCGCCCTTCACTGTCGAAGCCACTACTCGCGAAACGAGGGATCGATCCGATCGAGCTTACGCAAAAGCGCGGGCCACGCCAGCATGTCGGCACCGGCACGGGTGATGCTGGGATGGGTCTGCACCGCGACCTTCTCGGGCGTGCCCTGCGGCGGGGTGTTGAGATGCTCCCTGCCCGCGCTCAGCATGTGGACCTGCGCCTCGCAGGCCCGCTCCAGGAAATACATCCGCAGGAAGGCGTGGCCGACCGTCTCGCCCACCGTCAGCGTGCCATGGTTGCGCAGCAGCATGACGGTCTTCGCGCCGAGATCGGCGACCAGCCGCTCGCGCTCCTCCATGTCGGTCGCGATGCCCTCATAGTCGTGATAGGCCAGTTCGTGCGCGGCGATCATCGCGGTCTGGGTGTGGGGCAGCAGCCCGAAGTCCATCGCCGACACCGCCTGGCCATAGGGCGTGTGGAGATGCAGCACCGCCTTGGCATCGTCCCGCGCCATGTGGACCGCCGAGTGGATCACGAAGCCCGCCGCATTGACCATCGCCGGGGCGAGCACCGGCTTGCCGGCCGGATCGATCTTCACCAGCGACGAGGCGGTGATCTCCTCGAACATCAGATGATAGGGGTTGATCAGGAAGTGATGGTCCGGCCCCGGCACGCGGGCGGACAGATGGGTGAAGATCAGATCGTCCCACCCATAAAGCGCGACCAGCCGGTACGCGGCGGCCAGATCGACGCGGATCGCCCACTCCTCTGCCGAGACCTGATCTCGGATGGTCGGTTCTTGCGTGGCTGTTGCCATCATGCTCTCCTTTTTTAAGAGAATAGGCCTATCTGGTCTCCGGGCCAAGCAGCCGGATTCTGCCCCCGCCCCGCTTGCAATCATCGCGCGCTTGGTGTTGGAACGCGCTCCATTCAACGTCACAAATCTGTCATGGAGACGTCCCATCCGTCAGGTCGCTGCCCTTCCCTATCGCGTCGAGCCGGATGGCAGCATCCGCGTGATGCTGATCACCAGCCGCGAGACGCAACGCTGGGTGATTCCGAAGGGCAATCCGATCAAGGGTCTCAACGCGCATGAGGCTGCCGCGCAGGAGGCCTATGAGGAAGCCGGCGTGGAGGGCATCCCCTGCCCGACCGTGATCGGGGCCTATAGCTATCCCAAGCGCCGCAAGAACGGCGTGACGCGCACCATCATGGTGGATGTCTTCCCGTTCGCGGTCACCGGGCAGGCCGAGGAATGGCCCGAGCAGGACGAGCGCACGACCAACTGGTTCACCTTGCCCAACGCCGCCGCCGCCGTCGACGAGCCGGAGCTCAAGGGCATCATCGCCGGCTTCCGCGAGCCGCCGCCCACCCCCGGTCTGGCGGATCGCGTGCCGGCCATCGGCCAGGAAATCGGAAGGAAGATGCCGTTGCTGCGCTGGTTCCAATCGCTGATGCCCACCGGCGGCCGCTTCTTCGAGCTGTTCGAGGCGCACACCGCCACGCTCGTCGCCGGGGCCGACGCGCTCGCCCGGATGATGCAGGGCGGCCCGGAGCTCCACCAGCACATCCGCGAGATCGTGACGCAGGAGCAGACCGCCGACGATATCGCGCGCGAAGTGTTGCAGGATGTCCGCCGCACCTATGTCACGCCGTTCGATCGCTCGGCGATCACCGGCCTGATCGGGGTGATGGACGACGCCATCGACCAGATGAACCAGACCGCCAAGGCGGTGCAGCTGTTCGAGCTCCAGGAATTCACCCCCGAGATGCGCGACATGACCGGCATCATCGTCGAGGCGGCGCGGGTGACCGAGGAAGCGATCCCGCTGCTCCGCTCGCTCGCCAACAATGCGGGCCGCCTCCACACCCTGACCGCGCGGCTGGTCGAGCTGGAGGGCCATGCCGACGAGATCCACGACGCCGGGCTGAAGGCGCTGTTCCGGGCGAGCAAGGACAATCCGATGGAGTTCGTCGTCGGCCAGGAAATCTACGCGCATCTCGAGAAGATCACCGATCGGTTCGAGGATGTCGCGAACGAGATCCAGGGTCTCGTGATCGATCACGCCTGACGATCGCCCGACCATGGCCCATCTCGCTTTCCCGCTGCTCGCCGCGCTGATCGGCGTGGCGCTGCTGTTCGACTGGCTGAACGGCCTGCACGACGCCGCCAACTCGATCGCCACCATCGTCTCGACGCGCGTGCTCAAGCCGCATTACGCCGTCGCCTGGGCCGCCTTCTTCAACTTCATCGCCTTCCTGTTCTTCGGCACCCATGTCGCCTCGACCGTCGGCAAGGGCATCGTCGATGCCCATGTGATCGATGCCGGCGTGATCTTCGGGGCGCTGATGGGCGCGATCATGTGGAACGTGACGACCTGGGTGCTGGGCATCCCCTCCTCCTCGTCGCACGCGCTGGTCGGCGGGCTGATCGGCGCGGGCACGGCCAAGGCCGGCGTCTCGGCGGTGGTGTGGAGCGGCGTGATCAAGACTGCGCTCGCCATCGTGCTGTCGCCGACGCTCGGCCTGCTGCTGGCGCTGGTGCTGACCCTGATCGTCGCGTGGAGCTCGATCCGCTCGACCCCGCTCCAGGTCGATCGCCGCTTCCGCAAGCTCCAGCTGGTCTCGGCCTCGCTCTATTCGCTCGGCCATGGCGGCAACGACGCGCAGAAGACGATGGGGATCATCGCGGTGCTGCTCTATTCGCAGGGGCTGCTCGGCGGCGATTTCCACATCCCGCTGTGGGTGGTGCTGGCCTGCCAGACGGCGATGGGGCTCGGCACGCTGATGGGCGGCTGGAAGATCGTCCACACCATGGGATCGAAGATCACCCGCCTCACCCCGCCGCAAGGCTTCTGCGCCGAGACCGGCGGCGCGATCACCCTGTTCCTGGCGACGCTGGGCGGCATCCCGGTCTCGACCACCCATACCATCACCGGCGCGATCGTCGGCGTCGGCGCCTCGCGCCGGCTCTCGGCGGTGCGCTGGAACGTCGCGTCGAGCATCGTCGTCGCCTGGGTGGTGACGATCCCGGCCGCCGCGATCGTCGGCGCGCTGTTCTACTGGCTGACCTTGCTGTTCTAGCGCCGATCGACATTCGGATGGCTGGGATATCGGGTGATCATTTTGCTTCAAACCGTCATGCTGAACCTGTTTCAGCATCCCGCCTCTTCCGGGCGCTCAGCGCCAAGCTTTGCTGGGATCCTGAAATAAGTTCAGGATGACGATCGTTTCAGGCGCGGACGTCATCTGATCCGCGGAATGTCGATCCGCCCTAGTCGTCCTTGGCCTTCGCGTCCGCCTTGCCGACCACGCCGGCAGCGCAGGCTTCCAGCTGGGCGGTGCGGCAGCTTCCGGTCAGCGAGGTGAGCCGGTCGGGCGTGGTCATGTCCTCGGTCTTCTTCATGAGATCGACCGCATAGGTGAAGCGCTTGCCGTCCTCGCTCACCGGCCAGAGGACCGCCAGATAGAGATCGTCCGCGTCGTCGCCCGACCAGGGCTTCATATGCTTGGCCTTGGGGATCGCGTTGCGCAGCGCCTCGGCGAAGCGCTCGGTGAGCGGATCGGTCGCGTCGGACTTGACGTCGGTGGCGTGAACCACCGGCCCGTTGGCAGAGCCGGATGCGAGCAGGAGGGAAAGCAGCAGCATATTCATGTCGGAAACCTTGGATTGACGATCTGGCCACCCTGGGTCGGTCGGATCGCGTCACCGATCGCGGCCTCGATCCCCGGGCGCCCTTGCTCCTGACCCCGGAAGGCTGAAAGGAAGTTGAACGGCTTACGAGCGGACAGCACGGACGCGTCCACCGCGACCAGCGGCGGCCCGCCGCGATGGCCGACGATGGTGGCATCATGGCGCGCCGCGATCCCGCCTGCAACCGCTCCCTCGCCATGGCCACCGGCCACGGCCGCGCGATGCCGGGCCGCCCCTTCACCCGGGCCACGATCCGCGCCGCCGGGGCCGATGGTGTCAGGCGGCGATCAGATAGACGACGAGCGCCACAACGAGCAGGCTGGCGACGGTGGCGAACTGGAGCAGCCGGAGGAATGCCCCATAGGTCCGCTCATGCGTCGTCATGTCCATCGGAGAAGGGTCGGCCATATCCACTCCCTCGGTCGCTTATCGTTCCTCCCGGTTTCTGGCCCGTGCCGTCCCGCGCCGCAAGGGCTATCCTGTCCCGCAGAAAAGCGGCCATGCTTCCGCCGCCTTAAGTCGGTCTTTACCCGAGCGCGCTAGCAATCGCTGCGAAACCGAGGAAACGGAATGCCGCGAGACACCATCCGGAGCCTGCTGCTGATCGACGAGAATGCCGGGCAACGGCGTCTGGTGTCCGCCATCGCCGCGCGTGCCGGCTGGCGCACCGTCGTCGCCGACTCCAGCGCATCCGCGCTCAAGACGCTCCAATCGGCGCAGGGCCGCTCGATCGAGGCGGTGCTGATCGACCAGCAGGCGGATACGCCGGCGCTCGTCGCCGGTCTGCGCGCCGGCCACCCCGACAAGGCGGTGCATGTCCTCACCACGCTCGACGACCTCGCCGTCGCGATCGAGGCGATGCGGCATGGCGCCACCGATTATCTGGTCAAGCCGATCGCCCCCGATCGCCTGCTGGCCGCGCTCGATGCCGTCGCCAACCGCGAGGCGATCGAGGGCGAGTTGCGACCGATGGCCGAAAAGCTCTGGCAGCCGCTCAGCTTCGACGAGATCGTCGGCGCGGCCCCCGCCTTCCGCGCCACCGTCGCGATCGCCACCCGCGCCGCCGAGAGCCGCGTCCCGGTGCTGGTCGAGGGCGAGCGCGGCACCGGCAAGGAGATGTTCGCGGAGGCGATCCACGCCGCCAGCCCGCGTGCCCAGCGTCCGCTGATCGTGGTCGATTGCGGCGCCATCCCCGCCAACGTCATCGATTCCAGCCTGTTCGGCCACGAGCAGGGCGCCTTCGCCGGCGCCTTCGATCGCAATCCGGGGCGCTTCGTCGAGGCCGACGGCGGCACCCTGTTCCTGGACGACGTCGCCGCGCTGCCGCTCGACACCCAGGCGCGCCTGCTCGCAGTGCTGGAAAGCGGCCGGATCTGGCCGCTCGGCGCGCGCGGCTGTCGCGAGGTCGATGTCCGCGTCGTCGCCGCCAGCCGCGTGTCGCTCGCCGAGGAGGTCGTCGCCGGCCGCTTCCGCGAGGATCTGCTGTACCGCCTTGCCGGCGTCCATGTCGCCATTCCGCCGCTGCGCGAGCGGGTCTCCGATCTGCCGGCGCTGGCCCGCCATCTGCTCGACCGCATCGCCCGCCAGCCGGGCCTGCGCGACATCGACATCACCGACGATGCCCTCACCCTGCTCGGCAGCTATGACTGGCCGGGCAATATCCGCCAGCTCCAGAACGCCCTGTTCCGCGCCGCCGTGCTATGCGACGCGCCGACCCTCGCCACCGCCGATTTCCCGCAGATCGCGCAGGAGAGCTTCACCCGCCGCCGCAGCCCCAAGCTCGAACCCGGCCATCGCCTGCCGGCGGTCGCGACCGGCGGGGTGATGCTGTACACGCCGGAAGGGCATCTGCGCCCGCTGGAGGATATCGAGGGCGACGTGATCCGGCTCGCGATCAGCCATTATCGCGGGCGCATGAGCGAAGTGGCGCGGCGGCTCGGCATCGGTCGCTCGACCCTTTATCGCAAGCTCGGCGATCTCGGGATCGACAGCGCCGCCTGAAGCGGCCCGAGCGCCCTGACCGAAGCTCAGGCGAAGCGGCCCTTCGCCGAACCTATTTCCAGCCGATGCGCACGCCGGGCCACGACGGTGCCGAGCGTGCGCATGAACAGCCGGGAATCGGGCAGCAGCCGCCCCTTGTCGAAGCAGGCGTCGGCGCCATGCGCGATCGCCTCGACCACCGCGTCCGAGCCCCGATAGGTCGAGGCCGAGACGACGACGACGGCCGGATGGTCGAGCGCCTTGATCGCGTCGAGAAACTCCAGCCCGCTTTCGCCCGGCATGGCGAGATCCACCGTCACCACATCGGGCGCGCATCGCTGGATCAGGGGGCGGCCGGTTTCGAGATCGGGCGCCGACCCGACCAGATCGAAGCCGTCGGTATGGGCGACGATATGCTCGATTATCTGGCGAATGACAAAACTGTCATCGATCGCCAGAACACGCAGATTACCCAAGATCCCATCCTCGATATGTCCCGCATGGCTACAGCAAGGCGGCCAGGAAACATATTCAGACGTTGGTCGAAGTATGAAGCGATATCAACGCTTAACCCGGCATCGGCATTCAACCCGGCGTCAGCGCCTCGTCCCGCAGGCCGCGCCACACCCGGATCGCCTGCGCCGTTTCGAACACGTCATGGACCCGCAGCAGCTGCACGCCTGCCCTCGCCCCCGTCATCGCCAGGGTGATCGATCCGCCCAGCCGCTGCTCCACCGGCGCCTCGTTCGAAAGCGCGCCGATCGTCCGCTTGCGGCTCGCGCCGAGCAGGATCGGCAGGCCGAGGCCATGATAGAGCGCCAGCCCGTTGAGGATCGCCAGATTGTGGCGGAGCGACTTGCCAAAGCCGATGCCGGGATCGACGATGATGCGCTCGCGCGCCACACCGGCCGCCACCGCCGCGGCGATGCGCTGCTCGAGCCAGTCATAGACGTCGAGCAGGGCATCGCGGTAGCGCGGATCCTGCTGCATCGTCGTCGGGTTGCCCTGGAAATGCATCAGCACCACCGGGCAGGTCGAGGCCGCGGCGACGCGCAGCGCCTCGTCGTCCCAGGTCAGCGCGGCGACGTCGTTGATCAGGTGCGCGCCGGCGGCGAGCCCGGCCGCCATCACCGCGCCCTTGCGGGTGTCCAGCGAGAGCGCGACGCCGGCATGGCGCAGCCTTTCCAGCACCGGCACGACCCGCGCGATCTCGTCGCCCTCCCACACCGTCTTGGCGCCGGGCCGGGTCGACTCTCCACCGATGTCGATGATCGCGGCGCCCGCCTCGGCCATGCCGACCGCCCGCGCCGCCGCCTCGGCCGGATCGGCGGCCAGCCCCTTGCCGTCCGAGAAACTGTCCGGCGTGACGTTCAAGATGCCCATCACCTGCGGCTGATCGAGCCGCACGGTGCGCGCGCCCAGCGTCAGCGCGGCACGCGGCGCCACGATCCGATCGAGCTGGAGCCGGGCCATGCTCGCCTGCGGTTCGGGCAGGCTGGCGACGAAATCCTCGACCCGCTCGACCGGGATCAGCGCGCTGTCGAAGCGGCCCGACGCATCGGCCGCGATCGCCTCGACCATCGCGAACCAGATCAGTCCGCCGGCCAGCCGCATCGTCTGCCCGTCATAGCCGAACGGCGCATCGACGAAGCCGGTGGGGCGCAGATAGATTTTGGCGGAGCGTCCGCGGCGGGCGATTTCTGCGGAGATCATAGGCGGCGGTCTCCGGCTCTGAACAGGGGGCGGGGCGATCGATAGGACATGACCGCCATCTCTACCCGATCGCGCGTCATTACCCACCCCCCAACCGGCCGGAGGGGGCCGGCGGCGAACGAGGCGGGGCGGCTATGCGGCCGGCTGCATCGCCAGCCATTGCTGGCGCAGCGCATCGATCGGATCGAGCCGTCCTTCCCGCTCGATATGCCAGAAGGTCCAGCCGTTGCAGGACGGCGCGCCCTGCAATTCGGCGCCGAGCTTGTGGATCGAGCCCGACGCGGCATCGCAGGACAGCGAGCTGTCGGCGCGCACGCTGGCCTGCCAGCGCCGCTTGGAATCCATCAGCACCGCGCCCGGCGGGATCATCCCGGCCTCGACCAGCGCGCCGAACGGCACCCGCGGCGCCGCGCGCTTGGTGACCATCACCTGCATCGCGCTCTCGTCGAGCGGCAGAGCGGCGGCGATCCGCTCGCGCGCGACGCGGATGTAGCGGGGCTCGCGCTCGATCCCGATCCAGTGACGGCCGAGGCGCTTGGCGACCGCGCCGGTCGTGCCGGTGCCGAAGAAGGGATCGAGCACGACGTCGCCCTTCTTGGTGGTGGCGAGCAGCACGCGATAGAGCAATGCCTCGGGCTTCTGCGTCGGATGCGCCTTGGCGCCGCTGTCGTCCTTCAGCCGCTCGCCGCCCGAGCAGATCGGGAAGGTCCAGTCGCTGCGCATCTGGAGCTCGTCGTTGAGCGCCTTCATCGCCTGATAGTTGAAGGTGTAGCGCGCGCCCTCGGACTTCGACGCCCAGATCAGCGTCTCATGGGCGTTGGTGAAGCGCGTGCCCTTGAAATTGGGCATCGGATTGGCCTTGCGCCAGACGATGTCGTTGAGGATCCAGAAGCCCTCGTCCTGGATCGCGGCGCCGACGCGGAAGATGTTGTGGTAGCTGCCGATCACCCAGATCGTGCCATTGTCCTTCAGGATGCGGCGCGCCTGCGCCAGCCAGGCCTGGGTGAAGCGATCATAGCTCGCATAGCTGTCGAACTTGTCCCAGTCGTCGTCGACCGCATCGACCTGGCTGCCGTCGGGACGGAACAGGTCGCCGCCGAGCTGGAGATTATAGGGCGGATCGGCGAAGATGCAGTCGACCGACTTGTCGGGCAGCTGCGACATCGCATGGATGCAGTCATCGCGCAGGATCTGGTCGAGCGGCAGCACGCCGGCATCCGCCCGCGCCCGCGCGACCCGTGATCTCGTCCCTGTATCGACCTGCTGCATGACCCGCCCCGACTGTCTCTGAGGCGCTTCAAATGAGTCCCCGCGACTCGCCGGTCAAGCAAAAAACTCAGGATTCCCGGCGAGTCGCGGCGGCACATCGGCGAGAACGAAACAGGCCCCACACCGCATATGGAGTCGGCGCATCGCGTCGGACTCAACCCATGGTGGTGTCACCCAAAAGACTCGGTCAGACCGTAAGGCACAATTGCGCGACCGGCGCGAAGCTGCGGCGGTGATGCGGGGTCGCGCCGAACGCGATCAGCGCCGCCTTGTGGGCCGGGGTGCCGTAGCCCTTGTTCTGCCGCCAGCCATAATCGGGATGCTCGGCGTCGAGCGCATGCATGATCCGATCGCGCGTCACCTTGGCGACGATGGAGGCCGCCGCGATCGAACGGGACAGGGCATCGCCCGACACGATCGCGCGCGCCGGGTAGCGCCATTTGGGCAGGGCATTGCCATCGACCAGCACCATCCCCGGCTCGACCCCGAGCGCGTCGACCGCGCGCCGCATCGCCAGCATGGTGGCCTGGTAGATGTTGATCCGGTCGATATCCTCGACATCCACGATGCCGACGCCCCAGCCCGCCGTGGCGACGATCTTGGCATAGAGCGCTTCGCGGGCCGCCTCGCCCAGCTTCTTGGAGTCATCGATGCCGGACGGCACATGCCGCCGATCGAGGATCACCGCCGCCGCCACCACCGGGCCGGCCAGCGGCCCCCGCCCGGCCTCGTCGACACCAGCGCAAGGTGCGGGATGCTCCTGTTCAAAACGAAAACTCGGCAACATAAGAAACTCGTTAGACCAAAGTAGAAACCACAGAAGAAAACAATCCACATCTTTGCGGATACCCGCAATCGACAGCGCGTTAACTTCGCGATAATCGAAATCCATGTATGAAGGTCTCGATCAGGGCGACAACCTGGGACCAAGCGAGGATCTGGAGATGGTGCGCAAGGAAACCGACGTAATGCCCCGTTCGCTCGCGCTGACGATGATGGTCGGCGTCGTGTTCGGCTGCAGCTTCTGGACGGCCATACTCGCCCTCGTCATTCGATAAGCGTCATACGGCCAGCAACAGCCGATCATCCAGCCGCCGACCATCCCACGGCGCGCCGATCGCCCTGCCGCGCCATCCTGCCATATCATGACGCGTCGCGTCGGCCGGGCATCGCCGAAAGCCCGGCGATCGGCCCGCCCCTCCGCTTCGGCCTCCGCCCCGGCAAGCGCTAAGCGGAGACGTGCTCAAATCGCCTGCTTCTTCAACCTCGCGGCGTAGCTTTTGCGGAACTTCTGGAGCTTCGGCGCGACCACCGCCACGCAATAGGCATTTTCCGATCCCTGCCGCTCGAAATATTCCTGATGATAATCCTCGGCGGGATACCAGGGGGCTTCGGCCTCGATGGTGGTGACCACCGGATTTTCATGATCCGCCTGCGCGCGCTCGATCGCGGCGCGCGCCGAGGCTGCCTGCTCGGGCGAATGCGGGAAGATCGCCGATCGGTACTGGCTGCCGATATCGTTACCCTGCCGGTTCAGCTGGCTCGGATCATGGATGTGGAAGAAGATGTCGAGCAGTTCGTCGTAGGAGATTTCCTCGGACTCGAAGCTGATCTTCACCGCCTCCGCATGGCCGGTATCCCCTCCGCAGACCTGCTTGTAGCTGGGGCTTTCGACATGGCCACCGGTATAGCCGCTTTCCACCGCCGAGACTCCGACGACATCGTCGAACACCGCCTCGACGCACCAGAAGCAGCCCCCGGCGAGCGTCGCGATTTGCTGGGTCATGTCGTTACTCCGCGAAAGTCATGGGAGGCCGTGGGGGCCGATGGGAATTGGGCGGCAATGTCGTATCGCCGCCATCGCTTTTCAACGC
The DNA here is from genome assembly GCF_027625475.1 of Sphingomonas abietis. Taxonomy (NCBI): domain Bacteria; kingdom Pseudomonadati; phylum Pseudomonadota; class Alphaproteobacteria; order Sphingomonadales; family Sphingomonadaceae; genus Sphingomonas; species Sphingomonas abietis. The sequence goes on from NZ_CP115174.1 coordinate 2,772,699, forward strand.
CCTTGTGCGCACGGGAGTGGCGCGCCGGAAGCCGACGCGTGAACTAACGGAAATCCTTCGCCGAATTGACGAAGCCTTTACGGCCTGCGGCTATGCCACCGGACCATGGACGCACGCATCGCCGAACTCCGCTCCGCCACGGGCCAGGCCGATGCGCTCCCGCAATCGATCGTGGTGGTCGGCCTGGGCTATGTCGGCCTGCCGCTTGCGGTGGCGCTGGCGAAGAGCTTCCCGACCGTCGGGTTCGACATCGATGGCAGCCGGATCGCCGAACTGGAAAAGGGGCATGACCGCACCGACGAGATCGACCAGACCCGCCTCGCCGCCTCCGACCTGCGCTATGCCTCGAAGCCGGAAGCCTGCGCGCCGGCCGATGTCTATATCGTCACCGTCCCGACCCCGGTGGACGAACGCAACCGCCCGGATCTGCGCGCGCTGCTCGCGGCGTCCGAAACCGTCGGCCGGATGCTCGACGGCACCCGCCGCCCGCTCGTCATCTTCGAGAGCACGGTCTATCCCGGCGTGACCGAGGAATTGTGCGTGCCCGCGATGGAGCGGGTGTCGGGGCTGATCTGGAAGCAGGATTTCGTCGTCGGCTATTCGCCGGAGCGCATCAACCCCGGCGACCGCGAGCACACCGTCGACCGGATCGTGAAGGTCGTCTCCGGCGACTGCCCCGACACCACCGATCGCGTCGCCAACATCTACGAGCGCGTCACCACCGGCGGCACCTTCCGCGCCGCCTCGATCAAGGCGGCCGAGGGCGCCAAGGCGATCGAGAACGCCCAGCGCGACGTCAACATCGCCTTCATGAACGAGGTGACCCGGATCTTCTCCAAGCTCGACGTCAGCATCTGGGACGTGATCGACGCGGCGAAGACGAAATGGAACTTCCTGCCCTTCACCCCCGGCCTAGTCGGCGGCCACTGCATCGGCGTCGACCCTTATTATCTGTCCCACCGCGCGATCGAACTGGGCCACCTGCCGGAAGTCATCCCCGCCGCCCGCTCGGTCAATGACGACATGGCGCGCTGGATCGCCGACACGTTGCACCTCACACTCAAGCGCCGCGCGCTCCGCGTGCTGATCCTCGGCGTCACCTTCAAGGAGGACGTGCCCGATCTGCGCAACTCCAAGGTCGGCGATATCGTCAAGCGCTTCTGGTTTCACGGCCATTCGGTGACGGTCCACGATCCGCTGGCCGATCCGGCCGAGGCCGAGCGCGATTATGGCGTGCATCTCGATCCCGAGGCGCTCGACCAGCGCTATGATCTCGTCGTCTCGGCGGTCGCGCATCGCCATTATCGCGACATGGACGACGCCACGCTGGCCGCGCTGGTGGAGGAAGATGGCCTGTTCGCCGATGTGAAGGGCGTGTTCCGGGGCCGGGATTTCGGCCGCAAGCTCTGGACGCTCTGAGCGCGCCCGAACCAGCGACTTAGCCCGCCCGCAGCAAGCCCACCGCCGCATCGCGCTCGAACAGATAGAGCAGGGTCCGCGCCGCGATGCCGCGCGGCGCTTCCAGCCCGCCGTCGCGATCGGTGAGCAGGCGGGCGTCGGCATGGGCGGTCGGGATCAGCGCCGTCGTCTGCACCACGTCGGCCAAGCGGGCGCCCTGCTCGCCCGACTGACGGGTGCCGAGGATCTCGCCGCCGCCGCGCAGCTCCAGATCCTTTTCGGCGATCAGGAAGCCGTCATTGGTGTCGCGCATCAAGGCGAGGCGCGCGCGCGACGTCTCGCTGAGCGCCGATCCGCGAAGCAGCAGGCAGCGCGAATGCTGGCTGCCCCGCCCGACCCGCCCGCGCAACTGGTGCAACTGGGCGAGGCCGAAGCGCTCGGCCGCCTCGATCACGATCAGCGTCGCGTTGGGCACGTCGACGCCGACCTCGATCACCGTCGTCGCGACCAGCACCGAGATCGCATTCTGCTGGAAGGCGGCCATCACCGCATCCTTGTCCGGCCCCTTCATGCGGCCATGGACCAGCCCCACGCGATCGCCGAAGCGCAGCGCCAGCGCCGCCGCGCGCGCCTCGGCGGCGGCATCGTCGCCGCTCTCGCTCTCCTCGACCAGCGGGCACACCCAATAGGCCTGGCCGCCGGCTGCGACATGACGACCGAGCCCCGCGACCACCTCGTCCATCCGCTCGACCGCGATCACGCGGGTCTCGATCGGCTGGCGGCCCGGCGGCATCTCGTCCAGCCGGCTGACGTCCATCTCGCCATGGCTGGCGAGCAGCAGGGTGCGCGGGATCGGCGTCGCGGTCATCACCAGCAGGTGCGGCGGATGCGCGCCCTTCGACGCCAGCATCAGCCGCTGGGCGACGCCGAAGCGGTGCTGCTCGTCCACCACCACCAGCCCGAGCGCCTTGTAGCTCACCGTGTCCTGGAAGATCGCGTGGGTGCCGATCAGGATGTCGATCGATCCGTCCGCCAGCCCCATCAGCGTCGACTCGCGGAGCTTGCCCTTCTCGCGGCCGGTGAGGATGGCGACGTTGAGCCCGAGCGGCGACAGCTGGCGTTGCAGCGTGGCGAGATGCTGGCGAGCCAGGATCTCGGTCGGCGCCAGCAGCGCGCCCTGTGCGCCCGCCTCCACCGCCGCGATCAGCGCCATCGTCGCCACCAGGGTCTTGCCGGCGCCGACATCGCCCTGGAGCAGGCGCAGCATCGGCGTCTCCTGCACCATGTCGCCCTCGATCTCGGCGATCGCGCGGGCCTGCGCCCCGGTCGGCGCATAGGGCAGATCGAGCTTCGCCCGCAGCCGCCCGTCGCCGACCAGCGCCCGGCCCTTGCGGCGGCGGGTCGAGGCGCGGACCAGCATCAGGGCGAGCTGGTTGGCGAACACCTCGTCATAGGCCAGCCGCTCGCGCGCCTTCTCGTCGGCCGGATCGCCATGGGCGCGCTCCAGCGCCTCGGCGAAGCCCGGCCAGCCCTTGCTCGCCACCAGGCTCGGTTCGATCCACTCGGGCAGCCCCGGCACCCGCTCGAGCGCCTGCGCGACCAGCTGCCCCAGTCGCTTGGAGGTGATGCCGGCGGACAGCGGATAGACCGGCTCCCGCTCCACGATCTCGGCGGCTTCCGCCAGCGGCACCGATTCCGGGCGGACGATCTGAAGTTCCGGCCCGTAGAGATCGAGCCGACCCGCCACGACCCGCGGCTCATCGAGCGGGAATTGCTTGCGCGCCCAGCCCGATTTGCCGCCGAAGAAAACGAGGCTCACGGCATTCCCCTCGCCATCCACCGCCTGCACCCGGAACGGCCCGCGCGGAGAGGAGGAGCCCCGGTAGGAGACCGCCGTCAGCGTGACGATCACGCCCCGCCCGGCATCAGCCTCATCGAGTCGATCGACCTTGCGCCGCTCGACGACGCCCGTCGGCAGATGGAACAGCAGATCGACGACGCGCGCGATGCCGAGCTTCGCCAGCGGCTTGGCCAGCGTCGGGCCGATGCCCTTCAGCACTTCGACCTCGGCGAACAATGGATTGAGGATATCGGGTCGCATCACTAGATGGGCCTCTACCACAGCCGACGCGCGCGGAAAGCGCCCGCCGGCATTTCGTCATTTCGGAGTCCCCGTGGATCGCGATCATATCCTCAAGCGCCTGAGCTTCCGCGCCTGGCACCGCGGCACGCGCGAGGCCGATTATCTGATTGGCGGCTTCTTCGATGCGCGCTCCGCCGGCTGGTCCGATGACGAGATCGTCTGGTTCGAGCGCCTGCTGGACGAAGACGATGTCGATGTGATGGCCTGGGCGATCGGCACCCAGCCGGTGCCCGAGGCGTTTGCCGGGCCGATGATGCAGGCGATGCAGGGGCTGGATTATATCCCCAACCCCGGCACCGACAATTTCCGTTCGCATTGATGGCGGCCACTCACATTCCTGACCATTTCCCGTTCGTCCTGAGCCTGTCGAAGGACGTGCGACACGCGCCGCGCCTGAGGCACGCACTTCGACAGGCTCAGTGCGAACGGAAATCGGCATTCCTGATACGAACGGTGCAGCCTTGACCGATAACCTCTCCCGCATCCTCAAGGCCGAGCAGCCGCTCACCCTCTCGGCAGTGCCGCAGGGTTTCCTGCCCTGGCTGCTGGCGGACCTCGCCCGTGCCGGCGCGGGCAAGAGCCAGGGCGCGCGCGCCGTGTTCATCGCGGCGGACGATGTGCAGATGCGCGCGGTGGCCGATGCCGCCGGCTATTTCGCGCCCGAACTGGCCGTGCTCGCCTATCCGGCGTGGGATTGCCTGCCTTATGATCGCGCCTCGCCGTCGCTGCGCGCCTCGGCCGAGCGGTTGGCGACTTTGCACGCGCTCCAGAAGCCGGCGAAAGGCCCCGAGTTGCTGGTCACGACGGTCAACGCCGCGACCCAGCGCACGCTGACCCCGTTCCGCATCCGCCAGCTCGTCGCCAAGCTTGCGCCCGGCGAGCGGATCGATCGCGACAAGCTCGGCGCGCTGTTGCAGGCCAATGGCTATGTCCGCACCGATACCGTCGCCGATCCGGGCGAATATGCGGTGCGCGGCGGGCTGGTCGATCTGTGGCCGTCGGGCGAGACGATGGCGTTGCGGCTGGATTTCTTCGGCGACGAGATCGAGAGCGTCCGCCAGTTCGATCCCTCCGACCAACGCACTGTCGGCCGGCTCGACGGCTTCACGTTGCTCCCGGCCTCCGAGGCGCTGCTCGACGAGGACAGCATCAAGCGCTTCCGCTCGGGCTATCGCGAGCGCTTCGGCGCCACCGCCACCGGCGATCCGCTCTACCAGGCGGTGAGCGACGGCCGCCGCCTCGCCGGCATGGAGCATTGGCTGCCGCTGTTCGAGGAGAAGCTCGCGACGCTGTTCGATCATCTCGCCGCCGAGGACGTGATCGTCCGCGATGCCGGTGCGCCGGGCGCCGCCGAGGGCCGCTTCGAATCGATCGCCGATTATCACGAGAACCGGGTGCGGGCGCAGAAGTCCGATCCCGGCAGCTATCGGCCGCTCTCCACCGGCTCGCTCTACCTCGCCGTCGAGGAGTGGGACCGGCAGGTCGCCCACCGGCCGCTCCACATCGCCACTCCGTTCCGCGAGCCCGAGAGCGCGACCGTGCTCGACTTCGATGTGGACGGCCCGCGCGATTTCACGCCCGAGCGAACCGCGCAGGAGAATGTCTACGAGGCGGTCGCCGCGCACAGCCGCAAGCTGCATCGCGACAAGAAGAAGCTGATCCTCGCCAGCTACTCCAGGGGATCGCGCGAGCGGCTGGCCGGGTTGCTCGCCGATCACGGCCTCGATCATCTCGCCCTGGCCGACAGCTGGCAGGAAGGCCTCGGCCTCGCCAAGGCGACCGCCAAGGGCGCCGTCGCGCTCTGCGTGCTGCCGCTCGATCACGGTTTCACCACCCCCGATGTCGCGGTGCTCACCGAGCAGGACATGCTCGGCGATCGCCTCGTCCGTCGCCAGCGCCGCAAGAAATCGGCCGATGCCTTCATGCAGGAGCTGGCGACGCTCACGCCGGGCGATCTGGTGGTCCATGCCGATCACGGCATCGGCCGCTACGAGGGGCTGACCTCGATCCCGGTCGGCCAGGCGCCGCATGATTGCGTGCAGCTCACCTATGCGGGCGGCGACAAGCTGTTCGTGCCGGTCGAGAATATGGACGTGCTGTCGCGCTACGGATCGGACAGCGACGGGGTCGGGCTCGACAAGCTCGGCGGCGTCGCCTGGCAGGCCCGCAAGGCGCGGATGAAGGAGCGCATCCGCGAGATCGCCGGCGAGCTGATGGCCACCGCCGCCGCCCGCGCGCTGCGCCCCGCCGAGGTGCTGGAGCCGGACACCGCCTATCCGGAGTTCGTCAACCGGTTCCCCTATGAGGAGACCGAGGACCAGGATCGCGCCATCGCCGACGCGATCGAGGATCTCTCCGCGGGCAAGCCGATGGACCGCCTGATCGTCGGCGATGTCGGCTTCGGCAAGACCGAGGTGGCGTTGCGCGCGGCGTTCGTCGCGGCGATGGCGGGGCACCAGGTCGCGGTGGTGTGCCCGACGACGTTGCTCGCCCGCCAGCATTTCAACAATTTCGCCGCGCGCTTCGAGGGCTTCCCGCTCAAAGTCGGCCGCCTCTCCCGCCTCGTCGGCACCGCCGAGGCCAAGGCGACGCGCGAGGGCCTCGCCGACGGCACGATCGACGTGGTGGTCGGCACCCATGCGGTGTTCGCCAAGAGCATCGAGTTCAAGCGGCTCGGCCTCGTCATCGTCGACGAGGAGCAGCGCTTCGGCGTCACCCACAAGGAGCGGCTGAAGGCGATGAAGGCGGACGTCCACGTCCTCACCCTCACCGCCACGCCGATCCCGCGCACGCTCCAGATGGCAATGTCGGGCCTGCGCGAGCTGTCGGTGATCCAGACCCCGCCGGTCGATCGCCTCGCGGTGCGCACCTATGTGATGCCGTGGGATCCGGTGGTGCTGCGCGAGGCGCTGCTGCGCGAGCATTATCGCGGCGGCCAGGCCTATTTCGTCGCGCCCAAGATCAAGGATCTGCCCGACATCGAGAAATTCCTGCGCGAGGAGGTGCCCGAAGTCAGCTTCGTCACCGCGCACGGCCAGATGTCGGCGACCGAGGTCGAGGAGCGGATGTCCGCCTTCTACGATCGCAAATATGACGTACTGCTGTCGACCACGATCGTGGAGAGCGGGCTCGACATTCCGAGCGCCAACACCATCATCCTGCATCGCGCCGATCGCTTCGGCCTCGCCCAGCTCTACCAGCTGCGCGGGCGGGTCGGCCGTTCCAAGACGCGCGCCTACGCCTATTTCACCACCCCGCCGGGCCGGATCACCACCGAGGGCGCGGAGAAACGCCTCCAGGTGCTCGCCAATCTCGACAGCCTCGGCGCGGGCTTCCAGCTCGCCAGCCACGATCTCGACATCCGCGGCGCCGGCAATCTCGTCGGCGACGAGCAATCGGGCCATATCAAGGAGGTCGGCTTCGAGCTCTACCAGTCGATGCTGGAGGAGGCGATCATCATCGCCAAGGCCGGCGGCACCGACATCCCGGAGGCGCAGCAGGATTTCTCGCCGCAGATCACCGTCGACGCGCCGATCCTCATCCCCGAGGATTATGTCCTCGATCTCGATCTGCGCATGGGTCTCTATCGCCGCATCAACGAGATCGACGACAAGGCCGGCATCGAGGCGTTCGCCGCCGAGATGATCGATCGCTTCGGGCCACTGCCCGATGCCACGCGCAACCTGATCGACGTGATCGCGATCAAGATGGACTGCAAGAAGGCACGGATCGCCAAGCTCGACGTCGGCCCCAAGGGCGCGCTGGTGACCTTCGCGGAGGGGGGCTTCCCCCATGTGCCGGGGCTGTTCGCCTATATCGAACGGCTGAAGGAGACGGCGAAGCTCCGCCCCGACAGCAAGCTGGTCATCACCCGCGCCTGGGGCGATCCCAAGGCGCGGCTGCACGGCGCGAGCCAGCTGGCCAAGGGGCTGGCCAAGGCGGCGGGGTAAATCTCACCCCCGCCCCCGTGCTCCGGCGCACACGTCTGCCCCCTTGCCACCGGCCCCCTTGCCACCGCCCCCGCTTGCCGCGAAAGCAATCGGATCGTCACCGAGCCTTCAGGAACTGCCCATGTCCATCCTCTCCGACCGCTGGATCCGCGAACAGGCGCAGGCGCATGGCATGATCGAGCCGTTCGTCGAGGCACAGCGTCGCGAGGGCTGCATCAGCTACGGCCTGTCCAGCTACGGCTATGACGCGCGTGTGGCCGACGAGTTCAAGATCTTCACCAACATCGACAGCGCGGTGGTCGATCCCAAGGATTTCTCCTCGAACAGCTTCGTCGATCGCAAGACCGATTGCTGCATCATCCCGCCCAACAGCTTCGCGCTGGCCCGCACCGTCGAATATTTCCGGGTGCCGCGCGACGTGCTGGTGATCTGCCTCGGCAAGTCGACCTATGCACGTTGCGGGATCATCGTGAACGTCACCCCGCTCGAACCCGAGTGGGAGGGTCATGTCACGCTGGAATTCTCCAACACCACCCCGCTGCCGGCCAAGATCTACGCCAATGAGGGCGCCTGTCAGTTCCTCTTCCTCAAGGGCAACGAACCCTGCGAGACGAGCTATGCCGATCGCGCCGGCAAATATATGGGCCAGCGCGGGGTGACATTGCCGAGGCTGTAACGCCTCCCCTCCCTTTCAGGGAGGGGGATTACGCGGCCTCGGCGGTCTCCGGCTTGCGCTCGACGAACTCCCGCCACAGCATCACCAGCACCGCCATCGTCGCCGGCCCGACGAACAGGCCGAGCAGGCCGAGCGTCTCGACCCCGCCCAATATGCCGAGCAGCACCCACAGGAAGGGCAGCCGCGTCGCGCCGCCGATCAGCACCGGCCGGATGAAGTGATCGGCCACGCCGACCACCGCGAAGCCGATGACATTGACCAGGATCACGCCGGTGATCGAGCCCTGGGTGAGCAGCGCCAACGCCGCGATCTCGAACATCACCGCCGCGCCGAACGGGATCATCGCGGCAATGGCGGTGGCGATGCCGAGCAGGATCGGGTGCGGCACGCCGAGCAGCACATAGGCCACCGTCATCACCGCGCCCTCGCCGAAGCCGACCAGCACCAGCCCGTCGATCGTGCCGCGCACCGATTGCGCGACCTGGTTGCCGATCCGCTCGCCGGAGGGGCCGAACAGCCGCTGGCTCGCGGTGCGCAGCTGCGCGACGATCATCTCGCTGTCGCGCAGGATGAAGAACAGGGCGATCAGCGTGAAGGCGAAGATCACGCTCGAATGGACCACGATCCTGCCGACCATCTGGGTGTGACTGAACAATTGGCGGCGATCGAACCGCGCCAGCTCGGCCTGCGTCGCCTCGGGCGTGGCGAGATGCTGCTGCCACCAGTTGACCGCGCTATCCCGCTCGAACGGCAGCGAATACAGCCATTGCGGCACCGGGATGCCACTGTCGCGGGCGGTGGTGAACCAGTTGGTCAGATCGCGGATTTCGGCAATCGCGCGAAACAGGCCGAGGCCGACCGGAATGACCACGACCAGGCCGATGGCGAGCGTGAAGATCGCGGGCAGGATCGCGCCACGCCGGAATCGCGGCCAGCGCCGGCAGGCGCGTTCATACAAGGGCGAAAAGGCCATCGCCAGAATCGCCGCCCACAGCAACGCCGGCAGGAAGCCATGGATCAGCCACACGCCCAGCGCGACCAGCGCGAACGCCAGGATCAGCCGCGCGCGCCGATGCGAGGGCAAGGCTTCCTTCGTCGGCAGACCTTCATTCAACAGAACCTCGCCCGTCACGCTTATCGCCTCCCTTGATGCCGGATATTGCCCGGCCGTCCTCTTCGCCCTGCCACCCGAGCGCCATCGCGCCGACCGTCGCGGCGAACCGTCCGATGCGACGGCATGTGATTGGCGCCTTCGGGCAGCTCGAAGCGTAACGCACCGCTCGCGACATTGGCCTCGACCAGCCGCAGCGTGATGCGCTGGCCGATCGTGTAGCGCTCGCCGCTCTCCTCGCCGATCAGGCTGCGCGAGGGTTCGTCATGGTGGAAACGCTCGGCACCGAGCGTCGAGACCGGGACCAGCCCGTCGCCGCCCAGCCCCTCCACCGTGGCGAAGAAGCCGAAGCTCTGCACGCCGGTGATCCGCGTCTCGACCAGTTCGCCGACGCGGGTGGAGAGATAGGCGGCGACATAGCGATCGATCGTCTCGCGCTCGGCCTGCATCGCGCGGCGCTCGGCCTGACTGATCTGCTCGCCGAGATCCTGCATCCGGGCGGCATCCTCGCTGCCGAGCTTGGTCGCATCGGCGGCGGGGGAGAGCTTGTAGGCGCCGACCAGCGCGCGGTGGACGAGCAGATCGGCATAGCGCCGGATCGGCGAGGTGAAGTGGGCATAGCTGCCCAACGCGAGGCCGAAATGACCGATATTGTTGGGCGAATAGACCGCCTGCATCTGGGTGCGCAGCACCTGGGTCATGATCTCGGGCCGCTCGATCCGATCCTCGATCAGGTCGAGGATGTGGTTGAAGGTCTTCGGCCGTATCACCTGGCCGAGCGCGAGCGGGACGTCGAAGGTGGCGAGATACTCCTTGAGCGCGGTCAGCTTCTCGCGGCTTGGCGTCTCGTGGATGCGGTACATCACCGGCGCCTGCTTCTTCTCCAGCGCCTTGGCGGCCGCGACATTGGCGGCGATCATATAATCCTCGACCAGCCGGTGCGCGTCGAGCCGCTCGCGCGGCGCGACCGAGGCGATGCGGCCCTTCTCGTCCAGCATCACCCGTTGTTCGGGGAGATCGAGCTCCAGCGGCTCGCGCTTGTCCCGGGCGGCCTGAAGCGCCGCCCAGCAGCCCCAGAGCGGCGCCAGCACCGCGTCGCCGCCGGCATCATAGCGCGCCTGCGCGTCCTCATAGGCGATCACCGCCGCGATGCGGACCAGCGCGCGGGTGAAGCGGAAGGCGATGATGTCGCCCTTGGCGTCGATCGTGAGGTGGCAGGCGAGCGCCGCGCGATCCGCCCCCTCGCCGAGCGAGCAGACCTCGGCCGACAGGATCTCCGGCAGCATCGGCACGACCCGATCGGGGAAATAGACGCTGTTGCCGCGCTTGCGCGCCTCGCGATCGAGCGGGGTGCCGGGGCGGACATAATAAGAGACGTCGGCGATCGCGACGATCGCCTGCCAGCCGCCCGCATTCTTGGGGTCTTCGTCCGGCGCGGCCCAGATCGCGTCGTCATGATCGCGGGCATCGGCCGGATCGATCGCGACGATCGGCAGGTGCCGCAGATCCTCGCGGCCCTCGCCGAGCGCCTGCTGTGCCGAGGCCTCCGCGCCTTCCAGCACCGCATCCGAGAACACATCCGGTATGCCGAACTTGTGGATCGCGATCAGGCTGAAGCTGCGCGGCGCGAACGGATCGCCCAGCCGATCGGTGACCCGCGCGGTGATCCGCGGCGGCCGCCCGGCCTTCTCGGCGAGCACGAGATCGCCGACATCGGCATCACCGACATCCGAGATCGGCAGGTCGTAGCGCTCGCGCCGGTCGACCGGCTTGAGCCACAATTTGTCGCCTTCCTTGTGGACGACGCCGAGCAGTTGCTCCTCGCCCTTGGCGAGCTTCTTGAGCGGATGGGCGACATGGCCCTTCCCCGCCTCCTCGGTGCGCGCGAGGATGCGATCGCCGATGCCGAGCGCCGATTGGCGGCGGCCGCGCTCCATCACCCGCAAGCGCGGCGGCGGTACGCCCTCGGCTACCCAATTCTCCGGCACCGCGATCACATTGTCGCCGTCGATGTCGACGATGCGCAGCACCGTCACCTTGGGCACCCCGCCCATCTTGTGGAAGGCACGGCCGGGGCCGCCATCGATCAGCCCCTCGTCGGCCATGTCCTTGAGCAGGGCCTTGAGGCGGATCTTCTCATTCCCCTTCAAGCCGAAGGCGCGCGCGATTTCCCGCTTGCCGGCAGGCTGGTCGCTTTCGCTGATGAAGCGGAGGATCTGGTCGCGGCTGGGCAGGCCGGGGACGATGGTGGGTTTGGGCATGGCGGAGAAGCCTAGACGTCCCCGCGCCCCGCGTCACCTATGGGCAAGCGAAGCCTGAACGGGTATCGTCAGTTCCGGATGGGGGCAAACCCCACCGCTAACGACAGGAGGTAATGGATGCGTCTTCTCGCACTCGCCGCCGCCGCGACTTTGGTCGTCGCCGGCATCTCGGCCTCGCCCGCCGCCGCACGCCCCGGCTACCACCATGGCCACGGCCATGGCTGGCATCACGGCCAGCGCCGCCGCGTCTGCCGCACGGTCTGGCTTCACCATCATCGCGTGCGCCGCTGCACCTGGCGCTGACGCCCGCGAGGCGCCGTTCGGTCAGCGACCGAGCGGCGTCCACGCCTCGTCTTCGGGCAGCGGCGCGAAGATCGTATCGATCATGTGATCGGTGACCGCCTCCGGCGTCGCCGGATTCCATACCGGCCGGTTGTCCCGATCGACCAGCAGGGCGCGCACGCCCTCGGCGAAATCCGGCCGCTGGCAGACATGGGTGGCGATCCCGAACTCGGCCCGCATCTCGTCGGCGAAATCCATCCGTTCCCGCCCGTTCAGCACCAGCCGCAGGCTGACCTTGCAGGATTGCGGCGATTTCCTGCGCAGCGTCGCCAGCGTCGATTCCGCCCATGGCGACCGATCGCCTTCGAGCGCCGCCAGCACATCCTCGAACCGATCATGCGCGAACAGCGCGTCGATCTGCGGCCGGCGATCGAGCAGCCCTGCGGATGGCGGCGCCACCGATGCTTCCTCGAGCAGCCGCGCAGCCTCCTGCGGCTGTGCGGCGAGCGCCTGCTTGAGCGCGGGCAGCGCCGCGGACGGGACATAATGGGTGGCGAGGCCGAGCGCGAAGACCTCCGCCCCATCGAGCCGCGCCCCGGTCAGCGCCAGATATTCGCCCATCGCGCCGGGCAGCCGCGACAGATACCAGCCGCCGCCCACATCAGGAAACAGGCCGATCCCGGTTTCGGGCATCGCGAACAATGTGTTCTCGGTGGCGACGCGATAGCGGCACGGCTGCGATATGCCGACGCCGCCGCCCATCGTCACCCCGTCCATGAAGGCGACGGTCGGCTTGGCGTAGGTGAACAGCAGGTGGTTGAGGCGATATTCCTCATGGAAGAAGGCGCGCGCGGCGACCGCATCGGTGGAGGCCTGCACCACGTCACCGCCCGCGCAGAAGCCGCGCCCCTCGGCATGATCGATCAGCACGATCTCGACCGCCGGGTCGGCACGCCATGCCTGCAACGCCGCGATCATCGCGCCGCACATGGGCAGCGTCAGCGCATGGATCGCGCGCGGGCGGTTGAGCCGCAGCCGGCCGGCCTTGCCGTCGACCATGGTCAGCAGTTCGTCGGTCATGCCATGCGCCTCCGCAGATCGGCGACGCAGCGTTCCGCCGTGCGCCCGTCCCAATGATCCGGCCTTGCCCGCTCGGATCGCGGTTGCGCCAGCGCCTCGTCGAGCGCCGCGACCAGGTTCGAGGCGTTGACCAGCCGGTTTGTGCCCTGCGTGATCGTGATCGGTCGCTCGGTATTCTCGCGCAGCGTCAGGCACGGGATGCCGAGATAGGTGGTTTCCTCCTGGATGCCGCCCGAATCGGTGATCGCCGCGCTCGCGCCTGCCACCAGGCTCATGAAGCGTACATAAGGCAGCGGGCCAACCAGCAGCACGCCACCCGCCGCCAGCGCCGCATCCAGCCCCTCGGCCTTGAGCTTCTGCGCGGTACGCGGGTGGACCGGGAAGACCAGCGGCAGCCGCGTCTGCACCGCGAGCAGCGCCGCGACCAGATGGGTCAGCGTCTCCGGATCGTCGACGTTCGACGGGCGATGCAGCGTCACCACGCCATAGCCCTCCGGCAGGCCCAGCGCCGCCGGCTCGGCAGTCGCCTCGATCTTCGGGCGGACCATCTCGAAACTGTCGAGCATGATGTTGCCGACATTGGTGATCCGATCCGGCGAGCAGCCCTCGGACAGGAGGTTCTCGTCGCCGTCGGGCGATGGCGTCCACAGCACATCAGCAATGGCATCGACCGCGAGGCGGTTGATCTCCTCGGGCATGGCGCGATCGCGGCTGCGCAGCCCGGCCTCCAGATGCACGGTCGGGATACGCAGCTTGGCGCCGACCAGCCCGCAGGCCAGCGTCGAATTGACGTCGCCGACGATGATCAGCCAGTCGGGCCGTTCCGCCTGGGCGATCTTCTCATAGGCGATCATGACGTTGCCGGTCTGCTCGGCATGGCTGCCCGATCCGACGCCGAGATGATGATCGGGCTGCGGCAGCGACAGGTCGGCGAAGATCGCATCCGACATGTTGGCATCGTAATGCTGGCCGGTGTGGATCAGCACCGGCTCGAAATCCGGCGCGGCGGTGAGCGCGTGCCAGAGCGGCGCCACCTTCATGAAATTGGGGCGGGCGGCGGCGATCAGGTGGACGCGGGCTGGCTTGGTCATGCCAGCAAGTTTAGCCGCAAGCTGTGACATTGCCACTCTCTTCGGGTTGGACGAGGCAACCCACCCGGCTTGTCGAGCCAGCCCTCACCTCGCCGTTTATCCTGTGCTGTCCTCTCCGTTCGTCCTGAGCGAAGTCGAAGGACGTGCGGCAAGCGCCGCACTCGGGGCACGTCGTCCGACAGGCTCAGGACGAACGGGGTGAGTGTGTAGACGGCCCTCAGCCAAACTCCAGGATCACCTGGTCGATGGCGAGGCTCGCGCCTACCTCGGCGGCGACCCTGGCGACGGTGCCGGCCTTCTCGGCGCGGAGCATATTCTCCATCTTCATCGCCTCGACGGTGGCGAGCGGCTGGCCGGCCTCCACCCTGTCGCCCTCGGCAACCAGCAGGCGGGTGAGCAGGCCCGGCATCGGCGAGACGAGGAATTTCGACATGTCCGGCGGGATCTTGTCGATCATGTGGTGGCGCAGCGCCGCGACGGCGGGCCGCATCGCCTGCACCTTGCGCGCACGCCCGGCGGTAGTGATCATCGCATAGCCACGCTGGCGGGCGACCCTCAGCGCCAGCACCGCGCCGTTCACCTCGGCCTCGACCAGCGTCGCGCCGGGGCGATAGCCGAGCGACAGGCCGACGCGCACGCCGTCCACGACGGCGGCATCCGCCTCCAGCACGACGTCATGCTCCTCGCCGTCGATCCGCACGATCCAGTGGGCGGCCGGCTCCAGCGGCGTGCCGAGCTGGCCGTCGACGCGCAGCGCTCGCTCCGCATCGATCCCCGCCATCGCCGCCGCCACCGCCGCGACGGCCTGCGCCGCGACCGGCGTTTCGGGCGCGCCGTGGAAGCCCTCGGGATATTCCTCGGCGATGAACCCGGTCGTGATCTCGCCCGAGCGGAAGCGCTGATGCTGGGCGAGCGCCGAGAGGAAATCGAGATTGGTGCCGACGCCGGCGATCTCGTAGCGGTCGATCGCATCGATCTGGAGGTCGATCGCCGCCTCGCGGGTCGGCGCCCAGCTCACCAGCTTGGCGATCATCGGATCGTAGAAGATCGAGACCTCGCCGCCTTCCATCACGCCGGTATCGACGCGGACCACGGCGTCCGCCGAACGGCGCTCGGCCGGCGGTCGGTAGCGGGTCAGGCGGCCGGTGGAGGGCAGGAAGTTGCGGTACGGGTCTTCGGCATAGACCCGGCTCTCCATCGACCAGCCGTTCAGCCTCACCTCGTCCTGGGTGAAGCCGAGCGGTTCGCCGGCCGCGACGCGGATCATCTGCTCGACCAGATCGAGCCCGGTGATCTCCTCGGTGACGGGATGCTCGACCTGGAGCCGGGTGTTCATCTCGAGGAAGTAGAAGCCCTGCCCCGTCTTGTCCGCCCCCGACACGATCAGCTCGACGGTGCCGGCCGAATAATAGCCCACCGCGCGGGCCAGCGCGACCGCCTGCTCGCCCATCGCCTTGCGCATCGCGGGGGTGACGAAGGGCGATGGCGCCTCCTCGACGACCTTCTGGTGGCGGCGCTGGATCGAGCATTCGCGCTCGTTCAGATAGACGATGTTGCCATGCTGATCGCCGAGCAGCTGGATCTCGATATGGCGCGGGCTCTCGATGAACTTCTCGATGAACACCCGGTCGTCGCCGAAGGATGCGAGGCCCTCGCGCTTGGTCGCCTCGAACCCCTCGCGGACGTCCTGCTCGGACCAGGCGAGCCGCATCCCCTTGCCGCCGCCGCCGGCCGAGGCCTTCATCATCACCGGATAGCCGATGTCGGTGGCGATCTTCACCGCCTCGTCGGTATCCGCGATGGCGCCGAGATAGCCGGGGACGACATTGACGCCGGCCGCCTTGGCGAGCTTCTTGGATTCGATCTTGTCGCCCATCGCGGCGATCGCGTTGGCCGGCGGCCCGATGAAGGCGATGCCGGCGTCGGCCAGCGCCTTGGCGAAGCTCTCGCGCTCCGACAGGAAGCCATAGCCCGGATGCACCGCCTGCGCGCCCGTGGCCTGGCACGCCGCGATGATCTTGTCGGCGAGCAGATAGCTTTCGGCGGCCGGCGGCGGGCCGATATGCACCGCCTCGTCCGCCATCGTGACATGCGGCGCCAGCGCATCGGCATCGGAATAGACCGCGACCGTCCTGATCCCCATCTTCTTGGCGGTACGGATGACGCGGCAGGCGATCTCGCCGCGATTGGCGATCAGGATTTTGGTGAACATCAGGATTTTCTCAGCCTCTCCCAAAGCATCATCGCCAGCAAAAGAACGACGGCTGGCATCGCCGCCACGACGAAAATCCCCAGCGCCATCCTGTCGGCATCGGCCGCCATCCTGCCGTGCAACGGTTCGGTCACGGGAAGGATCGCGCTGGCCCGCGCATAGAGCGCGAGGCACATAGCGGCGGCGAGCCAGCCGGTGGCCAGCCCGCGCCACCATGCCCGCCGGGCGAGGTTCATCCGGCGATCGATCGGCGCGTCGACGCCATCAATGATCTTCGATCAGAGCGGCGAGATCCTTGGCGCGCTGCTCGGTCAGGTCGGCGTAACAGCCTGCCACCACCATCGGCTGCATCGTCCCGCCCTGATAGGCCTTGCCCCGCGCCGCGCATTCGGCGTCACGGAAGCGCAGCCAGATCCGCTGCGCCGTAAGCAGATCGGGCTTGAGCGCCGGCGATGCCGCTATCCGGCGTTTCCACGCCGCATTGAGCGCGGCGTCGGCGCGGCGGGCCCGCGCCGCCTCGCAGGCGTTCATATCCTGCTGGACCACCGCCCGCGCGCAATCGACCGGCGCGGCCTGCACCGGCACGGCCGCGAGCAAGGCGGCGGCGAGGATCACTCGGCCGCTTCCAGATGCGCGTGCTCGACCTGCATCGGCACGATGCCGAGCTTCGCGAACAGCGCCGCATCACGGCTGTCGCCCGCATTGCCGGTGGTCAGCAGCTTGTCACCGGTGAAGATCGAGTTGGCGCCCGCCATGAAGCACAGCGCCTGCGTGCTGTCGCTCATGCTCTCGCGGCCGGCCGAGAGGCGCACCATGCTCTCCGGCATGGTGATCCGCGCCACCGCGATGGTGCGGACGAACTCGATGTCGTCGATCTTGGCCGAGGGCACATCCTTCAGGATATCGCCCAGCACCGTGCCCGCCACCGGCACCAGCGCGTTGATCGGCACGCTTTCGGGATGCGCCGGCAGGGTCGCCAGCGAATGGAGGAAGCCGACCCGATCCGCGCGGGTCTCGCCCATGCCCATGATCCCGCCGCAGCACACGTTCATGCCGGCATCGCGCACCCGCTCCAGCGTATCGAGCCGATCCTGGAAGCTGCGCGTGGTGATGACGTTGCCGTAATTCTCCGGCGAGGTATCGATATTGTGGTTGTAGTAATCGAGGCCGGCATCGGCGAGGCGGCTGGCCTGGTCGCCTTCGAGCATCCCCAGCGTCATGCAGGTCTCGAGGCCGAGCGCCTTCACGCGCGACACCATGTCGATCAGCGCGGGCATGTCGCGCTCCTTCGGCTCGCGCCACGCAGCCCCCATGCAGAAGCGGCCGGAGCCTGCCGCCTTGGCTTCGGCGGCGGCCGCCACCACTTCGTCGGCTTCCATCAGCTTGGACGCCTTCAGGCCGGTCTCGTGATGCGCCGACTGCGAGCAATAGCCGCAATCCTCGGCGCAACCGCCGGTCTTGATCGACAGCAAGGTCGAAAGCTGCACCTCATTCTCGGGATGGAAGCGGACATGCACGTCATGCGCGCGCGCCACCAGATCGAGGAAGGGGAGGTCGAACAGCTCGGCGATCTCGTCGCGGGTCCAGTCGGTACGCATATCAGGCAGCTTTCTCGGAAGGTGGCATATTGTGACCGAGCAGCTTCAACACATCTGCGGCCGCATCTGCAAGGTTCGTTCCCGGCCCGAAGATCGCCGAGACGCCCGCATCGTACAATGCCTGATAGTCCTGCGCCGGGATCACGCCGCCCGCGATCACCTTGATATCGGAGCGTCCGCGTTCGCGCAGCAGGCCGATCAGCTCGGGAATCAGCGTCTTGTGGCCAGCCGCGAGGCTGGAGGCGCCGACGATATCGACATCCTCGGCGATCGCCACCTCAACCGCCTCCGCCGGGGTCTGGAACAGCGGCCCGGCGACGATATCGAAGCCGAGATCGCCGAACGCGGAGCTGACGAGGTTGGCGCCGCGATCATGCCCGTCCTGCCCCATCTTGGCGACGAACATCTTGGGGCGCCGGCCCTTGCGGCGTTCGACGGCGGCGACGCCCTCGATCAGCCCGATCCAGCGCGGATCGTCGCCATAGGCACCGCCATAGACGCCCTTCACCGGCGTCGGCGTGGTGCCGTAGCGGCCGAACACATCCTCCATGGCGAGGCTGATCTCGCCCAGCGTCGCACGGGCGCGGGCACAGTCGATCGCGAGGGCGAGCAGGTTTTCCTTGCCCCGCGCGCCCTCGCGTAACGCATCGAGCGCGGCCCGGCAGGCGGCTTCATCGCGCCCGGCCTTCACTTTTTCGATGCGGGCAATCTGCCCGGCGCGGACGGCGACATTGTCGACATCGAGGATGTCGATCGGGTCTTCCTGCGCCAGCCGATATTTGTTCACGCCGACGATCACGTCTTCCTGGCGATCGACCCGCGCCGCCCGTGCCGCCGACGCCTCCTCGATCATCGCCTTGGGCCAGCCGGCGGCGACCGCCTTGGCCATGCCGCCCTCGGCATCCACCTTCTCGATGATCGCCCAGGCCTGGTCGACGAGCTGTTGGGTGAGGCTCTCGACATAATAGGAGCCGCCGAGCGGATCGACGACGTTGCACATCCCGGTCTCCTCCTGGATCACGATCTGCGTGTTGCGCGCGATCCGGGCGGAGAAATCGGTCGGCAGCGCAATGGCTTCGTCGAGGGCGTTGGTATGGAGGCTCTGGGTGCCGCCGAGCATCGCCGCCATCGCCTCGATCGTGGTGCGCATGACGTTGTTGTAGGGATCCTGTTCGGTCAACGAGACGCCCGATGTCTGGCAATGGGTGCGCAGCATCTTGGAACGCTCGTCCTTCGCGCCGAGATCGGTCATCACCCGATGCCACAGCACGCGCGCCGCGCGCAGCTTGGCGATCTCCATGAAGAAGTTCATGCCGATCGCGAAGAAGAAGCTCAGCCGGCCGGCGAACCTGTCGATGTCGAGGCCTGAGGCGACGCCATATTTCACATAGTCGCGGCCATCGGCGATGGTGAAGGCGAGTTCCTGCACCTGCGTCGCCCCGGCCTCCTGCATATGGTAGCCGGAGATCGAGATACTGTTGAATTTCGGCATGTTGGCCGACGTGTATGCGAAAATGTCCGAGATGATCCGCATCGAGGGTTCGGGCGGATAGATATAGGTGTTGCGGACCATGAACTCCTTGAGGATGTCGTTCTGGATGGTGCCATCCAGCTGCGCCTGAGCGACGCCCTGCTCCTCGCCGGCGACGATGAAGAAGGCGAGGATCGGGATCACCGCGCCGTTCATCGTCATGCTGACCGACATCTGGTCGAGCGGGATGCCGTCGAACAGGATCTTCATGTCGTCGATCGTGTCGATCGCGACGCCGGCCTTGCCGACGTCACCGGTGACGCGCGGATGGTCGCTGTCATAGCCGCGATGGGTGGCAAGATCGAAGGCGACCGACAGCCCCTTCTGCCCGGCCTTCAGATTGCGGTGGTAGAAGGCGTTGGACTCCTCGGCGGTCGAGAAGCCGGCATATTGGCGGATCGTCCAGGGGCGACCGGCGTACATCGACGCGCGCACCCCGCGCGTGAACGGCGCGAAGCCGGGCAGGCCGGGATCGATGCCCTCGACATCCTCGGCCGTGTAGAGGGGCTTGACGTCGATCCCTTCCGGCGTGTGCCAGGTTAGATCCCTGCCCTTCACCTCCTTGGCGGCGGCGGCTGCCCAATCGGCGAGGGTTTTCTTGTCGGTCATCCCGCGGTGCTCCTGCGAACGCAGGAGCCCAGGGCGGCAAGCGCTGCACCCGGGGCTCTGGGCTCCTGCGTTCGCAGGAGCACGGCGTCAGTGACGATCGCCATGCGGCGTCTCCATGATCTCGGTCAGCACCCCGTTCATGTCCCTGGGGTGGACGAAGAAGATCGGCGTGCCATGCGCACCGATGCGCGGCTCGCCGAGCACTTTGGCGCCCTGGCGCTCGAACCAGGCCCTGGCCTCGTGGATGTCCGGCACCTCGTAGCACATATGATGCTGGCCACCCGCCGG
This sequence comes from Sphingomonas abietis, assembly GCF_027625475.1. NCBI lineage: Bacteria > Pseudomonadati > Pseudomonadota > Alphaproteobacteria > Sphingomonadales > Sphingomonadaceae > Sphingomonas > Sphingomonas abietis. The sequence goes on from NZ_CP115174.1 coordinate 2,792,929, forward strand.
GTTCTTGGCGAGGAAGCCGTGGATGGGGGAGTTTTCCCCCAGCGGCTCGATCAGTTCGACCTGGACGTTGGGCGCATCGACGAAGCAGACCGTCACGCCCTGCGCGGGCAGGTCGAACGGTTCGCCGATCGTTTCAGCGCCCATCACGTCGCGATAATAAGCGATCGATGCCGCGATCGACGGCGTCGCGACGCCGACATGATTGAGCCGCCCGAGCTTCATCAGACCAATTCCACCGCCATCGAGGTCGCCTCGCCGCCGCCGAGGCAGATCGATGCCAGCCCGCGCTTCAGGCCGTTGACCTGGAGGCCGTTGATCAGCGCGCCGAGGATGCGCGCGCCCGATGCGCCGACCGGATGGCCGAGCGCGCAGGCGCCGCCATGGATGTTGAGGATGTCGTGCGGGATGCCGAGATCGTGCATCGCGATCATCGCCACAGTGGCGAAGGCCTCGTTGACCTCGAACAGGTCGACATCCTTGGTCGTCCAGCCGGCCTTCTCCAGCGCGCGGCGCGACGAGCCGACCGGGGCGGTGGTGAAATATTGCGGGGCCTGCGCGAAGGCGGCGTGGCTGACGACGCGCGCGATCGGCGTCACGCCGAGCTTCTCGGCGACGCTCATCCGGGTCATCACCAGCGCCGCCGCGCCGTCCGAGATCGAGGAGGCGTTGGCGGCGGTGATCGTGCCGTCCTTGGCGAAGGCGGGCTTGAGCGTCGGGATCTTGGCGACGTCGGCGTTGCGCGGCTGCTCGTCGCTGTCGATCACCACCTCGCCCTTGCGGGTCTTGACGGTGACGGGCACGATCTCGTTGGCCAGCTTGTCGGCATGGTCGATCGCGCGAGTCAGCGAGGCGATCGCGAACTCGTCCTGCTTCTCGCGGGTGAACTGATATTCCTGCGCCACGTCCTCGGCGAAATTGCCCATCAGCTTGCCCTGCTCGTAGACATCCTCGAGCCCGTCCAGGAACATGTGATCGTAGAGCCTGTCATGGCCGATGCGCGCGCCGGCGCGATGCTTGAGGTTGAGGTAGGGCGCGTTGGTCATGCTCTCCATGCCGCCCGCGACGATGATATCGGCGGAACCGGCGGCCAGCGTGTCGGAGGCCATGATCGCCGCCTGCATCGCCGATCCGCACATCTTGTTGATGGTCGTCGCCTCGACGCTGTGGGGCAGCCCGCCATAGATCGCCGCCTGCCGTGCCGGCGCCTGGCCGAGCCCGGCCGGCAGCACGCAGCCCATGTAGCAGCGCTCGATCTGCTCGGGTGTCAGGCCCGACCGCGCCACCGCGCCACGCACTGCGACGGCGCCCAGCTCGGTCGCCTTGAGCGAGGCCAGCTCGCCCAGCATGCTGCCCATCGGCGTGCGGGCGAAGGACAGGAAAACGACGGGATCGGTGGACATGCGATCGACCTCAAAGGGGAATATTGTCGTGCTTCTTCCACGGATTTTCGAGGCTCTTGTTCCTCAATTTCCGCAGGCCGAGGGCGATCCTGCGGCGGGTGGAATGCGGCATGATGATCTCATCGACGAAGCCCTTGGAGGCGGCGACGAACGGATTGGCGAAGCGCCGCTCATATTCTGCGGTGCGCGCGGCGATCTCGTCGGCCGTCCTGCCGCGAAAGATGATCTCGACCGCGCCCTTGGCGCCCATCACCGCGATCTCGGCGGACGGCCAGGCATAGTTGAGATCGCCGCGCAGGTGCTTGGAGGCCATCACGTCATAGGCGCCGCCATAGGCCTTGCGGGTGATCACCGTGATCTTGGGCACCGTCGCTTCCCCGTAGGCGAAGAGCAATTTGGCGCCGTGGGTGATGATGCCGCCATGCTCCTGCGCGACGCCCGGCAGGAAGCCCGGCACGTCGACGAAGGTGACGATCGGGATCTCGAAAGCGTCGCAGAAGCGCACGAAGCGCGCCGCCTTGCGCGATGAAGCGATGTCGAGCACGCCGGCCAGCGCCATCGGCTGGTTGGCGACGATGCCGACGGTGCGGCCTTCGATGCGGCCGAAGCCGATGATGATGTTGCCCGCGAAATGCGGCTGGAGCTCGAAGAAATCGCCCTCGTCGACGGTCTTGGCGATCAGCTCGTGCATATCGTAAGGCAGGTTGGCCGACGCCGGGACCAGCGTGTCGAGGCTCGGCTCCAGCCGATCCCAGGGATCGTCGGTCGGCCGCTCTGGCGCGCCGGTGCGGTTGCTCTCGGGCAGGAAGTCGATGAAGTCGCGCGCCGCGAGTAGCGCCTCGACGTCATTCTCGAACGCGACGTCCGCCACGCCCGATTTGGTGGTGTGGGCGACCGCGCCGCCCAGTTCGTCCTGGGTCACCACCTCGTTGGTGACCGTCTTCACCACCTCCGGGCCGGTGATGAACATGTAGGACGAATCCTTCACCATGAAGATGAAGTCGGTCATCGCCGGCGAATAGACCGCGCCGCCCGCGCAGGGGCCCATGATCAGGCTGAGCTGCGGCACCACGCCCGAAGCCAGCACGTTGCGCTGGAACACCTCGGCATAGCCGCCGAGCGAGGCGACGCCCTCCTGGATGCGCGCGCCGCCGCTGTCGTTGAGGCCGATCACCGGCGCGCCGACCTTCAGCGCCATATCCATGATCTTGCAGATCTTCTGGGCGTGCCGTTCGGACAGCGAGCCACCGAACACGGTGAAATCCTGGCTGAACACGAAGACCAGCCGGCCGTTGATCGTGCCGGAGCCGGTGACCACCCCGTCGCCGGCGATGTGGGTCTCGTCCATACCGAAATCGACGCAATTATGCTCGACGAACATGTCGAGCTCCTCGAACGAATTCTCGTCGAGGAGAATGTCCAGCCGTTCCCGCGCGGTCAGCCTGCCCTTGGCATGCTGCGCATCGATCCGGCGCTGACCGCCGCCCAGCTTCGCCTCGGCACGTCTCTGTTCGAGCTTCTCGAGGATCGTAGGCATCGCTCTCCTTTCTGGGCGGCGGTGGTGAAACGGCCACTGCCCGGTCGCGCGACGGGAGGCAAATGTGGTTTTGTAAAGTTGCGAACACTCGATTTGTAAAATATGCGGAGACGATGCCCCGTTCCCTTCGCCCTCTTTATGCCGGAGCGCGCGTTCGCGAATTGCGCGGGCGGTTGCGGATCAGCCAATCGGCGATGGCGCAACGGCTCGGCATCTCGATCAGCTACCTCTCTCAGATCGAGACCGATGGTCGTCCGCTCACCGCGGCCGTATCGCTGGCGCTGGCTGCGGCCTTCCCGTCGGACTGGACCGGCGTCGATGAGGATGAGGGCGCCCGCTTGCTGGCAGGGCTGGCGGAAGCCGCCGCAGAGCCCCTTCTGCCCGAGCCGCCCCCCGAGCCCGAGGCGCTGGCCCGTGCCATCGAGCAGCAGCCCGCGCTCGCCCGCCGCTTCGTGGCACTGCACGCCGCCTGGCGCCGCGCCGAGGACCAATTGCAGCGGCTCGATGACGCGTATGACACCGGCACGGCGGCGGGCGGGCGACTGCCCTGGGACGAAGTGCGGGACTGGTTTCACGATGCCGGCAATTATGTCGACCTGATCGACGTGGCCGCAGAGACTATCGGCAACAGCCTCCAGCCTGGCGTCGAGGCGCTGGCCGAGCGGCTGCGCGATCGGCACCGCATCGAGCTGCGCGCGCAGACCGGCGATTCGTCGCCGCTGCGCGCTTATGATCCGGCACACCGCATCCTCACCCTCGATCCGGCACAGGTCGCCGAAAGCCGCGCTTTCCAGCTGGCCCACCAATTGGCCCGGATCGAATTGGCGGACGAGATCGGCCAGATCCTCGCCCGCGCCACCATGCCCTCGATCGAGGCGAGCCGGCTGCTCGGCATCGGCCTCGCCAATTATGCCGCGGGCGCGATCCTGATGCCCTATGAGGCGTTCCGCGGCGAGGCGCGCCGGCTCCGCCACGATATCGATCGCCTGCGCCGCCGTTTCGGGGTGAGCTTCGAGCAGGCCTGCCATCGCCTCTCGACCCTCCAGCGTCCCGATGCGCGCGGGCTGGCCTTCTTCTTCTGCCGGGTCGACATGGCGGGTAACATCACCAAGCGCCATTCCGCCACCCGCCTGCAATTCGCGCGCTTCGGCGGCGCCTGCCCGCTGTGGATCATGCACGAGGCGGTGGCGATTCCCGATCGCATCCTCACCCAGCTCGCCGAGATGCCCGAAGGCACGCGCTACGTCGCGATCGCCAAGGGGCTGGTGAAGGAGAGCGGCAGCTATGATCGCCTGCCGCGCCGCTATGCGGTGGCGTTGGGCTGCGAGATCGGCGAGGCGGCCGATTTCGTCTATGCCGACCATCTCGACCTAGACCGCGCCGATTCCGCCACGCCGATCGGCATCTCCTGCCGCATCTGCCCGCGCGAGGATTGCGATCAGCGCGCCTTCCCGCCGTCCGGCCGGGCGCTGCGGGTCGATCCGGAACGGCGCGAGGTGGTGCCCTATCGATTCGATTAGGGAGAATTAGAGAGCGATCGCCCGCAATTCGATCACGCGGATCTGGCCGATGCTGAAGCCGGCTTCACGCAATTCGCCGGTCTGGACATCGGGAAGATGATGACGATGGCGCGCCACGACGAAGGCGCGGCGCAGTGCCTCCAGCCGGGGATCGGCAAGCGCGCGCTGCTCCTTGTTCAGCCCGAACAACCGCGTGAACAGGCGCTCCACCCTGCCCGGCGCCTCGATGCTGCCAAGGCTGTCGGTGCGCGCGAGTGCCATCACCTGCTCTTCGAGCGCGCTGAACTCGGCCGGCTCGACCGATTTGAGACGAAACGGCTCGATCTCGACCGCCGAAAGCGCATCGGGCTCGATGTCGTCGCGGACGGATGCCCGATACGCCATATGTGCCTCCTCGTCCTCGTCCAAAAGATTCTATCCGTCGCCAGACGGACCATGCCGTCGCTCTTGACCCGCGTACCGATCGGTAACACGCTGTCAAGCGCGACGACCGGGGAAATGCGACGTGACGGGTGAACCCAGTATTGCTGAAACGCGGGATCGCAAAGATTGTGCGGCGCAACGTGTTTCCAAAACCGCGAAGCGCCTTTTCTACCAGCGCGGCATCCGCGCCGTCGGCGTCGAGGAGATCGTCAACCAGGCCGGCGTCACCAAGCCCAGCCTGTATCGCAGCTTCGGTTCCAAGGACGATCTGATCGTCAGGACGCTTGAGGAACGCTTCGACCACAGCCTGGCCTGGCTCGATGATCTCGAGGCGCGCCTGCCCGACGACCCGCTCGGTCAGCTCCGGGCGATCATTGCGGGAATCGCCGAACAGGCGACGAACCCACTCTATCGGGGCTGCCCGATCACCAATGCCGCCGTGGAATTTCCCGATGGCGACCATCCGGCCCGGCGGCTCGCGCTGCGATACAAGATCGCGATGCGGGCAAGACTGCTCCATATCGTCGAACGCCTGCCGGTGGACCAGCCTGACCTGCTGACGGACGGCCTGCTGTTGCTGTTCGAGGGCGCGCGGGCCAGCCGCCATACGTCCTGCGCCCGCGGGCCGGCCGCATCGCTGCGCCGGGTGGCAGAGGCGATGCTGGATTCCTTTCTGCCGGCCTGATCCGCCAGCCCCGTCCGCTATCGCCGCTACGCGATCCTTATGCGGATCGGCGGATCGGCCCCTCGAACCCTTACGGCCATCGGGTCCAGACGAACGGCTGGAAACCATCCCAACGAGGCCATGGTGAAACGGTTCGATTCCCGCGCCCTGCGGCTGATTCCGCATCTTGCCGGCTTGGTCGTCCTCGCTGCCGCCTGGGCCAGCGGACACGCTCTGGTGTCAGCGGGGATGGGTCATGCCGGGCACGAGCCCGCCCGCGTCTACATGCTCGCCCTGACGACCTTTCTGCTCGCGAGCGCGGGGGTTGCGCTGGCGACGATGGGGCAAGGGCTGTTCGGTCAGGTCGTGATATCCCGGCTGTGGCTTTCCTTTATACCGGCGGACTTCAAGGATGTGCGGCAACGCGATCAGGACGACGCCTGACCTTCGGCAAGGACCGCCCGAAAGCCGCCATCTGCGGCGCAGCCCCCGGGAAACGAAGCCTGTCCTCCGTGTGTCGCCCCTAGAAGAGTTCGATCTCGTCGTGAGCGAGCACGGGATGGCCTGTCGCGGCGCGCCACGATCGCCGATCGGCAGGAACGGGGAGCGCCTCTGCGGGTTTGTGACGATGACGGCCGGGGCTCTTCCCGGCCAAGCCGCTCGTTTTCCGCCGACCCCCCGGACGCGTCGTGTTTTTCGCCCCCTCATGACTCGCACTCCATCACGAAGGCCCTGCCCGATGCTGATCCGCGCCGGCTACGACATCCGATTCGAAGCCGATGGTCCGGTGCCGGTGCTGGCGCTGCTCAGCGTCCATCCATCGCGGCAGCGCGATCTGCGGACGACGCATCGCATCACCGCATCGCCCGACGTGCCGCTCTATGATTTCCTCGATGGCTTCGGAAATCTGTGTACCCGGATGACGATTCCCGCAGGCGGGATCGCTCTCTCCTGCGATATCCTGGTCGAGGATAGCGGCGAGCCCGACATCGTGGTGCCGGATGCGCCGCAGATGGCCATTGAGGATCTGCCGGACGAGGTGCTGCAATATCTCCTCGCCAGCCGCTACTGCGAGACCGACCGGCTGCTGGCCACCGCATGGTCGCTGTTCGGCAACACGCAGCCCGGCTGGGCGCGGGTGCAGGCGATCGTGGACTTCACCCACCATCATATCGCGTTCGGCTACCATCACGCCCGATCGAACAAGACGGCGTGGGATGCCTATCAGGAGCGCCAGGGCGTCTGCCGCGATTTCGCCCATCTCGCGATCACATTGTGCCGCTGCGTCAATATTCCGGCGCGCTACTGCACCGGCTATCTCGGCGACATCGGCATCCCGCCGATCGACGCGCCGATGGACTTTTCGGCCTGGTTCGAAGTGTATCTCGGCGGCCGCTGGTACACGTTCGATGCCCGCCACAACCGCCCGCGCATCGGTCGCATCCTGATGGCGCGCGGTCGGGATGCCACCGATGCCGCGCTGACCACCCACTTCGGCCCCGCTTTGCTCACCCGCTTCGACGTCCACACGGACGATGTTACTGGATAGCGAGGCAAAGCCCGCTCAGGGGATCAGCGACGGCGGCAGCCGTGGCTTGACCACCTGCTTCAGCACGAACCCCGATTCCATCCGCACCACGCCCGGCAGATGCGAAAGCTCGATCCGGTGGATCTCGGCGAAATGATCGAGCGATCGCGCCAGCACCGTCACCAGATAATCATCGGTTCCCGACATCAGATCGCACCGGACCACCGAGGGGCAGGCGCTCACCGCCTCCTCGAACGCCTGCAACGCCTCGGCCCGCTGGCTGCCCAATGCGATCTTGATGTGGACGATCGTGCCGTGGCCCAGCCGCCGCAGATCAAGCTTCGCCTCATAGCCGGCGATGACCCCGCTTTCCTCCATCGCCGCCTGCCGGCGCGCGATCGCGGTCGGCGAACGGCCGATGGCCTCGCCCAGCGCATTCTGGGTGATGCGCCCGTTGCGCGACAGTTCGGCCAGCAATTGCCAATCCAGCGGATCGAGCGACGGTTCGGATTCCTTCATGAAAACCGCCATCTACGATGCATAATGGCGACACCACAAAAATCTGCACCTGCTTTCGCCGAGAAACAGCGCGAATTTTGACATATCCTGCTCGCAATCCAACCTGCTCTGCACTCAACAAGGAGGCACCTCATGCTCGTCGGCGTTCCCAAGGAGATCAAGAATCACGAGTATCGCGTCGGGCTGACGCCGGGGGCGATCCGCGAATATGTCGCCCACGGGCATAGCGTGATCGTGGAGACCGGCGCGGGTGCCGGCATCGGTGCCTCCGATGATGTCTACCGCGCCGCCGGCGCCGAGATCGTCGCCACCGCCGCCGACGTGTTCGCCCGTGCCGCCGTGGTGGTGAAGGTCAAGGAGCCGCAACCCTCCGAATGGGTGCAGCTGCGCCCCGACCAAATCCTGTTCACCTATCTCCACCTCGCCCCCGATCCGGAGCAGGCCAAGGGTCTGATGGCATCGGGCTGCACCGCCGTCGCCTATGAGACCGTCACCGATGCGCTGGGCGGGCTCCCATTGCTCGCGCCGATGAGCGAAGTCGCCGGGCGGCTGTCGATCGAGGCGGCCGGCACAGCGCTCAAAGCGGTCTCCGGCGGGCGCGGCCTGCTGCTCGGCGGCGTGCCGGGCGTACCGGCTGCACGCGTGGTCGTGCTCGGCGGCGGCGTCGTCGGCACCCATGCGGCGCGCATGGCGGTCGGCCTCGGCGCCGAGGTGTCGATCGTCGATCGCTCGATCCCGCGCCTGCGCCAGCTCGACGAGCTGTTCGCCGGCCGGGTCCGCACCCGCGTCTCGACCATCGCCTCGATCGAGGAGGAAATCTCCGCCGCCGACGTGGTGATCGGCGCGGTGCTGGTGCCGGGCGCATCCGCCCCCAAGCTCGTCACCCGCGCCATGCTCGGCCTGATGAAGCCGCGCGCGGTGCTGGTCGACGTCGCCATCGACCAGGGCGGATGCTTCGAGACGAGCCATGCGACCACCCATGCCGATCCCACCTACGAGGTCGACGGCATCATCCATTATTGCGTGGCCAACATGCCCGGCGCGGTGCCGCTGACGTCGAGCCACGCGCTCAACAATGCGACGCTGCCTTACGGCCTCGCGCTGGCCAAGGACGGCGCCGCGGCGTTCGACACCAATCCGGGCCTCAAGGAAGGCCTGAACGTGCAGGGCGGCCGGATCGTCAACAAGGTGGTCGCCGACAGCCTCCACTTCGCCTGACGACCGAGCGGATGGGGCAGCCTCGGTTGCCCCGTCTGCCCGCCGACGAACCGATCAGGAAGATAGCCGCCGCGCCTCCGCAAGGTCCGCCTGCGTGTCCACGTCCATCAGCATGGCCGGCGGCCCTGAGATCAGCGTCGCCCGATCGAGCAAGGCACGCGCGCCTTTGTCCCCGGCCAGGATGCATAATGATTCGAAATGAACGCGGCCGAACAAGGCCGGCGGCATGGCGATGCCGCCATTGCTGGACGCGACGATGTCGGCCCCCTCTTCATAGCGCGCCAGCAACGCCTCGATATGGCTTGCGGTGACGCGGGGCATGTCGGCCAGCAGGATCAGGGCGGCATCGACGGCCTCGCCCACCGCCTCGACCCCGAGCCGGATCGATCGCGCTTGGCCCAGCGCAGGCTCGTCGTTGACGACGATCTCGAAGCCCAGCCCCCGATAATCCGGCGATCCCGCCGCGATCACTGCGACCCTTTGCACAAAGCGGAGTGGAGCAAGGCGGCGTGCGACCTGAAGACCGAGCGGTACAGCGTCGAGCAGGGCCGTCAGCTTGTCCGCCGAACCGAAGCGCGTCGATTGCCCTGCCGCGAGCAACACCAGCGCAACCCGGTTCGCCGCGATCATTCCGATGCCCGCGCCAGCGCCGACACCATTCCAGCCGCCACCGACAATGCGATCTCGGCAGCACCGATCGCGCCGATATCGATGCCGGCCGGCCCATCGATGCGATCGAGATCGGCTGCCGCCACGCCCAGCGCCGCCAGCCGCTCGCGCCGTGCCGCATGGCTGCGCCGCGAGCCCAAAGCCGCGACATAGCCGGTCGGCGCGGACAAGGCCGCGAACAGGGCGGGATCATCGATCTTGATGTCATGGCTGAGCGTCACCACCGCCGTCGCCGGATCCGGGCGGAACGCCGCGATCGCCTCATCCGGCCAACGATCGTCCAGATCGACATCGGGGAAACGCTCGGCGGTCAGGAAGCGGGCACGCGGATCGATCACCACCGGCCGGATGCCCAATGTTCGCGCGATCCCCACCAACGACTGGGCGATCTGGACCGCTCCCACGATCAGTAGCCGGCGCGGCGGCGGGTAGCGGTTGACGAAGGCATCGCCATCGGGTGCTTCGCCGATCATGCTCGCGCCACTGGCGAGATCGGTTCGCACCGGCAGCGATCGCCCCTCTGCCCGAGCCGTCTCAATCGCATCGAACAGCGCCGGCGGGAAACCAGCCTCGCCCACAGGCTGGACCAGCACCTCGATATCGCCGCCACATGGCAACCCGACTTGCCAAGCCGAATCGGCGGTCACGCCATAGCGATGGCGTTGCGGCCGACCGCTCGCGATCACCTCCGCCGCGACGGCCAGCACCTCGCCCTCGACACAGCCCCCCGACACCGATCCCTCCAGCCGCCCATCGGCGTGGACGAGCATGTGGCTGCCGCGCGGGCGCGGTGCGGACCCCCAGGTCGAGAGAACCGTGGCGATCGCCATCGGGCCGCCCTGCCAGTGATGATATGCGGAGAAGACGCTGTCGTTATCGGCCATGCCTATCAGATAGGCAGGAAAGACCGCCCCGCACAGGGGGTCGCGTCACGGCAGGTCCATCCCGTCGCTTTCGCCGCTGATCGGCGGGCCACCATTGCCGCCACCGGGATCAAGCAACCGGGGCGGGAGGCTCGCCGCCCAGGCCTGCTCGGCGCCATCGCCCCACCCCGCGCCGATGTCCCGTCACCACCATGAGCGCGGCCGTCGCGAGGGGCGCCGCGCTACGGCGTCGGTTCCAGCCGGCGCGCGACCTATGCCCCGGTGCGACAGGCGGCACGCCGCCTCAAAAACGGGCCGGTGCCCAGCCGCTCAATAGCCCATCAGGCTGAGCACTTCCTGGCGGCTGCGCTCATCGTCGCGGAATACGCCGAGCATCCGGCTGGTCACCATGCCGACGCCGGGCGTCCGCACCCCGCGCGCGGTCATGCAGGCGTGGCTTGCCTCGATCACCACCGCGACGCCGGCCGGCTGGAGCTTGTCCCAGATGCAGTCGGCGACCTGCGCGGTCAGCCGCTCCTGCACCTGGAGCCTGCGCGCGAACCCCTGGAGCACGCGCGCCAGCTTGGAGATGCCGACCACGCGGTCCTTGGGCAGATAGGCGATCGAGGCCTTGCCGATGATCGGCGCCATATGATGCTCGCAATGCGACTGAAACGGGATGTCCTTCAGCAGCACGACATCGTCGTAACCGCCCACCTCCTCGAACGTCCGGGACAGATGGTAGCCGGGATCATTGCCATAGCCCGAGCAATATTCCTTCCATGCGCGCGCCACCCGCTTGGGGGTATCGAGCAGGCCTTCGCGCGAGGGATCATCGCCGGCCCAGCGGATCAGCGTGCGGATCGCCTCCGCCACATCGTCCGGCACCGGCAGTTTGGGGGTTTCGGCGACCAGATCGCCATCCTCGGGGTGTTGCGTCATCCGGTTGCTGTGGGGACGGCAACACCGCTCTTCAAGCAAAAAAGGGCAGCGATCCCGAAGGATCGCCGCCCTTTACGCGAACGCTACAGGAACTTAGCCGAAGATCTTGATCGCCGTCTTCGCGACCAGCTCGCCCTGGTGGCGGGCGCCGTCGAGTTCGGTGGCGCTCGGCTGGCGCGAACCATCGCCTGCCGCGATCGTGGTGGCGCCATAAGGCGATCCGCCGGTCACTTCGTCGACCTTGAGCTGACCCTGGAAGCTGTAGGGTAGGCCGACGATGGTGAGGCCGAAATGCAGCAGGTTGGTGATGACCGAGAACAGCGTGGTCTCCTGCCCGCCATGCTGGCTGGCAGTCGAGACGAAGGCCGCGCCGACCTTGCCGTTGAGCGCGCCGCGTGCCCACAGGCCGCCGGCCTGATCGAGGAAGGTCGCCATCTGCGAGGGCATACGCCCGAAACGGGTGCCGACGCCGATGATGATCGCATCATAATCCTCGAGCTCCGCGACGGTCGCGATCTCGGCCTTCTGGTCGAGCTTGAAGTAGGACGCCTTGGCGACCTCTTCCGGCACGGTTTCGGGCACCCGACGGATCACCGCCTCGGCACCGCCGGCCCGCACGCCTTCCGCCATGGCTTCGGCCATCTGCTCGATATGCCCGTAAGCGGAATGATAGAGGACCAGAACCTTCGCCATAATCGTTCTCCCGAAAGCGGCGCCAGACGGCGGCGCTGAACTCGGCAGAAGACCTAGCGGCGCACGGGCATCGCAGCCACCGCCATAAATCAGGATCAATCGTTCGAATTTATCGAAAAGGCACCGATCGACGTCGTCCGGCGGCCGACGGTCTATTCGTCCCGCAGGAACTCGCCCGCGAGATGCCCCGCCAGCCGGTCGATCTCGTCCGGATTGAGCACCCAGGTCCGCGTCCTGCGGCCGGCACGTGCCGTGGGCTGGCTGAGCAGCACCCGGGCATCAGCCCGGGCGGCGGGCGTCAGCATCCGGAAATGCTTCGCGCAATCGCCGAGCGTGCCGATCAGCGGCGCGGTGCCGTCCAGGTCGATCAAGGTCGCGGGCTGTCCGAAATCGATGGTCATCAGCGGCTACTCCTCTTGTCGAGACCGACAGCCTCGCCACCATCGCCCTTCGACCAGCCAATTCGATCGATGGGCGGTAAGATGATTGGTGGTCCCGGAGGGACTCGAACCCCCGACGCCCACTTTAGGAAAGTGGCGCTCTATCCGGCTGAGCTACGGAACCGTTCCGATGCGGAGCGTTAGGCGAGGCTCTGTTCCCGGTCAATTGTCCCGCGCCGGATCGCGCACCGGAAAGGGCAGCGGCGCGACCGGCACGCCCTCTTCGACCAACATCTTCGCTTCGGTCGGCGTGGCCTGGCCGTGGATCACCCTATTCTCGGCATCACCGACATGGATGGCCCGTGCTTCGGCGGCGAATCGGGAGCCGACATCCTCGGAGCCGGCGAGCATCTTCGCCTGTGCCATCATCATCGCCTGCATCACGGCCCTCGCATCCGGCGCGCCTTTGCCGCCCGTCGAAATGCGCGGCGCCATCGGCGCCTTGCCCACATCCCCGTCCCCGCAGATCGGGCAGGAGACCAGGTGGCGCGCGTGTTGATCGTCATAGTCGGCCTGGCTACCGAACCACGCCTCGAACACATGACCGGACGAGCAAGCGAGATCGAAGACGATCATGCCTGCGCCACGTCGGGGATCGGCCGGCGATGCTTCAGTGCCGGAATCCGCGCGCGCACGTCGCGGAGGCGATCGAGGTCGATCTCGGCGAAGCCGACGCCGGTCGCCTCGTCCATGTCGAGCAAGACCTCGCCCCACGGATCGATCACCAGCGAGTGGCCATAAGTCAGACGGCCATCCTCATGCTCGCCCACCTGCGCGGCGGCGATCACGAAGCATCCCGCCTCGATCGCGCGAGCCCGCAACAGCACATGCCAATGCGCCTGACCGGTCGGCACCGTGAACGCAGCCGGCACGGCGAGAATCTCGGCACCGGCATTGCTGAGCGCGCGATAAAGATCGGGAAAACGCATATCGTAGCAGATCGAGAAACCCAGCTTCCCTGCCGGCGTCTCCGCCACCACCGCGCCGGCCCCCGGCGCATAGGCCGCGGATTCACGCCAGCTCTCGCCGGTCGCGAGATCGACGTCGAACAGATGGAGCTTGTCGTAGCGGGTGCGGATGTCGCCGCCGGCGTCGATCAGGAAGCCGCGATTGACGTAGCGGGTCTCGTCACCGCCCGGCCGCAGCGCCAGCGAACCGAGTTGCACCCACAGCCCGAGCCGCGCCGCCGCCGCGCGGGCCGCCGCGAGCACGACATCGTCCGCCTCGCCGACGATCGACGCCGCCCCGCGCCGGCGATCGCGATCCAGCAGACCGCTCATCTCCGGCGTGAACAGGATCGCGGCACCCCCCGCGGCCGCTTCGTCCATCGCGGACACGAGCGTGCGGGCATTGGCGGCGGGATCGATCCCGCTGGTCATCTGGAGGACGGCGATCCGCATGATCGTCAGGCGGCCAGCAGCCGATCCAACTCGCCCTTCGCGTCGAGCGCGGCGATATCGTCCGACCCGCCGACATGCTGGCCGTCGATGAAGATCGAGGGAACGGTGGTGTGCCCCGGTGCGCGCTCCAGCATCTCCTGCCGCTTCGGGCCACCCATGGTGATGTCGATCTCCTCATAGGCGGCGCCCTTGGACGCCAGCAGCTGCCGCGCCCGCGAGCAATAGGGGCAGCCCATCTTGGTATACATCTCGATTTTGGCCATGATGCGTGATCCTTTCGTTTCCAGAGACCTGTGGATGGCAGGCCGGATTGTCAACGCTGCGCCTCATCGTCGCGCAGGACGCGCGCCCAGCAGAGCAGCCGTATCTCGGCCGCGCCGGCCCGTCGCAGCACCTTGGCGCAGGCCCCGGCGGTGGCACCGCTGGTATAGACGTCATCGACCAGCAGCACAGCCCGCCCCTTCACCGCCCGCTTGCCGGCAATGGACATTGCAAAGACCCCCGCCACCGCCTTGGCACGATCCTTCCGGCCGAGGCCACGCAGCACCGGCGTCGCCCTTGCCCGGATCAACAGATCCGGGGCGCACTCCAGCCCCGCCCGGTCGGCGACGCCCCGCGCGATCAGCAGTGCCTGATTATAACCCCGCGACCATAGCCGCCAGCGATGCAGCGGCACCGGCACGACCAGAGTGTCCGGAGGAACCTCACCGACGAGCCGCGCCATCTGCTTCGCCATCATCCGCGCGACACCCGGCCGACCACCATATTTCAACCGCAAGGCGACCGTTCGCGCGACCTCGCCATAAGCGACGGCGGCCGCGGCGCGATCAAATGCGGGCGGATCGGCATGGCATGCGCCGCACATCGCATCGACGCCGAGATCGTGCGGAAGGGGCACGGCACAACGCATACAGGCGGGGCTGCCCAGAAATTCGAGCTTCTGCCAGCAATCGACGCAAAAGCGATGATCGCCGTCCACGATCAGGCCGCAGCCGGGGCAGCGCGGCGGCAAGATGACATCGAGCGTCGTCGAGCAGACGATGCGCAGCAGTCGGGCAGCGGAGGAAGCCATGTTCTGCTTGTCCGTCGGCAGGCGGCACGGCACAAGCCTCGCCATGGCATCCTCCCCTCCCGAGCCGTTCGATCGCCGCCGCCGCCGCGCCCGCCGCGATCGCGCCCTCGCGCGTTTCGAGGATCATGGATTCCTGACCCATCACATCGCCGACGAGTTGCTCGCCCGCCTGGAAGCGATCGACCGGACCTTCACGCGTGCGCTGGTGATCGGCGCCGGCGATGGCCGGATCGGCGAGGCCCTCCGCGCCAAGGGGCTGTGGGTGGTCATTGCCGATGCCGGCTTTGGAGCGGCCAGGGCGGCCAGCGGTGTCCAGTGCGACGAAGACCGCTTGCCCTTCGCCGATGGCGCGTTCGATCTGGTGATCTCGGCGGGCGTGCTGGATAGCGTCAATGACGTCCCCGGCGCGCTGCTGCTCGCCCGCCGCGTGCTGCGGCCGGACGGGCTGTTCATGGCCGGCTTCCTCGGCGCCGGCAGCCTGCCGCGCCTGCGCGCCGCGATGCTCCAGGCCGATTTCGCGGGCGGCGGCGGGGTAGCGCCGCGCATCCATCCGCAGATCGACGTGCGTTCGGCCGGCGACCTGCTGGCGCGAGCCGGCTTCGCGCTGCCGGTGTCGGACGGCGAAGCGCTCGACGCGCGTTATCGCGGCCTCGACGGGCTGCTGGCCGATCTCCGTTTCGGCGCGCAGGGCGGCGTGTTGGCCGGCGACCGCCAGCCGCTCGGCCGGATGCAGGCTGCCGCCGCGCATGGCGCCTTCCTGTCCGAAGCCGACGAGGATGGGCGCGTCACCGAGACGTTCGAGATTGTCTACCTGATCGGATGGGCTCCCGACGCCTCGCAACCCAAGCCGGCCCGGCGTGGCAGCGCGGTGGCCTCGCTGGCCAGCGCGCTGAAGACCAAGGGATAGACCCTAGACCAGCGCCTCGAGCAGCCCAATCAGCGGCCTGTCCGGTGCCGGCATGTCGAGCGCATGGAGTTCGACCGGCCTCACCCACCGCAGCGCCGACGCCTCCAGAGGTTGCGGGATTCCCTGCCACTTGCGGCAGACATGGAGCAGCAGGAGAAGATGGCGTGCGCCGAGCGGCTCGCTGGCAAAGGCGGCAGGCGCAAGACATGCCGCCTCCACATCGATGCCCAGTTCCTCATGCAGTTCGCGGACCAGCGCCCCGGCCGGCGTCTCGCCAGGCTCGATCTTGCCGCCTGGAAACTCCCATAGTCCCGCCAGCGCTCCCTGCGAACGCTGCTGGACCAGCACGCGTCCGTCCGCATCGATCAAGGCCGCCGCCGAAACCAGTAATAACCCGAAACATGGTTCCATGGGCGTAAATCTTCCTTAAGCCTAAACGAATATTCGGGAAATAGGGACGTGAGGATAACAGGGGACATGTGTGCGGAAAATCCGCGATTTTGTACGCGATGAACGCGGAGGGACGCTCATTGAATATGGGCTCATTCTCGCGCTGATCTTCGTCGTCATGCTGGTCGCGGTCCAGTCTCTCGCCGTCCATGTCACCGGCACGATCAATCACGTCAAAAACGATGTCCTCTCCTCAACAGATGCTTAACCCATTGTTTACGATAAGTTCTTCGGCTGGGATTTAAACATTTGGCAACCCCCTTCGACGTACATCGCTCCTTGCCAAGCCGAAGGGCGAAGCCGGGTAGTGTTACGGACGAGACGTAGGAGAAATTTCATGCGCAAGCTTCTGAAGAACAACAAGGGTGCCACCGCCATCGAGTACGGCCTGATCGCCGCTCTGATCGCCGTCGCCGCGATTTCCGCGATGAGCGCGCTCGGCTCGAATCTGAAGAACACCTTCAACAAGGTGTCGACGAACATGGCTTCGACCGGCTGATAACGGCTGATCGTCGCAACAGAAGAGCCGGCGGGACATTCCCGCCGGCTCTTTTCGTTTGAGCAGAGGCGCACAGATGGCGCGCAAGCAGCCTTCGCGAAGGCCGGCCGGCTCAGCCGATGGAGAGGAACTTGTCCCGGCGGCGCTGCCGAACTTCGGCCGCCGATAGAGGCGCAAGCGCATCCAGCTCTTCGCCGAGCGCTACGCCGAGTGCTGCGACCGCCGCCGCCCGATCGCGATGCGCACCGCCCACCGGTTCCGGCACGATCCGATCGACGACGCCGAGCTTTTCCAGATCCTGCGCGGTGATCTTCATCGCATCGGCGGCATCGGCGGCCTTCTCGGCCGTGCGCCACAGGATCGAGGCGCAGCCTTCGGGCGAGATCACCGAATACACCGCATGTTCGAACATCAAGACGCGGTTCGCCGCCGCCAGCGCGATCGCACCGCCGGAGCCGCCCTCGCCCACCACGGCCGATACCATCGGCACGCCGAGCGCCAGACAGGCCTCGGTGGAGCGCGCAATCGCTTCCGCCTGCCCGCGTTCTTCAGCCTGCACGCCGGGAAAGGCTCCCGAGGTGTCGACCAATGTCACCACCGGCAGCCCGAAGCGATCGGCCAGTTCGAGCAGCCGGATCGCCTTGCGATAGCCTTCGGGCTTGGCCATGCCGAAATTATGCTTGAGCCGGGTCGCGGTATCCTCGCCCTTCTCATGGCCGATCACCATCACCCGGCGCCCGCCGATCTGGCCGAAGCCGCCGATGATCGCCTGATCGTCGGAAAAGGCGCGGTCGCCAGCGAGCGGCATGAAATCGTCGACGAAACCGGCGATATAATCCTTGAGATGCGGGCGCTGCGGATGCCGCGCGACCTGGGTCTTCTGCCACGGCGTCAGCTTGGCATAGGTATCCCGCAGCATCTTGTCGGCCTTGGCCTCCAGCTTCTGCACCTCCTGCTCGATATCGAGCGAGCCCGAATCGGCGGTGTCACGCAGCTCCGCCACGCGGGTGCGCAGTTCGGCGATCGGCTTTTCGAAATCGAGAAACATCATGGATCGAGCGATTAGGCCGCCTGCTCCGGGTCGTCAACGGACGCCGATTCGGCCGCGCTGCCATCCGCCAGCGGATGGCGCTCGTTCACCAGCGCGATCAGCCTGCGATTATCGACATGGGTATAGATTTGCGTCGTCGCGATATCGGCATGACCGAGCATGGTCTGCAGGGCGCGCAGATCGGCACCGCCTTCCAGCAGATGCGTGGCGAAGGCGTGGCGCAGGACATGCGGGCTGATCCGATCGGGCGGGATGCCGGCCTCGGCGCCGAGCGCACGAATCAGCTGATAGAGCCTTACGCGGCTGAGATACGCCTTGCCGGAGGGAAAGAGCCATGGCTGCCCCGCCGGCACCAGCGCCCGCCACGCCTCCACTGCCGCCAGCGCACGCTCCGAGATCGGCGCCAGCCGTTCGCGCCCGCCCTTGCCCTTGAGGATCAGGAAGGGCTGGCCCGAACGGATCGCCGCCCGCGGCAGCGAGACCAGCTCGGTCGCGCGAAGCCCCGATCCGTAGAGCAGTTCGACCAGCGCGGCGGCGCGCAAATCCTCGGGCCTGCCAGGATCGGCCACCCGTTTTTCCAGTACCGCGAACAGCCGGTCGACATCGGCATGACTCAAAATCCGGGGCAGCGGACGTCGCACCTGTCCGCGCGGCAGTGCGACCGACGGATCGTCCGCCCGCTCGCCTTCATCCATCAGGAAGCGATAGAAACGGCGCAGTGCAGCCGATTTCCGTGCGATCGTCGCCCGGGCCAAACCCGACCATTGCTCGCCCAGCCTGCCGAGTTGGTCAGGGCCGGCAGTGCCGAGCGCTCCCTCCAACACGGCCGAGGCGCTACGCAGATCCGTCCCATAAGCCAGCAGCGTGTTGCGCGAAGCCCCGGCTTCGGCAGCCAACGCCTCCAGGAAGCGCTCGATGGCGCGTGCGTCCTCGCCCTGCGCGAACGCCGCGCCCGGCCTCATGTCCGCATCAGGGCTTCGGCCGCCACCATCCGCGCCTCCGGCTCGAAGCCGACGGCCCGCAGCGCCGCGATGATGTGATAGAGGAATACGGGCGACACCTGGCTCCAGTCCGTGGTCTGCATCCCCACCGCCGCCAGCAGCGCCACCGTCGCCGGTTCGCGCTTGGCGGCCGCCTGATCGATCGCCTGCGTCCATGCGTTGCGATCGCCCATGTTCACATGGAGCTTCTGCGCCAGCGCCTCGGCATCGCGGGGCGGGATGCGCCCGAGCGCCGCCAGACCGACATAGAGGAATTGCGCGCGCAGCAACGCCGATCCGCGACCGCCCGATCCGAAATCCGCAACGCGATCCGTATCGACATCGACCATCAGCCGCGGCGCGCCGACCGCCATCAGCGCCCAGGCCTCGTCGCCGGCCGTTCCCTTGGCGCCGCGCACGACGTCGGCCCAGCGCTGCGCCTGGATGTCGCACCCGGCCGACAGCATCGCCCCGATCAGCGCGGACGCATCCGCCGCATAATCGGATGATGGGTTGATCCGCGCCGCCGCACGCGCGGTGAGGATGCGCGAGGCATATTGATCGCGCTCGTCTTCGGGATTCGCCCACAGCGCCCGCAGTGCGGCGACGCGATCCGATTCGTCCTGCGCGGCATAAGCCTTGCGCAATCGACCGGCAGGCGTGTCGTCCATCGCATAGGGATCGCCGCTTTCCGCGACCTGCGACAGCGCATCGACCAGATCGGCCGACGACATCACCCCCAACGTCGCGGCGACCCGCATCGCCTTGAGCCGGCTCGCGACCGGCAGCATCGGCGCGCGCGCCCGCCAGCCCTGCATCGCCAGCCCGCCCTGATCGAGCAGATAATCGGGAATCGTCATGCCCAGCGCGCTGCCGAGGCCGAAGCGCCAGCTGGTCATGCTATTGACGCTGGTCCATTGCACGTCGGGGGCACGTCGCGCGCTGGTGCCGGAACCGACGACCCGCTCGGCCAGCGCCAGATCGATACCGCTCGCCGCGTTCGGCAGCGATCGCGCGCGATCGATCAGCGCGCTGGCCGTTCCGCCCTCATTCTGAAGCCCGGCGCACATCGCACGGGCCAGCGGCCAGGTCGCGCTCTGCAAGGCGCCGTCGGCCGGTTCCGCGACCGGGCACAGCGCACCGGGATCGGCGGTCGCCATCGCCGCTTCGAGCACTGCGTCATAATAACGTGGTGTCGCCTTGTCGGGATCGACGCGCTGGACCAGCAGCCGCGCCGCGTCGGCCTCACCCATGCGCGTGAGCAGCAAAGCGCGTTCCGCCACCCAGTCGGAGGCATTCACCCCGCCCGGCGTCTCGATATCGGTGGTCAGCACGCGCCGCAGCAGCATCGATACCCAGCGCGACGCGATCGGGGCATCCATCCGCGCCATCAGCGTCTTGAGATAGCGACCCGCCGTGTTGCCGAAGCCATCCTGCGGGATGCCGGTCACCGTTGGGCTGAGGAAGCCGATATGATCGGTCGACCGGCGCGCGAATTCCGGAATGTCCTGCTCACGCAGCAGCGCGGCCGCGGCCTTCGCCGCAGCGGTGGCCTTGTCCGCGTCGGCCTGTACGTCGGCGGCATCGGCCTGGTCCTGCGTCGGCGGCGCAAGCGACAGCGTCGGCAGTTCCTGCACGTCATCGCCCTCGTCGCCGGACGGAGCCGGAGACCTGGCAGGCGACGGGACCGGCGGGGCCGGTGGCGTCGGCGCGGCCGGCTGCGCCTTCGGCGCGGAGCCGAAGCCGGGCGGCAGCAGCGACTGCGGCGACTGCCCGAACGCCGCGGGAATCGCGACAGCCAGCAGAGCGGCACCGGCCAGCAGGCCGGCCGCCGCCTTAGTGCGCCGACGCATCCGCGGCGCCGTTCAGCGTCACCACCGTCTCGATATGATGCGGCGTCACATTGACGTTACGCCGGGACAGCCAGACGAGGCCGGCGACGATCAGGGCGACGATAACGATCAGAGTGATGCTGGCACGCGACATGTGTTTCCCGGCGCAAAAAGAAAAAGAAGGCACAAGCGAAGGAGCCGGCTTTTGCCCCATCCCGTAGCCCTGTGTATAGCCCCGGCGCCATGCCGCAAACCCCGCCCCCGCAACGCCCCGCCTCAGCGTCGCTGCCGAAACGCCGGCCCCTTGTGCTGGTGGGGCTGATGGGCGTCGGAAAATCCACCGTCGGCCGCCGGCTCGCGACGCGTTTGCACCTGCCGTTCATCGATGCAGACCGCGAAATCGAGCAGGCCGCCGGCCTCTCCATCCCCGACATTTTCGCGCGTTTCGGCGAGGAGGGCTTCCGGGACGGCGAACGCCGGGTGATCGCCCGGCTGATCGACGGTCATCCCAAGGTCATCGCCACCGGCGGCGGTGCGTTCATGAACGACGACACCCGCGCTCTCATCCTCGCGCGCGCCACCGCCATATGGCTGGATGCCGATATCGACGTCCTGGTCGAGCGGGTCAGCCGGCGCGACGACCGTCCCTTGCTGCGCGACCGCGATCCGAGGGAGGCGCTGATCGAGCTTTCGGCCAAGCGCAACCCGATCTACGCGCTTGCTCCCGTCCATATCCGTTCCGAACCGCTGCCGCATGACGCGACCGTGGATTCGATCCTGAAGGCGCTCGCGCTATGACCATCGTTCCCGTGTCCCTCGGTGATCGCAGCTACGAGGTTTCGATCGAGGCCGGCGCCATGGCACAGGCCGGCATGCGACTGGCCGGATATGCCCCGCGCGGGCGATTCGTGGTGGTGACGGACGAGAATGTCGCCGCAGCCCAGCTTCCGATCCTGCGGGCGTCGCTCGAAGCCGCCGGCCTGCTGGTCGAGCCGATTATCCTGCCGCCCGGCGAACCCACCAAGAGCTGGCCCCAGCTTGAAATGCTGTGCGATCGGCTGCTCGGTCTCGGCATCGAGCGCTCCGACAATGTGATCGCGCTCGGCGGCGGCGTGATCGGCGATCTGGTCGGCTTCGCCTGCGCGATCCTCAAGCGGGGCTGCGGCTTCGTCCAGGTGCCGACCACCCTGCTCGCCCAGGTCGATTCGTCGGTCGGCGGCAAGACCGCGATCAACACCCGCGCCGGCAAGAATCTGATCGGGGCGTTCCACCAGCCCTCCCACGTCCTGATCGATCCCGACACGCTCGACACACTGCCCGCTCGGCAGGTCGCCGCCGGCTATGCCGAGGTGGCGAAATATGGACTGATCGACGATCCTGCCTTCTTCGACTGGTGCGAGGCGAATGCCGCCGCCCTGCTCGCCGGCGACCCGACGGCGCGTACCCACGCGATTGCCACCAGCATCGCCGCCAAGGCCCGCATCGTCGCCGCCGACGAACGCGAGACGGGCGGCGTGCGCGCGCTGCTCAACCTCGGCCACACCTTCGGCCACGCCCTGGAAGCCGAGACCGGCTTCGGCGAGCGCCTGCTTCATGGCGAGGGCGTGGCCTGCGGCATGGCGCTGGCCTTCCGCTACTCGGCCCGTATCGGATTATGCCCGCCCGGCGATGCGGCACGGGTTTCGCGCCATCTCGCGATGGTCGGCCTGCCGACGACGCTGGCGGCTGCCGGTGTCGATACGACAGGCGACGCCCTCGTCGCACACATGCTCCACGACAAGAAGATGGCGGGCGGAAAGCTGCCCTTCCTGTTGGCCCGCGGGATCGGGCAGACCTTCCTCGACAAGAATGTCGATCTCGCCGAGGTCGCCCGCTTCCTGGACGACGAACGGACCGGCACCATCGCCTGATCGGGCGACGACGGACCTAGCGGGAACGCCCAGCCCCCACGGCCAGCGCCAGCCAGCCGATGATCAGTCCCATGCCGCCCAGCGGGGTGACGGCGCCGAGCCAGTGGGGCGCGCCGAAGGCCATCGCGTAGAGCGTCGCCGCGAACAGCCCGCCACCGCCGATGAAGCACCAGCCGGCCAAGCGCCCGGCCGGCCGGCCGATCGCCACCAGTGCCGCCACCGCGTGGATCAACTGATAATGCGATCCCGTCTTGAGCCATTCGGCGGCCACCCCGCTCGCGCCATGCGCGCCATAGGCACCGGCCACCACCGCCACCGCGCCGGACAAGCTCGCCAGCACACCGAGCGTGCGCCTCTCATGAGGGTCTGCCCCCACGCTCACGCCTTGGCGCTTTCTTCTAGGCTGTCGGTGGCATGCCCCGGTCGGTACATCAGGCCGAGTGCGGAGGTGACGCGGAGTTCACCCGCCTCATGCTGGGCGCGCAGGCGGCGCAGATCGCGCTCGCGATAATCCTCTTCGATGCGATGGATCTCCTCGGCATCGACGCCCATCGCATCGAGCGCCATCCGCCCCATCTTGATCGCGCTTTCAAATACCTCACGCACCCCGGACTTGGCCAGACCGACCTTCTTGAGCGCCAGCACGCCGCGCCGATCGAACACACGGATCAGCAGGCGTGCATGCGGGAAAGCAGCCTGGATAGCCTCGATGACCTCGACGTTCGGCTGCTCGCCATCGATGCAGAAGCAGATCATCTCGGCCTCGTCCGCTCCCGCCTGCCGCAGCAGATCGATGCGGGTGCCATCGCCATAATAGATCTTGATCTCCATGCGGTCGCCGATGTCGATGATCTCGCTGTCGAGATCGACGATGGTGAGCGACATGCCGTGGGCGAACAGCATCTGGGTGACGGTCTGGCCGAAACGGCCATAGCCGACCACGATCGCGCTCGCCTGCTCGGCCTCTTCCGGCCCGGCGATGCCGCGCAACTTGGCACCCGCCTCCTCGCCGCCGAAACGCCGGGCGAGCGACATCAGGAACGGCGTCGTCGCCATCGACAGCGTCACCACCGCCGACATCAGGCTCGCCGCTTCGGGGGCGATCAGATAGGCGGACTGCGCCTGCCCGAACAGCACGAAGCCGAATTCGCCGCCCTGGCTCAGCAGCAGCCCGAGCGCGAAGGCGGAGCGGCTCTCCATCTTCGCCAGCCGCGCGATGCCATAGAGCACGCCCGTCTTCACCACGATCAGCGCGGCGGCGATACCGAGCACGAACAGGGGGCGCGTCGCGATCGCGGTCAGATCGAGCAGCATTCCGACGGTGAGGAAGAACAGCCCGAGCAGGATCGAGCGGAACGGCTCGACATCCGCCTCCAGCTCATGCCGGTAGGGCGAGTCGGCCAGCATCACGCCCGCCACGAACGCACCGAGCGCGGTCGAAAGGTGCAGCCATTCCATCAGCGCGGATGCGGCCAGCACGGTGAACAGGCCGGTCGCCACGAACATCTCGCGCTCGCCGAGATTGCCGATCAGCTTGAGCACCGGCGTCAGCACGTAGCGACCGGCCAGCACCAGTGCGATGATCGCCCCAACCGTGTAGAGCCCCAGCAGCCAGCCCGGCGGCGCGTGGACGTCGGCAGGAGCGCGGCTCAGCGCAGCGATGATCGTGATCAGCGGGACGATCGAGAGATCCTGGAACAGCAGGATCGAGAAAGCGCGTTCACCGAACTGGGTATGGAGGCGCCCCTGCGAGCGCAGCAGCGGCAGCACCTGGGCGGTGGACGACAGCGCCAGCGGCAGGCCGATCGCCAGCGCGGCCTTGGGCGTGAAGCCGGCCAGCCCCCAGATCACGACCGTGATCGCCAGACCCGCCACCACCACCTGGGCCGTGCCGAAGCCGAAGATCTCGCGCTTGAGATCCCACAATCTTCGCGGATTGAGCTCCAGCCCGACGAGGAACAGCAGCAGCGTGATGCCGATCTCGGCGATCCCCATCTTGCCCTGCGCGTCGCCGACCAGATCGAGCATCTGCGGCCCGATCACCATACCGGCGACGAGATAACCGAGCACCGCGCCCAGGCCGAAGCGCCGGAACAGCAGCACGGCGGGCACCGCTGCGCCGAGCATGATCACGCCATCGCGCAGCAGATTGTCGGTCGGCGTCATGCCGCCGCCTGCCGTCGCGCGAGCGCGGTGCGGGCCGCATCGGCCACGGCCTCGAAGGCAAGACGGATCGACGGATGCCGTGCCGGATAATCGCGCGCCGGCAGGAAGATATCGAGGCCCGGCCAGTCGCCCGGATCGTCACGCTCTCCGGCGAGGAAGCCTGTCACGGCATCGCGCGCGGCATCGATTTCCTCCACCGACCGGCCGATGGCATGCGCCCCCATCAGCGCGGCCGAGGCCTGGCCCAATGCGCAGGCGCGCACCTCCTGCCCGATCGCCGAGACCCGGCCCCGTTCATCGAGCATGACATCCACCGTCACCCGGCTACCGCACACCGCCGAGCGCTTCTCGGATGACCCTTCCGCGTCGGCAAGCCGGACGTCATGGGGAATGGACGCGGCAAGCCGCAATATCGTGGGATTGTAGAGGGCAGCCGACATGGGCCGAGAGATAGGCGAGCGTTGCCGCGCCGTCACCCCTTCAGCATCGCAGAAGCTCGGCCCGATGCCCTTTAATTGGTCGGCCCGCTGACATTCTCCACGTCCGCATGTTCGCCGCGTCGCTTGGCGATCATGTCATCGATCGCGTGGCGGCTGGCCTGGAGCAGCGCGATGCTGCGCGCCTCGCGCACCCATTCCGGGCGGGGCGATGCCCCGCCATAGCCGATATCATAGACGAGGTTGCCGAACATGAAGAGCAGGGTGACGCCGATCAGCCCCTTCAGCGCGCCAAATCCCAGCCCCAGCGTGCGATCGATCGGGCCGAGGATCGAATCGCGCGTGCGCCGCCCGATCCGCTGCGCCACCATCCGGCCGCCGAAGAAGACGATCGCGAACACCAGCACGAAGGCGAGCAGCGAAGCTCCAGCCCTCATATGCATCCATGATCCGATGACCAAGGCAGCCGGCGTGTAGAACAGCTTCAACGCGATCACGGTCGCCACCCAGGCAAATAGCGACAGCACCTCGGTAACGAAGCCGCGCAGCACACCGAGAAGGGCGCCACCCCCGACGAAGAGCAGGACGATGATGTCTAGAAGGGTCAGCGCATGCATGGTCCGGCGGAGGTAGGCAGTCGCGTGGTGCGGGTCAACGGACGCCACGCCCCCCACCGGCTGTCATCGAAGCGACAGCCGACTCGTCACGATCGGAGCCTAGCGGGAAACCTACCGACCGGGACAGCCGGCGGTATCGCCCGGCGCCCCCGCGCGGCGGATGCGAACGAATATGTGCGCGTCAAACCGATCTCACGCAGGAGATTTTCGATGCCCCGTCTTTCTCACGTCGCCTTCGCGGCGATCGCCGTCGCTTGCCTGATGGCCGTCCCCCCCGCGCTCGCACAGACACGCGAGCCGGTCAGCGCCCGGATTTCCTATGCCGATCTCGACCTCGCCACCGCCAAAGGCCGGGCCACGCTCGCCCGGCGCCTGCATCGTATCGCCGCCGGCACCTGCACGAGCAGCCTCGGCGACATCGCCGGCGCGGTGGACCGCAGCCGCTGTCGGCAGGAGATGGAGGACAGCGGCACGCGGCAGATCACGGCCCTCATCCGCCAGCATGACGATGTGAGGCTCGCCGCCGCCGATCCCCGCTGACAGGAGCGAACCCGCAGGTGACGATCGCCTGCGGGTTCGTCTGGCGATCAGCCTTCGTAGCGCAGCAGAGTGAGCTTGGCCTTGCCATATTGCCGCTCCGTCTCGATCGCGAAGCCCTGCGGCGTCACGATCTCGGCGCGCTCCCCTTCCACGCTGGCCAGCGCGCCCGGCGCCAGCCAACCCAGCCGGGCCAGCCGCTCCAGCGTCGGCACGCCCGCCCGCATGTCATAGGGTGGGTCCATCATCATCAGATCATAGGGCCGCGGGCTCGGGCCCAGCGTGCCGACCGCCTGCGCCCGCACGTCAGCGCGGGCACCCAGGCTCGCGATATTGGCGCGCAGCGCGTCTAGCGCCGCCTTGTCCTGCTCCACGAAGGTGCAGGACGCCGCGCCACGGGACAAAGCCTCCAGCCCGAGTGCGCCGGTGCCCGCGAACAGATCGATCACGGCGAGATCCTCGAAACTGCCGAGCCGGCTCGCCAGCATCGAGAACAGGGCTTCGCGGGTGCGATCGGCCGACGGGCGCGTCTCGTCACCCTTCGGCGCCTTCAACGGTCGCCCGCGCCACTGGCCGGCAATGATTCTCATCGTCCGCCCTTCATCGTCCGCCCTTCATCGCCCAACCTTCATCGCCCAACCTTCATCGCAACGTCTTCCTGAACTCCTCGAGATCGTGCTGGCGCACCTCGACCACTTCGCCGGCCGGCAGATCGGCGAGGATGAACTCGCCATAAGCGACGCGGATCAGCCGCGAGACCTGGAGGCCCAGATATTCGAGCACGCGCCGCACCTCGCGGTTCTTGCCCTCGGTGATCTTGATCTCGATCCACACATTGGCACCGGTGCGACGCTCCAGATTGGCATCGATCGGGCCATAGCGGATGCCGTCGATGGTGATCCCTTCCATCAGCGACTCGAGCATCTCCTGTGTCACCTCGCCATAGGCACGGGCGCGATAGACGCGCGGGATGCCGGTGGAGGGCAATTCGAGCTTGCGCTTGAGCTCGCCGTCATTGGTGAGCAGCAACAGGCCCTCGGTATTGAGATCGAGCCGGCCGACCGGGATCACCCGCGGCAGGCCAGGCGGCAGGCGATCATAGATCGTCGCGCGGCCGGCGGGGTCATAAGCGGCGGTGATCAGTCCGGTCGGCTTGTGGAACAGGAAGAGTCGCGAGGCGTCGGCGGCCTCGACCGGATTGCCGTCGACGGTCACGCCCTGAAGCGAGGTCAGGATCGTGGCGGGTGTATCGAGCACCGTGCCGTCCAGCGCGATCCGTCCTTCGACGATCATCCGTT